>CAYHRV010000148.1:0-8307 GCA_964359165.1 uncultured Elusimicrobia bacterium
GAGAAGCGGGGTTCTCGAAAAGCGTCCGACGGGGCCGAATCAGGTTAGCAAACCGCCGCCTTAAGCCGCTCGGCCACCTCTCCAAATCGTAAAAGTGATTATATAATAATCACTTATTCAAATACCAGTCCGGCCCTCCGCGGAATTAAACCGAATTAAGTGCCCGTTTTTGTGCCCGTTTTCGGCCACTTCGGAGCCCGTCTTTTCAGCCTCGGGATCGTAGAAAATAGACTCGTCTTTGCGGAACCGACTGGCCTCGTCCAGGTAGCTCTGGATGGAGTTCGGGTTGCTGTGGCCCATCTCGGTCTGGAGCTGCCGGAAGTTCTTGACCACCATGGCCCGGTGCATGGCGAAGGTGCCGCGCAGGTCATAGGGCGTCACCTCGTCCATGCTCGCGAGCTTCCGAGCCCGTTGAAAAGCGTGCTCGACCGTGTTGAGCGAGAGCGGCTTGCCGAAACGGTCCGCGAAATAAAGGCCGCTTTCGGGATGCGCCTCAAGCCTCCGCAGGAGCTTCTCGAACCTGGCGCCGAGGGTCGCTATGGAAAAGTACCGCTTATGGAGCCCGCCCTTGCGCTTCTTCAGCGTGTGAATCCAAATCTCGCCGCGGGGCCAGTCCAAGTTGTCCTTTCCGAACAGGACCGCCTCGCCGGGTCTTGCCCCGGTGAGGACGCGGAACTCCAGCAGGTCCGCGAGCCATTTTGGGCAGCACCCGAGAAGCCGCTCGATCTCCTGGCGCCTGAGCCAGATCTCGCGCCGGTTCTCGTTCTTGAGTCCCTTGACCCCGAGCAGGGGGTTGCGCTTGACGAGACCCAACTGCACGGCGTAATTGAGGACCCGGCGCAGGCAGTCGAATTCCTTGTCCACCGTGGAGTTGGCGCATTTCTTGCGCGAGAAGCTGAGCGTCCCGTTGAGCCGCCCGGCCTTGTAGGCCTCCCAGGATTCGAGGTCGATCTTGTGCAGGCAGGACTCCCCGAAGTTCCGGGTCAGCGCCGTAGCGCAGTCAAGCTCCCGCTCGTAGCTGTTGTGCTTGAGGTTGGGCTTGGCGCAGCGCGGGAGGTACTTCTCGGCGACGAAGGCCGCGAATTTGACCGGGAACCTATCATCGGGCAGGTTGGACTCCTGGCGGTCCTTGCCTACCAGGAAATCCATGAGCTCCTGGATCGAGACGACGCGGCGGATTTCCTCGCCCTCGACCCGGAACCTGAACTTGACCGAATCCCCCGACTTCGTAATTTTCATGTTAGCGGCCTCGCATACTCTAACATTTCTGGCGCGATCACATTATCGTTCCCGCAGTTGATCCGAAAGCGCGACAATCCGTTGCATCAGGTCAGCGTCGTCGTCCCACTCCAAAGGCTCGACTCCCAAGGCAACCACGGCGCTCAGGTAGCGGCTTCTCTGCCCGGTTTCAAGCACCCGGAATTCATCCTTGGTGATCGCAGCGACCGATGAGTGGTAAAGCAGCCAGACCGCGATGGAATGTTTCGTCAGAAAATCGCGCCGGTCGCACAAGAGTATGAATTCATCGAAGGTCGTCTGCATCTTCGCGGCCGGGGGCCAATAGACGACCACGTCCGTCACGTCCCGCCTAAGAAGCCGGTCAAACTTCTGGATGAGGTCTTCCCCCCCGCGATCCGGGTCGTCCTCCATCAAGACCACTTCGTGGTCGTCTTGGCGGAATTGCTTGGCGATGTGCCGTCGCACGTCCATCGGGCTGGGTTCTGTGGGGGGCCTTTTGGAAGGGTCCCACATCCCAGGGCCGAGCAGGAAGATTGCCGCCATCCCCCGGCCTACTGGTAAAGGCTCCGAAGTTCCGCGACTTCGGACGAACCAATCGCAGCCATCCTGCGCTGTGCGTCCCTGCTAAAGACATCGAAGGAGCGCAGAAACGCCGTTCCCCGCTTTCCGAGGCGGTATTGCACGAAAAATCGTCCGCCTTGGCCGGGGTCGACGTGCGGGATGACCCAAAGCCCCCGGCGAAGAAACTTGAGGGCGCGGTCGAGTTGCACGGGGCTGAGCTTCAGCGCCTTTTGAATCTGGCTGAAGCGAAGCGGCTTTTCCTCCAGGGCTAGCAGCACCCGGATATAGTCCTTGTGGCCGAGCAGTTCCATTATCATACTGATAGTATAGTAACAATTTGTTACCATGTCAAGGGGGGCCATTGGATTTCTCATATAGATGCTAGTACGGGCAGTTTCGACGGCCTTCCGCGGAAGCGCGCCTTGTGGCGCTCAAGAGCCTCCCCAAGCTCCTTCCTAGGGAAAAGGAGCTTGCCGCTGATCTGGACCGGCCTGAGCTGAAGCCTTCTGTAGTTGCGGGACAGCCAGAAGTAATTGTGACCCAGGAGCGAGGCGGCCTCCCGCAGGGTGAGCAGTTCAGGAGTCTTCGGGGAGTCCGCTTCTCGGCCGTTGATGGCGAGGGACTGGGACGCAAGGACCAGGCCGTCTTCCTTGAGCTGGGCCAGGAGCTCCTGCGCAATCAGCCTGGTCAGCGGAGCCAGTTCCTCCAACAGGGCGGCTCTTTTCATCCGGCCCTCCCAGGCGCTTCCATAAAGCTCATTGCCTTGCCTCCGGCATGCATCTTCTCCGGTCCGCGGATGAGTTCGGGCTGCAAGCTCAATACTCCAGCCTTTGGTTCATATAGACCCGCAGGCCCGTGTCCGCATCGACCGTGATGCTGGTCGTCACCTGCTGTTTCGCCATGTCCAGCTCCTTGATGGCCTCTTGTGCGACGCCTTGCGCGGCCTGCACTGCGATGGGGCTGACCCCGGTGATGTCCAAAGCCGCCTGCGTCCCCGAGACCACGGAACGGAGCACCGTGTTGGCTACGGCCGAGTCCTTGTGGTTCTCCACCTTCCCCTTCATGCCCGCGGACCCATCCAAGGATAGGGCCATCGCCGATAACTTTATCTCGTCCCCCTCCGGGAAGACGAGAGTGTGGAAGTTGACGAGGACCCGGTCGTGGCTTTTCTGTACGGCGACGGCGCCGATGACGCGCGTTCCCGCCGGGATGACGACCCGGCCCAGAAAGCTGATGTTCCGCTCCAGCACGGCCACGGCCGGGGTCTCCACGTTGTAGGAGTACACCGCGTTGTCCAGCCGCGCCGGGAAGGAGAAACCCGTGGGCAGGAAGTAGTTGGCCTTCGACGGTGTCTTCTGGCTTACTCCCTGCCATTCAGCCCCCGGCTTGCCGGGCTTCGCGTCCGGGACGGAACCACGCCGCTCCTGGGCCCGGCCCGGCGAGGCGAGAAACACGGCAAGAACGGCGATGCACGGGGTTCTAAAGGTTTTCATAGATGGACAGAAAGTGCAGGAAGGCCCTGCGATAAACGGCCCGGGCGATGGCTTGCCGCGCCTGGGAGGGTTCGGCCAGGCCCTTGAATGATATGGGATGCTCGAAAGCGAAGTCCAGCGCGGCCGCCACGATATCCGACATGTTCATCGGGAAGCAGCCCTCGGGCCTGTGCCAGTTGAACTCGGTATGGAGCCGGACCAACTCCTCGACGTGTTCCTTGCGGAGGACGAACTTGCAGGCCGTAGTCTTCTGAAGGTTGCTGTAGCGTTTCTTGAACTCAAAACAGAGCAAGGGGCCGTCTGCGGACGCCCGCGCAGTCCCCGCGCACGGCCGCGGCCACAGGGCTTCCAGCATCTCCTCGCTCGGCGGCGCCGGTTTCTCCGGCGCCCTGGCTGCATCAATGAGTGTAGTCGGCATGGATTTCAGAAGGGATATCGGACCGGGACCTCAAGCACCCGGCCCTTCTCCCGATCCTCCTTGAGTTTGATTTTAACCTCAGCACCCGACGGGGGCGCGAACAGCACATAACCTTCCCGCGTCCTTCCCGGCTCGACGAACAGCCTGATATAAGACCTGAGCGAGATCATATCCTCCTCGTTGTAGGCGCCGAACTCCTTCACGAAAAAGTCGGTCCCGCTTCGGTTGGTAACAGCGGTCTTCAAAATGTAGCGCCCCTTTACGCGGCATAGCCCCACGAGCTGGAGAAGAACTCCATCCGCCCAGACCTTGGCGTCCAGAGGAAACTTGGAGGGGTCCGCTTCGAAGGCGTCGCGGAGCCCTTCGGGTGAATCGTCGGGCTCGACTGGAACCTGCCTGGGTGCCGTCTCCGGCATGCCTTCTAGCGGGGACGCGACGGCGATGGGCGTCTGGTCCGGCCGAGGCGCGGCCGAGGTGGAAACACTCACCGCGGCGGCGTTGCGACGGACGATGGGGCGGCGCCGATGCCCTAAGAGGCGTCGCCCGGCCCGGGTAGGCCGGCCCGGCCGCCCGGCTTCGGTAACGGCCTCGGGTGCCCTCATCGGTGGCGAGGGTGGTATGTCCTGCGGAGGCATAGCGGTTGCTTGCGTATGCGCGGAATCGGACTGAGCCGGGGCTTGGGGCGGCGGCGCGAAGCGCGCGCTCAGCCCGGCGAAGCCGGAGTAAGTCGTCCGGTAGTCCCGCTCTCTGCCCAAGGGCATCGAGAAACCCGCGCAAAGCGCCATCGTCATTCCTCCCGCGATCCAGGGGGTCGGGTTCATTGCTTCTTGAACACCCGCTCCTTCATGTCCTCGACGAGCACGCCGTAAGGCGACTGCTCCGCGCGCGGGACCTTCCGAAGGATGATGTTGTGCTCGAAGACGACCTCGCCCGAAGGTCCCTCCGGTTTATACGAGGCGATCTGCCGGTTTCCGAGCACGCGGCATTCCAGCAGCTCCGGGGTGTCTCGCAGGACTTCGAGCTCCGTGAGCGTTACCGTCACCTTGGACTGGTTCGCCTGGAGACTTTCGACGGTACCCTCCCGCTTGAGCAGCTCGTCGGCCTTTCTCTGGAAGTTCTGTGTCATCATGGAGAAGGCGAGCTTGAGGTCCTGCTCGTAGCCGTAGAAATTAAGGCCCCAGAAGAAGCGCTCGAAAAGCGTGAGGAAGTTTTTGATCTCCGCCTCGCCGACCGGCGGCTGGCGGCCGGGGTCCAAGACGGCCTGTGCCGCGCCGGAGTCCGACACCCGGATGACTATGGGCGGCCTTGTCAGGATCAACCGGACGAGGACAAGGCAGAGCAGCGCTACCGTGATCGAGAACCAGAGCCCGGCCCAGAGGGCGCGGTTGGCGCTCTCCAGCCCGCCCCAGACCTCGTAGTAGGCCGGTGTCTCAACGGCCGCGGCCGGCGTTTCTGAAGCCGGCGCCTGCGCGACGGGTTTCCCACGGAGGAGACGGGACAGGAGGCTCACGCGCCTTGCTCCTTTTTGGCGTCCTTTCGCGGGAAGATGCGCCTGCCCACCGCGGTCATGGTCGCCGCCACCGGGTAAGCGACGGGATGGTGGAAGATGTTGTTCTTGAAAGGATCCCTGTCGCGCCTAAAGCCGTCGATCTTGGAGCTGATGAAAGTCCCGGCGCGCAGGGTCTTGACCAGGGAGAGCGTCTGGACCGCCCCCAGAGCGGCCTCGCCGAAGGCCGCGAGGTTCTCGCCCGAAAGGAGCCGCGCGGAGACTATGGGAGTGCCCAGCACAAGCAGAATGAATGTCACGTTCACCGAGAGCATCCCAAGGTAGTCGTCTCCGGCCCCGGAGCCCGAGGAGGCCGCCACGGGTCCCAAGGTCAGCCAGACCCTCATGACAAGGCGGAGGAAGAAGCTCCAGGAAGCCACCTGGAAGGAGTTCGTAATCCAACCCCGCGTCACTTGGCTGGTCCTTTCGTTCACCCCGCACACGAGGGCAATGGGCCCGAATGCGTACAGGAGGCTGAGAAAGCAGCCCTGAAGCATGACGATCACGTCCCGGACCGTGACTGCGACCAGGGTCGACAAGAAAAGAATGATCTGCTGGATGGACGTGACGGAATGAAACAGGATGGAGAGCGTGGGGAATCGGGAATCGCTTCCCCTCAGCATCTGCCTGAGGAAATTGCCCCAGTCCTGCTCGCTCAGCATCGCGAAAGACATCATCTGCGACGCCTTGAGGATGAAGTAGAAGAGGCGCTGATAGCAGAGGAGGCACACGGTCACGGCAAAGACCCTGGTGAAGAGGCCGCTGTAGCTCGGCGCTTCCTTGGCCTGCATGCTCCTCACGTTCATCTCGACGATGGTGAAGGGGATGATGAAGGCCAGCATGGCCGCGGCGATGGCGCCGACGATGCTCTCAAGCCCGGAGAGCTTCTCCGGTATTCGGCTGATGTCCAAGAGCAGGCTGGGCGTCATTGTGACGCCTCCTTCGCGGCCCCGGGGGCTATGCGCTCGACGCTCCGGCGCATGCTTTGGATCAGCCCCTGCTCGGCCTGCCGGCGCTTGGTCTCATTGGCAAGCGTCATCGCCTGTAATTGGATGAGCCGCAGATTGTCCTCGTGGATGCGAGTCATCATCTGGAGCTGGAGCCCCTGGGCCTTTGCCCCAAGGTTGGCCGCCTCCTTGGGCGAGAGGCCCTCCGCGCTCTTGGAGATGTTCACCCCCACTTGGCGGTTGGCGATGAGGTTGCCGAGCTCATCGCCCGCGTACCTCATGTTGTTGGCGATGGAGTGGTCGATGCTCCTGAAGAACCTGTCCACGTCGGTGTCCGTGTTGTAGGTGTGGAGGAAGTCGCGGTCGATGGAAGCCCGCAGGTCCGTGCCCATCTGCTCGCCTCCCTCTTTGAGCTGCATGGCGACGTTGTAGAGTATCCCCCGGCCCTCGTTTAAGCGCTTGAATTCCTTGTAGTACCTGACCGAAGCGTCGTAGTTTCCCTTCATGATCCTGATCTGCTCGATGATCTGGACCTTCATGAAGGCCTGGTACGCCTGATCCTTGGCGTACATCGCGCCGCTGACGAGGGTGTCCACGATGATGGCATGCGCCGGCGCCTGGACAACCGCCAGCAAGAGGAGGCATAGGGTCAGTCTGCGCATCATCGTCCCTCCGCGAGTTTGAGCAGCAGCTCGGCCTGTGATATCCCCGGGTTGGCGGACCTGAGCCGCTCCTCCGCCAGCCAATCCTGCGCGTTGGTGGTGCATATCCAGTAGTCCAGGGGGCTGGGTTCGATGCGCGCGACCAGGGAATGCGCGCCGAACTTGAGGAATACGTCCGAAAAGACGCCGGGCTTGGACTGGAGCTGCCGCGCCGCCTCGATCTCGTTGGGGTTCAGGTCGAACTGCGGCAAGAGCTCATGGCCCTTGGTGAGTTTGAGGATGATCTTCACGTAGCTGTTGGCGATGATGGCCTTGGCGGCCCGGGTCTCCAGGAAGTCCGCCGGGGATTGCGAGATGGAGAAGACCGCGCCGTTGAACTTGCGCGCGGTCCGATAGAGATTCTCGATGAGCGCCGCGCCCACCTCGTCGTTGAAGAACTTCCAGCCCTCGTCGATGGCGATGATCTTCTTGAGGCCCCGGTCCAGGAGCTTGTCCCAGATGATGGAGCGGATGACGAAGAAGTACACGCTCTGGAGCTCCGGATGGTCCTCCAGGCCCTGGAGGTCGAAGACCACCAGACGCTTGCTGATGTCGAAGTTCCCGGGCCTGTTGAAGAGCCGGCCGTACATGCCGGCGGTCCACAACTCCAGGGAATCCGCGAAGGGCTTGGCCGCCGGATGCTCCTGGGCCAGCAACGCAAGCTCCTCGCGGACGCTCTGGAGGAGCACCTCGCCCTTGGCGTACGCGTTCTTGATGGCCCGTTCCAAGAGTCCCCTCTGCTCCACCGTGACCGTGCGGCCGGCGTCCAGGCACATCCGGGAGATGAGGAGCGTGAGATAGGCCACGGTGTCGTCATCGAAGCGGCCCTTCTCCATGATCTGCGCCGCGGGCGGGAAGGGATTGAAGCCGAACTCATCGGAAAGCCGGACTTCCAGGTAAGCGCCATCGAAGGACTGCGCGAGCTTTCTGTAGGAGCCGCCCACATCAATGACGACCACGTGGTTCTTGTCGGACTCCGCCAGGAAATTGCTCAGGACGTAGTTCGTCGTGAAGCTCTTTCCTGACCCGGTGGTGCCCAGGATGAGCCCATGCTTGGCCGGCAGCTCATCATCGAAGGGGTCGAGACCCACCAGCTCCCCCAGGGGGGTCTCCAGCAATATCTTCTTTCTGGGACTGCCGCGCCAGGTGCCGGTCAAGGGGAGGAAGCCGCCCAGGGCGTTCGTCTGCATGTAGAATTTGCGGTCGTTGAGTTCTCCATGGCCCGGGATGGACTGGAGGTAGAGGCGGAAATGGTTCATGTCGTCCGCCGCCGCCTCCGCGGAGGCGAAGTCGCGGAAAGCCCCAACCAGCCCCGACGCGCGCTCCTTTGCGTCCTCGGCGCTTTCTTGCGTTTTTCGGACCAAATCCAGCCACCGTCTCGGAGCAAATCCAGCCACCGTCT
>CAYHRV010000149.1:0-8205 GCA_964359165.1 uncultured Elusimicrobia bacterium
CAACGCACAGCGGCTTTCGCCGCTGTGCACTTAGGGAGGCAGGATGACGACTACGACGACCCCAGTCAAGCTCAAGACCAAGAAGCTCAAGGAGGAAGGCTGCCTCCATTCCTACGAAGTCGAACTGCCGGCCCCCGCCGTCCAGGAGGCCCTGCACAACGCCTTCATCCGACTGCAGTCCCGCGCCCGGATCCCCGGGTTCCGGCAAGGCAAGGCGCCCATCGACCTCATCAAGAAGCAGTACGCGGACCATGCCCGCTCCGAGGCCGCCGACGCCCTGCTCCGCGGCGCCGTCCCGGAGGCCTTGCGGGAGCTGGGGCTGGAACCCGTCTCCTCGCCCAGCGTGGCGGATTTCAATATGCAGGACGGCTCTCCTCTCGTCTTCGAGCTCCGGGTGGAAGTCGCCCCGAAAGTGGAGCCGCAGGGATACAAGAGCCTGTCCCTGCAGCGCAAGACCTACTCCGCGGAAGAATCCCTCGTCCTGGCGCGTCTCAAGGAGGTCCAGGAAGGCAACGCCCGGCTCGATAAGAGCGAGGCCGCGGCCGTGGCCAAATCCCACTACGCCGTCGTCGACTATGAGATACTGCGCGAGGGGAAAAGGCTCCCCGGCGCGCAGGGCAAGCAGGAACTCGTGGACATGTCCTCGGAGCAGAGCATCGAGGGCTTGACCGAGGGCCTCCTGGGCGCGAAACGGGGGGAGAGCCGCGAGTTCCCGGTCAAGGTGGAAGGGCAGGCAGGAGTCTGCAAGGTGTCCCTCAGCGAGATCAAGGAGAAGATACTCCCCCCGCTCGATGACGAGTTCGCCAAGGACATGGGTCTCGAATCTCTCGACGCCCTCAAGGCGAAGCTGCGCGAGATGATCGAGGCGGAGGGCAAGGAGCGCTCCGAACGGGAGCTCTTCGGCCAGATCGAGTCCGCGCTCCTCTCCTCCAATCGCTTCCCCATCCCCGAGAGCCTGGCGCAAGCCCAGCTCGACCATTCCCTCGAGAGGCTCGTGCGCCGCTTCGGCGCGCGGGGGATCCCCGAAGCCGAGCTCTCAAAACTCCGCGAGAAGATCAAGCCCCAGGCCGAGGCCGAAGTCCGGCTCTCCTTCATCCTCTCCGCCATCGGCCGCAAGGAGAACCTCTCGGTGACCGAGGACGACCTGAAAAAAGAGCTGGAGAGGAACCTCGAGAAAGCCGAGACCGACGAGCAGAAGAAGGACGTTCGGGAGTATTTCGAGACCCGCAAGGAGGGCATCGCCTCCGCCCTGCGCGACCGGAAGGTCATGGACTTCATCCGCGCTTCGGCGAAAACGACCGAGGTCGCGGCTCCCCTGGGCGGGAAGCCGTGACGCCTCCTCCCATCAAGGAGCGTCCATGAGAAACGCATCGATGTTGCTCCCGCTGCTTCTCGCCGCCCCGGCCGCTGCCCTCCCCGTTTCCGGGTCCCTGGACTTCGCCCTCTCCTCAGGCGCCATCACCGCGGCCTGCGCTTCGGCCAAGGCCCTTGCCGAGACGCGCCTCAAGGACCTCGAGTCCCTCAAGGACCCCGGATTCCGGTCCGCCCTGGTCCCCTTCTCGGACATCCTCTCCGACCTGCAGGATGAGACCGCGGTCCCGATGTTCCTCGGGCACGTCTCCACGGAGAAAGGGGCCCGAGACGCGGGGATGGACTGCGACACCGATATCTCCAAATACCTGGTGGAAGTCTTCACGCGCGAGGGGCTCTACGCTGCGATCAAAGCCGCGGCCGAACGCGGCGAAGTGCTCGAGGGCGAGGACGCCCGCCTGATGGAGAAGACCCTCCTCGATTTCCGGCGCAGCGGTCTCGCCCTTCCCCCCGCCCAGCGGGAACGGCTCAAAGGCCTCCGCCAGAAGCTCGTCGCCCTGCAGAACGATTTCCAGAAGGAGGTCGCCGAGACCCAGGACTACGCCCTCTTCTCCAAGGAACAGCTCTCCGGACTTCCGGAGGACTTCCTCAAGCGCCTCCCCCGCGAAGGGGACCGCTACAAGGTCACGCTGGATTATCCCGACTACTTCCCATTCATCGAGAACGCCAAGGACCCCGGGGCGCGGCGCGTCCTGGAAGCGAAATTCAACCTCCGCGGCGGCTCCAAGAACAAGGAGCGGCTCGCGGAGATCCTCGGCTTGCGGGCGGAGGCGGCGCGCCTGCTGGGCTACAAGACCCACGCGGACTACGTCCTCGAAGAGCGCATGGCCCAGCGGCCCTCGGAGGTCTTCTCCTTCCTCGAGCGCCTGCGCGCCCCCCTGCAGGCGAAGGGCAAGGCCGAGCTCAAGACGCTCGCCGCCCTCAAGAACGCGGAGGAAGGGGCCAAGTCCGACGGGGTCGTGCGCGCCTGGGACTGGCGCTATTACCATAACCAGCTCATGAAGACGCGCTACCAGGTCGACCAGCAGACGCTCAAGGAGTACTTCCCCATGGACCTGGTCGTCGAACAGATGCTGGCCGTCTACCAGGAGCTCCTCGGCCTCAAGTTCCGCGAGATCCTCCCCTCCGGGGCCTGGCACCCGGATGTCCGCCAATTCGAGATCTCCGACTCGCGCACCGGGGTCTCCATCGGGCGCTTCTACATGGACCTCTATCCCCGCGAGGGGAAGTACAAGCACGCGGCCGCCTTCACCCTCATCCAAGGACGGGTCCTGCCCGAGGGGTCCTACCGCAAGCCCTCCAGCGCCATCGTGGCGAACTTCAACAAACCCACGGCCGAGGCCCCCTCCCTCCTCACCCACGACGAGGTGGAGACGTTCTTCCACGAGTTCGGCCACATCATGCACCAGACGCTCACGCGCGCGAAGTACCAGCGCTTCTCCGGGACCTCGGTCGCGCGGGACTTCGTCGAATCGGCCTCCCAGATATTCGAGAACTGGGTCTGGAAGGAGGAAATCCTCACGCGCCTCTCCGGGCACTACCAGGACCGCTCGCGCAAGCTGAGCAAGGAGATGATCAAGAAGCTCGTGGCCGCCAAGCTCGTCGACTCCGGGCTAAAATACCTCCGCCAGAACTTCTTCGCGACCTACGACATGACCCTGCACACCCTCGGCGCCCAGGACACCACCGCGCTCTACTCCAAGCTCATGGGGGAGGTCTCGCTCATCCCGATGAGCCCGGGCGTCATGCCGGAGACGAGCTTCAACCACCTCATGGGATACGACGCCGGCTACTATGGGTACCTGTGGTCCGAGGTCTTCGCCCAGGACATGTTCACCCGCTTTGAGAAGGAAGGCCTCCTCAACGAAAAGACGGGCCGGGACTACCGCCGTCAGATCCTCGAGGTGGGAGGCTCGCGGGAGGAATCCGAATCCCTGCGCGCCTTCCTAGGCCGCGATCCGGGCGAGGAGGCCTTCCTCAAAGACCTTGGGATATCCCCAAAGCGGTAGCGCCTTTCTATTCGACCTGGACGGCGTGGTCGTCGACAACATGCGTTGGCATGCCGAGGCCTGGCGCATTTTTTTCCTGGACCACGGGATCGTCCTCGACATCCCCGAGTTCCACGCCAAGACCGCGGGGATGCCCACCCTCGCCGTCCTGTCCCATTATCTCCGAAGGCGCATCCCCGACGCGGAAGGCAGGCGCCTGGCCCTGCGCAAGGAGAGGATCTACCGGAACCTCTATCGCCCTCATCTCCGCCCCGCTCCCGGCTTGCGGGATTTCCTGCGGGGAGCGCGGCGCGGCGGCATACGCCTGGGGGTCGGGACCGGGTCGCGCGGCGCGAACGTGGGTTTCGTCCTCGACGGCCTCTCCCTGCGCCGCCGATTCGACGCCGTGGTCACCGGCGCCCAGGTGCGCCGCGGCAAGCCGCATCCCGAGACTTTCCTGACCCTGGCCCGCAGGCTCGGAGTTCCCCCTCGGCGCTGCCTCGTCTTCGAGGACGCGCTTCTGGGGGAGGAAGCGGCCCGGCGAGCCGGGATGAAAATAGTCGCCCTGACCACCTCCCATCCCGCGACCGAGTTCCGGCGAGCGGCCCTGACGCTCAAGGATTTCCGCGGTTTCAGCTGGCAAGACGCCCTCCGCCTCCTCCCCTAGACGGCAGTCGTTTTGCTTATCCCGCGAACGCGAGAAATCCCAGCGGAATTTATCGCGTTCGCGGTCTCGCTAATATTCGGTCGTAGACCATGAGGCCGAGCATCGAGGCGATGCCCACGGCCGCGAACCAGTACCAGATCCGGTCGGGGTGGAACCGCTCGAAGAGGATGCGCGTGACCTCGGCAGGCGCGACGCCCATCTTCTCGGAGAGCAGCGGGAGTATCCTCTCCTTGGGCAGGGCGGCCACGGCATCGGGAGCCATCTGGAAGTCCCCCTGCAGGACCTTCCTGGCGAAGTTCGTCTTGTCCCCGTAGAATTCGTAGAGATGCCCCCCGAGCTTGCTGCCGATGCCCCAGCCCACGGCCAGCGGGACGTTCGCGTAGCCCAGATAGAGGCCTTTCTTCTCGGGCGGGGCCAGGCTCGAGAGGTACTCGAGCTTCTTGGGAGAAGAGGCCATCTCGCCGATGGAGAAGACGAGTATCCCCAGGATGCAGAGCGAGCCGGACATCGAGGCGCCGGCCAGGACGAGGCCGGCGGCCGAGATGAAGATGCCGATGTTGATGGAGGCCAAGGCCGAGAAACGCGAGAAGAACACGGCCACGGGGATCATCAGCAGGATGATGCAGCCCGCGTTGATGTTCACCATCCACTCCGGCGGGATGTTCGCGCCCCGCGCGCCCATCTCGACGAAGCGTTCGATGCCGGAGAGCTTTCCGAAGGCCTGGATGACGCCGGAAGAGTCCACCCAGTCGTCGATGAAGTTGGGGAGTATGTCGAAGAGCTGCATGAACATGAGCCAGAAGCCGGAGAAGAGCAGGAGGAAGGCGATGAGCTTGGGCTCGAAGATGCCCTTGACCGAGCTGACGAGGATCTTGAAGAACTCCCGCACCGGGCTCTCGTCCACGAAATCGGAGGACTGCATCTTCGGCTTGGGGTCCTCATAGAGGAGCAGGGTGATGAAGTTCAAGGAGACGACCGCCGCGTTGGCGTAGAAGACGTAGCTCCAGGACATCATCCTCAGATACCCGGCCACCCACGGCCCGATGAACCCGCCGATGTTGACCATCTGATAGAAGACGCCCCAGCCCAGGGCCGCGTGCTTCTCATCGAGGGAGTGCGCGATGGTCCCCTGCACCCCCGGCTTGAATATCGCGGTCCCCGTGGCCAGCATCATACAGCCCCAGAAGAAGCCCCAATAACTCGTCTGGGTGGCCATGAGGAGATAGCCGCACATCTTTATCACGATGGAGAAGGCGATGGTCTTCTTGTAGCCGTAGCGGTCCGCGTAGCCGCCGGTGAACATCGGGAGCAGGGATTGGATCAAGGCCCACCAGGCGTAGATGCTGCCTTTCTGCAGATGGGTGAACTCGAGCCCGCCCCTGCTCGCGGCGTCCACGATGTAGATGGAGAGCACGGCTCGCACGCCGTAATACGCCCAGCGCTCGAGCAGTTCCATGACATTGGCGAACCAGAGCGCCCGGTTGAAGCTCTTGAGCGTCTGGAGTATCGTTTCCGGGGGAGATGCCGTTGTCGTTGCCATGGGAGCGAAACGCCTGCCGATTCTATCAGAATTCGACGAAGTTTCCTCCCATCACCTCAACAACGGATGGGGTCCTGCCAGCGGTGGGCCCCATCCCCGGCAGGCCCTGCCGCGCCGGTTTCCTAATTAACGGTAAATTCTGCTAGCTGAATATCCACCGGGTGACGAAGCCGAGCAGCCCGCCCACCGCCGCTCCCACGGCCATGCCGATGGGCCCGCCGGCCAAGCCCCCGAGCACCGCCCCATAGGCCGCTCCGGCCCCTTCCATGAGGTAGTCCTTCTTGACGAGATAGCCCGCCCCGCCCAGAGCCGTGGCGCCTAAAAGAGCTCCCATCGGCCCGCCCATCAAGCCCCCGGCGAGCGCGCCCGCCGCCGCCCCGCCGAGGGGGAAAGCCCAGGATTTCAGGGCGCCAAAAACGCCTCCCTCCTCCTCTTCGCCGGGAGCGGGGGGCTCGGAGGTCCTCAAGCCCCCCGTCCGGGAGCTCCCGGCGGAGAGGTTCGTCCGGCCCGACCCTTTGTAGCCGCGCGCGTCCACCGTGCCGCCGCGGGTGGAGGTCCCGTCGAAACCCGCGGAAGCCCCGCCCTTCACGGACTCGGAGCGCCCCGACCCGGCGGCCGACCGGCTCGATTCGACCGCGTTGCGCAGGTCGCGCGAACGCCCCGCGGAGAAAGACCCCGCATCGGCGGGGCCCGACGAGGCCGCGACCGCCAGGGCCGGCAGGAGAACGGAAAGGAGATGTCTCATCAGTGCGACCTCCTACGCGAGATGGCTGCCCGTCACTGATGACTATATGCCGCCGGGCGGGACTTGTCCTGGGGCTGAAGTCCTATTTCCCCTAGGCCCAAGGCCGGGACTCCTCCGGCCGCGCCGGAGGAGTCCGGCCCAGTCCAAATTTTATATACTCCGCACATGATACTACCGACGATATTGGAGCGCTGGAACCAGGGCTCGGCCACCAGCTACGACATCTTCTCGCGCCTCCTAAAGGAGCGCATCGTGTTCGTGGGCGGCTGGGAGGGCGCCGTGACCACGGACTCCGCCAATCTCATCATCGCCCAGCTCCTCTACCTGGAAGCGGAGGATCCCGACAAGGACATCAACCTCTACATCAACTCGCCCGGAGGCATGGTCTCCGCCGGGCTCGCGGTCTACGACACCATGCAGTACATCAAGGCCCCGATCACCACCATCTGC
Source organism: uncultured Elusimicrobia bacterium (assembly GCA_964359165.1). Taxonomy (GTDB): domain Bacteria; phylum Elusimicrobiota; class Elusimicrobia; order UBA1565; family UBA1565; genus CAYHRV01. Next base: position 6,762 of record CAYHRV010000149.1, read on the forward strand.
GTGGGCATGGCCATGTCCTTCGGCGCCGTGCTCCTCGCCGCCGGGACCCCGGGCCGCCGCTTCACCCTCCCCTATTCCCGGATCATGATCCACCAGCCCCTGATCTACGGCGGCCTCTCGGGACAGTCCACGGACATCTCCATCGAGGCCAAGGAGATGGAGCAGACGAAGGCGCGCCTGGCCAAGATCCTTTCCCTGCACACCGGGCAGACGATGGAGAAGCTCACCGCGGACATGGAGCGCAATTACTACATGTCCGCCAAGGAAGCCAAGGCCTACGGCGTCGTCGACGAGATCATCACCACCCGTAAATGACCGAGACCGGGGACAAGAAGCCTTCCCGCCTGCCCCTGCTGGCCGTGCGCGACCTGGTCGTGTTCCCGCACATGTCGGTCCCCCTCTCGGTGGGGCGGCAGAAGTCCATCAAGGCCTTGGAGGCCGCGCAGGGAAAGCTCGTGGCCGTCACGGCCCAGAAGAGGGCGGACATCGAGGAGCCGCAGGCCGCGGACATGTATCCCGTCGGCGTCGTGGCCGAGGTGGCCCAGTTCCTGCGCATGCCCGACGGGACGCTCAAGGTCTTCCTCCAGGGCCTCACCCGCGCACGACTGGTGGAGCCCCGCCTTCTCGAAGGCGGCTACTGGGAGACCGGCCTCTCCTACGGGAGCGAATCCTGGACCTTCTCCCCGAAGCTCGAGGCGCTCACCCGGCAGGCCTTGACCCACTTCGAGACCCTCGCGCGCATGAGGCGCAACTCCCCCCCCGAGGCGGTCAACGCCCTGCGCCAGATCACCGACCCCTCGCGGCTCTGCGACACCCTCGCCGCCCACGCCATCATCAAGCACGGCGACCGCCAGGCGCTCCTTGAGATAGACCATCCGGAGAAGCGCCTTGAGCGCCTAGTGGAGCTCCTGGAGGCGGAGCTCGAGATCAGCAGCCTGGAGCGCCGCATCCACACCCGGGTGCAATCCCAGATCCAGAAGAACCAGAAGGAATACTACCTGACGGAGCAGATGAAGGCCATCCAAAAAGAGCTCCGCCAGAAGGACGACTTCGCCAAGGAGCTCGACGAGCTCCGTGCCAAGGTGGCCGAGGCCAAGATGCCCCCCGCCGCGCTGGAGGCCAGCCTCAAGGACCTCGAGCGCCTCTCCAAGATGATGCCCTTCTCCCCGGAGGCCACCGTCTGCCGCACCTACCTCGACTGGATGGTGAGCCTCCCCTGGTCCAAGAAGACGCGCGACAACCTCGACATCCGGCGCGCGGCCGCGATCCTCGACGAGGACCACTACGGGCTCGATAAAGCCAAGGACAGGGTGCTCGAGTATCTCGCGGTCTGCCGGCTCACCCGGAAGCTGCGCGGGCCCATCCTCTGCTTCGTCGGCCCCCCGGGCGTGGGCAAGACCTCCATGGGCCGCTCCATCGCCCGCGCCATGAACCGGCGCTTCGC
>CAYHRV010000150.1:0-8186 GCA_964359165.1 uncultured Elusimicrobia bacterium
CGTCCTACTGATTGGAGGGGGGTTCTATGCCCTCTCGGGCCAAAGCTCGCGGGTTGCGCTATGCGCGTCGGATCGCATGCTACCCGACGCGAATCGCTCTAGAGAAAAAAATAAAAAGGACGAAGATAAGGTTATAACATGGGAAAACAATGGGTGAGGCAGGAAGCCAAGAAGAACGAGTTGGCGCAGGTGATGGACTCCGCGCTCCACTGGGTGCGCTTCCACCAGCAGACCGCGGCGTGGACGCTGGTCGCGGTCCTGGGAGCCGCCATCGCCGGCGCGACCATGACCTACCGGATACTCCAGGCCCGCGAGCAATCCTGGGGGAAGCTGGCCATCGCCCAGAGCCTCGCCTACGGCGGCCAGGTGGAGCCGGCCTTCCAGCAGATCTCGGCCCTATCCTCGGAGCACCCGGGCAGCGTGGCCGCGGGCTACGGCATGCTCCTGGAAGGCGACATCCGTTTCCAGCAGGAGAAGTTCAAGGAAGCCGCAGAGGTCTACCGGCGCTTGGCCGATGAACCGGCCCATAAGTCCCTGGCGCCCCTGGCCCTGGCCGACCTCGGGGTAGTCCAAGAAGCCTCCGGCGACTGCAAGGCCGCCGTCGAGGCCGACCAGAGGTTCCTGGACTCCTTCCAAGACCATTTCCTCGCTCCGCAGGTCCACGCCTCCCTCGCGCGCTGTCTCGGCGCGTTGGGCGAAGCCGAGAAGGCGAAGGCCACGCTCGAGCGCATCGCGTTCCTCTATCCCGACACCCCCTGGGTGGACTGGGCCAAGTCCCGGCTGAAATAAACGGCACGACACGTCGCCTCGCCTGATCATCCGGCGGGGTCCCGCGGCACGGTCGGGGAACCGTCCCCCCTGTCCCTGACCTTCCACCCGCACGACAGGGACAGGGGGGAGGTCCCCGCCCCAGCCCCACCCCGCCGAGAACGAATGGCAAGGCCGCAACGGCCATTGAAACGACCTATTGACAAGAAGGGACTTGTGCCTTATAATTAAGTCCTTACGGAAGCAACGAATGTGCCGTCCGGAATGGGACGGCTGCGCCGAGGACCGCCATGCAGGGGTTCTCGGAATTTTTTTGGGGCAAGAAAAATACGTTAAAGACGCAACTGGGGAGGTTAGACGAATGAAGAAGCTCCTGGGGATGGCGCTCGTGCTGGCCCTCGCGGCGCCGGCATGCGCCGATGAGATACTCAAGAACCTGAAGTTCGGCGGGCAGTTGGACTTCCAGGCGAACTCGGCGCGCAACGTGCTCGATGGGAGCACCAAGGGAGGCAACGACCGCATCGGCACCGCGCTCCCGCGCATCCTTCTCAACGCGGAGTGGGACCTCCTCGACGACATCCACGCCCGGGCCTCCTTCGTCAAGAACGACAGCGCCTGGGGCAGCAACCCGGGCGGCGGCCCTCTCCAGAACGCCGCGGCCGGCGCGGGCGAACTGCTCCAGCAGGCCAACATCAAGGTCGACAAGCTCGCCGGGCAGATGGACGCGGTGCTCGGACGGCAGTTCTACGGGGACTCCGGAGACCTCATCGTCTTCTTCGGCCCCAAGAACACCTACGGCCTCTATGTCACCGCCATTGACGCCCTCCGCGCGGATTGGGCCAACGAGCTGCTGAGCGTGAGCGCGCTGGCCGGCAAGATCAGCGGCTCGAGCCTCAAGGCCCACAACACCGCCACCGGGGCCGTCCTCACCAACGACAGGGACCTGCGCGGCATCGACGTCGGGATCCTGGGCCTTCCGCTCAAGACCAACCTCTTCGTCTGGAACCAGGTCACGCATTCGACCGGACCCCTGGGGATGGACACGGGGAAGAACGACTACCTCTGGGTCTACGGGATCAAGCTGCGCGGCGAGACCGAGAGCCTCTGGGTCGACGCCACCCTGGCCTCGAACGCGGGCGAGTGCCGCGTCAACTGCAACAACGGGAAGGGCCAGATCGACGCGTCGAACTACAGCGGCAAGGCCTTCCTCCTGGACGCGGGGGGGAAGATCGACTTGGCCAATCTCACCGCGCTCATGCCCTGGGTCAACTTCGGCATCGGCTCCGGACGCGGGATGAGCAGCGGCAAGAAGAACGAGGGCTTCCAATCCATCGCCTCGGACTACCGCCCCGGCATCATCAACGGCCGCTTCAACGGCTCCGGGGCGCTGTCCCTGGGCAACGGCATGGCGGCCACCGTGGGTCTCAACAACCGCGTGGTCTACGGCCTGGGACTCAAGGCGGTGCCGGCCGCCACGGAGAAGCTCGAGCTCGGCCTCTCCCTCTGGGACTTCCGGTTCCAGAAAGCCACGGACGGCGACGCGACCTTCGTCGGCGGCGACGGCTTCAAGCACAACAATAAGCATATCGGCTCCGAGATCGGCCTCACCGCGGATTGGAACCATTCCGAGACCGTCCGCTACGGGGTCGGCTACGCCCGCTTCAACCCCGGCGGCTACCTCAAGGAGAACATCAACCAGGACGGAGGAGCGGGCGGGAACGGGGACAACCCCGTGATGCTGGTCTTCGCGGACCTATCGCTGAAGTTCTAGACGTCCTGAAGGGAACCCCCGGGCGCTTAAGGCGTCCGGGGGTTTTCCTTTTGCCGTATCTGGGTCCGTCGCAAGAACCCTCCCCAAAGCGCGCAATGCGACAAATTGCGCCAGCAATTTGTCGCATTGCGCAAGAACCGAAGCAAAGAGACGTTATTACAAACGAATCATATTTGCTAGGATTTTCGCCGATGGTTGCGTTCTTTGTCCGGCCCGCGGCCCTGCTGCTCCTCCTGACGCCCGCAGTCCTCGAGGCCGCCAGCTTCGACGTGGCGACCGAGTACCGCATGCGGGCGCTTTCGTACGCCAATCTCAACCTCAATTCCGATATCGTCAACAACCACGCGTTCATCTCCCAGCGCGCCCGCCTGGGCTTCGCGCTCAAGGACATCCAACTCGGCGAAAGGAGAGGGGAAGCCCAGACCATGGAGGTCGCGGTGCGCCTGCACGCGGTCGGCGTGGCGGGCTCGACGACCCCCTTCCTGCCGCCCTTCGACCGGATCGCGGACCATTATCCCAACGCAGCCTTCGTCCCCTTCATCGAGAACGCCTACGCGAAGGTGCGCAATCTCGCCGGTTGGAACTTCGACATGACCTTCGGCCGCCAGAACGTCTCCCTGGGCAGCGGCCTGCTCCTCGATGACGACGGCGCCGGGATGACCGGCGTCTCGGCGGCCGGCGGATTCCCCTGGCTCGGCATGAAGGGGCAGGCCTTCATCCTCCAGGCCGCCAACCGGCAGGTCGGGGCCAACAACCTCGACGTCTACGGCTTCTCCGTGGACATGCCCGGGGAGGGGGTCTGGCAGTTCAACGAGCTCATCGAGAAGGACAGGGCCGCGCAGACCCTCGCGGTCAACGGCTGCGCGGGGGGCTGTCCGATCAGCCGGGCCACCCGGTATTTCTCGAGCCTGCGCTACCAGCTCCATTACGGACCCATGGTCTTCGACGGGGAGGCGGCGCTGGAGCGCGGCTCCGCCGAACCCGCGGCTCCGGCCACGGAGAAGATCAAGTTCAACGGAAACGCCGAAGTGGTCCGCGCCAAGTGGAAACAGCCCCTCTGGGGCCAGACCCAGGGCATCGTCCGCATGTCCCTGGCGCGGGGCTCGGGCGACGACACCTCCACCCCATTCACTGACGAGGCCTTCTTCCCGTCCAGCGGGCACCGTTTCGACGGCCTGGAACGCTCCGGTTTCGGCGAGTTCTTCGCGGCCACGCCCTACGACGCCTTCGGAGGGCAATCCACGGCCACCGCCACGGGGCTCCAGGCGGGGGCCAGCGGCATCGTGATCGTGGGCCTGGGGGTGACCCCGCCCGCCTACCACGGCATCGTCCTGGACCTCGATTATTACCTCTTCCAGGCCGAGCGCAACCTCGGCCACCAGCGCACCCTGGGCACGGAGACCGACCTCCGCCTGCGCTACGACGTCGGAGACCGCTTTTCCATACGGGCCAGCGCCGCGCTCTTCACGATCGGCACCGCCAGCAACCCCACCCAGGGCGCGGCCCGCCGCTACATGCTGGAAGCGTTTGGACGCTTCTAGCCTGAATCCCTCTCAAGACCCATTTGAATGGATGCGCCCCTCGGGCGCGACCATGAACACGCGCAGCGCACATAGTGCGCCGCGGGCTTATCCCCCGGTAATCCACAAGCGATCGTCATTAACCTGCCTTTGTTGTCTTTATTGATTTTTATATGTCTTTATTAATGTCATTTGTGTGACATATAAATCCTTATTTGGTACGATATTTTGGCTATGCACAGACATATCCACATGCTGATGACTTTTATATGCCATAAGAGAGGTATGCTCGAAGATGCCTGAAGATCCCGCAAGACACAAGGTCCGCCTGCGCCTGCCCGATGGGGCGGAATTCGAGGCCGAGGGAAGCCCGGAGTTCGTATCCGGGGAGCTCAAGGACTTCGTCGCCATGCAGCGGCGCGAAAAGACCGAACCCAAGCCCGCGGAGACCCGGAAAGCGCCCGCGCAGGCCGACCAGGACGCTCCCAGCCACGCCTCCGACCCGAGGCCGGGCGCCCTGCGCGTCCCCTGGGATATCCTCATGGAGACAGGCTCGGCCGGTATCCGGTTAAGGGCCAAATTAGGAGGGGGGAAGAACGAAAAAGACGCCTGCCTTGTCCTGCTTGCCGCCTCCCAGGCGCTTTTGAAGGAAAACAAACCCACGGCAGGCCGCCTGGCCCGCTGGCTGAGAGCCTCCGGCTACCCGATAGGCCGCGTGGATCGGGTCATCGCGCAAGCCGTGGAACAGGGCGAAGTACTGGCCTCGGGAAGCCGCCGCGCGCGCCGTTACGAGCTCAGCGGCCCCGGAAAAGCGAAAGCCTATCTCCTAGCCATCCGATTGACTGAACTCATCGAAGGCCCCGGCCAGTAAGGCCGCGGCCGGCCTCGTTCTTCCCATCCGTTAAAACCCACATTCAAGCCCACCCTGACTCAGCGATTGCCCGTCGACTATCACTATCCATGTGGAGAGTCCCGGGCTCTAACCTAGATTCTTCAGTTGGATCGCTGGATTCAACTCAAGATGCCGGGACATTGAGTCTCTCTCTGTATATCCGTTTTCAGGCAGATTCAGGCACGGGAATTTGATCGGGGGGGTCAAAACCCTCGCATTTCTTACTTACGATAACATATATTATGTTGCATATTGTCCCCTGGGCCTAAGCCGGCCGCATCCAAGACGTATTATCAATTAATCCTGGTTTTCGACGACAAAATAGAGTCTTTTCACCGAATACTCACACGCTTTGGCAGGATTTCTAAATTAGCAGTCCGATTCCCACCAAAAGTCCCCGCCAAGTTGCCAAGATTTCCGGCAGCCGCCGGATCCGGACGCTCCGAGCGCCGAAAATGTTGCCAAGTTTCTTGGGAGCTCCCCGGGATCGGAAACGGTCAAAAAGACCATGGAGCCGGGGACCGTTTTCAAGGTATCTGGATACCCTAAAAACGGTCCTGCAAAATAGACCATGAAGGCCCAACGGGCCCCGGACCGGTCCGGGGCCCCGGAACCTTCTCAAGTTTCAGACCCTTAGAAAAAAACCATCAGAGCCCTTTGGGCGGCGGGGAGTTCTAAAAAGACCAGGAGGCTGGATCAGGTCCCCGGACACCCGGAAAAGTCCCGGAGGCCATGGAGACCATGAGAAGCTCCCGCGCACACGCGGGAGCTTCTAAAAAAACCATCAAAGAAAGTCCGATTTCTTCCCTGGTTTTTCGACCATGGAAGGACAGGGGGGGACGGGCCCAGGAGACCACGAGGAACGGGGGAGGAAGGCGGCCAAGAAGAAACGAACGATCTGAAGAAATTAGAAGAGAACCATCGAAGGGCCTAAGGGCCCTTCGATGGTTTTATTGGGAATCAGGAAGGAATATCCCGATCGCCATGATCCCGTAGGATCCTAGGATGAGGAAGGGGGAAAGGGTGGATGCCCAGTTCCTTCCCTCCCGATCCGTGAAAGACAGCACCACGAAGCCCAGAATCAGGACCGCGATCCCCCCCACGATGGTCTTCCATCCCCGGGAGGAGATGACTTCCCCCCCCTCCGCTGGAGGCGATGACGGAGCAGGCGCGCCCATCTGAGGTTGGGGGTGTTTCTTCTTGTGTTTCTTGGACATGGCGAACGACTTGATTATATTACTGCATTTTCATCCTGTCCATAGGAGTTCTCTAGGAAACGCCTCCGAGCTCCCGCTCGGGCGGGGTCCGAGGCTTCGCCAGGACCAGGAACTCCCTCGCGAGGAAATGCCTCAGAGGAGAGCGCAGCAGCAGTTTCTTGAACAGCAGCGTCTTCCAGGCCGGGGCCTGGCGCATGGGGAATTCCGGCGGGAGCTCTTCTCCATAGAGCTCTTCTACCATGAGTTTATAGTTCGGCTGGGCCCGTATCTCCGCCTCCCAGCCGATCTTCTTGAAGAAGCGCTCCAGGTCCCCCAGCGAGTGTTCGTTGATGTGGAGCGCGTGGTCTTCCTCGGAGCGCGGCGGGGAGGGCTCCTTCATCGGGAGCCCTAGTCGGCGAAGGCCCTTTGCGGCCTTCCTGCGCAGTCCGTAGGTCCAGTTCTTGTAATAGAGCCTGTTCGTGCAGGTGTGCGCGAGCGCGAAGCCTCCCGGCTTGAGGATGCGCCCGATCTCGGCGAAGACGCGCTCCAGGAGGTCACCCTCTAGGTGGTCCATGACTCCCAGGAAGAAGACCCGGTCGAAGACGGCCCCCTGGAAGGGAAGGGCCTGGGCGTCGCAGAGCAGCACCGGCGACTCTGAGACCTCGCGGGCGATCTTCAGGGCCTCATGGGAGAAATCCGTCCCCACGGCATAGGCCTGGGCTTTGCGCGCATGCAATAGCATCTCCCCCCTCCCGCAGCCCAGGTCCAGTACGCTCATCCCCGGCCGCAGCGCCGCGCTCTGGAAGGCCGCGGCGAGTTGGGGCTTGAGCACCGCGGCCCCGTAGAGCCGGAAGAACTCCGCCCCGCCGCAAGACTCGAGGTAATACTTCTCGTCGTAGCTCTCCGGGCCGGCCCTCACGCATCCTCCCCGCGCGTGAGGTCATGGAGGCTCTCCCTCTCGCGCACCACGCGCCAGCGCCGGCCCTCCACGAGGGCTTCAGCGGCCCGCGGCCGGGAATTATATTGGGAGCTCATGCTGAAGCCGTAGGCGCCCGCCTGCAGAACGGCGAGCAGGGCGCCCGGCCTCTGCGCGGGAAGCCTCACTCCCCTGGCCAGGAAATCCCCGGTCTCGCAGACCGGTCCCACGATGTCCACGGCCGAGGCCCGTCCTTTTCCCAAGCGGACTGGAGCGATCCCATGTCGCGCCCCATAGAGGGCGGGCCTCATGAGGTCGTTCATGCCCGCGTCCACGATGAGGAAGCGCCTGCCGCCCCCTTCCTTCCGGTAGAGCACCCGGGTCAGAAGCACCCCGGCCTCTCCCACTAGCCAGCGCCCGGGCTCCAAGACCAGTTTGAGCCGCGGATGGGGCTTGAGCGCGGGGAGCAGGACCCGCGCCAGATCGGCGGGACGCAGGCTCCGGGCCCCGGGGTAGGCGATCCCCATCCCCCCACCGAGGTCCGCGTGCTCGAGTTCCACTCCCGACCGCCACGCCTGCGCAAGGACGCCGAGCAGTGCTCCCAGGGCTTTCCGATACGGCTCGGCGGACTCGATCTGGGAGCCTATGTGGCACTGCAGCCCGACCGGCCTGAGCCAGCGGTCCCTGCGACAGCGCAGGAGGAGCGCCGCGGCTTCGCGGGCCGGGACGCCGAATTTGGTCGCCGCGTCCCCGGTCTGGATGTGCGCGTGAGCCCCGGCGCCGACGCCGGGATTCAGACGCACCCCGATCCGAGCGCGACGCCGCAGCCCGCGCGCGAGGCGAGAGAGAAGGTCCAGCTCGCCGCGGGAATCCACGTTGATGGCCGCGATCTCGGAGCGCAGGGCCAGACGCAGTTCCGCCTCGGTCTTCCCCACCCCGGAGAAGAGTATCCGGCCCGGAGGGAACCCGGCGGCCAGGGCGCGCTGGAGCTCTCCCCCGGAGACCACGTCCGCCCCGGCCCCCTCCCGGGAGAGGAGGCGGCAGAGGGCGGCGTTGGGGTTCGCCTTCAGAGCGTAGCAGATCGCGGGGTTGGGGGCCCCGCCCCCGCGCGGCAAATAACCGG
>CAYHRV010000151.1:0-8083 GCA_964359165.1 uncultured Elusimicrobia bacterium
GGAGGGGGCGGGGAGATGTCCTTGAGGTCCTTGGAGGTGCTCCGGGCCGTGCTCAACCCGTCGCCTCCGCTGCCCTGGCTGAGCCCCGCGCCCGCCTTGCCCGCCGCCGGACCCGCGCTCCCGGTGGGGCTCAGGCCCCCGTCATAGGTCGTTCCGGAGCCGGCGCTCGACATCTGGCCGGAACGGAGGTTGCCGGCCACGGCCCGGCGGGTATTGGAGAGTTGCTGGGCCGCGCTGCGTCCCCCGGCCCGTCCTCTGCCGCCGCCGCTCATCCCCATGCGCGTGTTGGGAGACATGGAGCGGATAGAACCGCCCGAGGACTTCGCGGCGATGTTGCCGGACATCCCGGCACGCGGCGCCTGGGAGACCTGGGCGAATCCCCCCGAACCCCCTCCGCCGGAAGCGCTGTTGAGGGAGGATTGGGACCTCACGAGCTGGGGCTTGGGCATGTTGACCGCGGCGTTGAAATGCGGCGCGGCGTGGTTCTCCGGAGACGAGGTCTGGGACGCATCGGCGTTTTAGGCGGGGGGGGCGGGGGCGGGCGGGCCCGCGACGGCCTGGTCCGCCGCGGTCTCCACCGCCGGAGGGTTCGCCTTGGAGAAATAATCAAGCGACTGCGATGCGCCTCCACCGGCAGCCAGGGCGTCGGCCCCCGCGGAGTCGGAACCTTGTTCCGAGTCCGCCTTGGGCAAAAATCCCAGCCCGGACATGTCCCCCTGGAGGCGCTTGACCACGCGCGGCCCAGAGGAGGTGAACATCCCAATCCCGGCGGCCACGGTGGTGCCCGCGAGGACCAGGGCCACCATGCCGGCTTTCGAGGCCATCAGGCCTCCGCCGAACCACCCGAGCCAGCCGAGCCCGCCGCCCCCCCCGGCCCCGCCTAGCAGCCCGCCGGTCCCCCCGCCGCCCAAGCCGAGCTTAGAGAGCAGGAAGGGCAGGAACCCGGCCCCTTTCTTCTCGCGCTCATCCCGGCGCAGGACTTCAGGCTTGGCGTTCGTATTCTCGGTTTTCAAATTCATAGACCCCTCCCCCCATCCCTCAGGCGGCCCCGCTCATCCCCATCATCATCATGGGCCCCATCATGGCGCCCATGGGACCCATCAGGCCGCCCATCACCATCATCATCATCATCATCATCATCATGTTGTTCTTGTCCTGGCCTAGATTCGCCGGCTGAGGCTTCACCTCGGGCGGCTTTATCTCTTTCTTGTCCAAACCCTGGGGATTGGCCTTGAGATTGGCGGGGACTCCGCCCTCTCCGAGTCCGACCCCTCCATGCGAAGCCCCGCCCTCCGCCCCGATGCTCCTTCCCGAGGCCAGAGCCGCGTCGAAGGAACGGGCTCCGAGCCCCGCGGAGCGTTCCGCGTTCCCGCGCAAGGCCTGGACCGAGGCCTTCTCGGTGGACTTCAAGGACTCGAGGCTCTTGCCGAGGCCGGTGACAAGGGGCGCTTTTTTAAAAGCCGGCGTCTTCCCCAAGAGACCGCCGAACGCCCCCATCCCCGACTCATCGAGCTTCGGGGTGCCTCCCAAGCCGAAAGGCTTGTCGTTGGCCGCCAAAGAGGCCGCGGAACCCCCGCCTCCCGACGATCCGGAGAAGCCTCCGAAACTGGCTTTCGGAGCGGAGAATCCGGTGCGCGGGGCTTGGCCGCTCCAGCCGTCCCGAGACGAGGCGGCGGAAGATTCGCTGACTCTCTTGAGCTTGGCGGCAAGGGAGTCCATCCCCTCGCCGGCTCCCTGCGCGGAGGCCGAGGTCCCTTCGCCCACCGGCGCCCCATCCGCCTGTACGGGGCTCGGGCTCTGATAGAGAGAAGACCCCGGCTCCTCGGCGTCCTTGCGCCGATACCCCCCCGACGCCGGCATCTCCATCTGGAGGGACGCCCCCGGAGCTCCCGGCCCCGAGGCGGATTCGTCGAGAGAACGCAGGCTCTGCTCCCCGGCCGTCTCCTCGGCCTTCGGGACGGGGACCGAGTCGGATCCGGTCTGGCGCATAAGGGGGGAGGAGAGCCAGAAGGCCACGCCCGCGATGAAAACAACGAGCACCCACCCGTATTCTCCCAGGGGGCCCGATCCTCCGCCTTGACGATTCAAGATTGGCATGGTCTTTCCTTATAATTGCCGTCTCTCCCTATAGCTAGTGTAAACTCGCGCACTTGCCTTGTCAAGGGCCTTGTAGGCCGTAGGCCCCATAAAGACCCGGGACTCGGGACCTAGGTTCCATTAGCCGCGATGAACGCCGCAGGATGGCTCGGATTCCCCCTGGAACGCGTTCACCTCCCCGTGGGGGAGGTGAACGGTCACGGCTTTTCCCAGGGCTGGGAACCGACAGGTTCTACAGGAGGCTCCGGGATGGGCTTGGGCGGCTTGCCGAATTCCTGGAATATCTCGACGATCTCGTCATAGTCGAGCTCATCGCGCTTAAGAAGTTCCGCGGCGAAGCGGTCGAGGATGCGCGACTCGGCCTTCAGCAAGTTTTCAGTCTCCAGCATGGCCTCGCGCAGGAGCCGCTGAGTGGCGTCGTTGAGTTTCTCCTTGAGCGTGTCGGATATCTTCGTGTCAGGGATCACGTCGAAGTTCCCGACGAGGCCCTCCTCGCCCATGCCGTAGTGCCAGACCATGCTGTGAGCCACCGACATGGCGTGGGAGAAATCGGAGGAAACGCCGTCGGTGGTCACGCCGTACTTGAGCTTCTCGGCCACGTAGCCGCCCAGGGAGACCTTGATGTGAGCCTTCAGCGTGAGGGAATCCGAGCTGTAAAGCTCCTCGCGGGGAACCGAGTGCACGACGCCGAGTATGCCGCCGCGCTGGATGATCGAAGCCTTGAACACGTCGTTGACCGGGTGGGTCAGGTAGACCATGATCAGGTGGCCGGACTCGTGGTAGGCGGTCATCTCGCGCTCGCGCGGCGTCATGTTGAGGCGATGGGCGATGCCCAGCTCGATGCGTTCGATCGCCGCCGAGATGTCCTTGTAGGTGATGACCTCGCGCCTCTGGCGCACGGCGATGATGGCCGCTTCCTTGAGGATGTTCTCGATGTCGGCGGGGGTCTTCCAGATGGATTTCCGTGCCAGCCTTCCGAAGTCGACGCTCGCGTCGACCTTGATGCTCTTGGCGTAATGCTCGAAGATGGCCTTGCGCTCCCAGAGATTGGGCCGCCCGACGGTGATGGTCCTATCGAAGCGGCCGGGGCGCAGCAGCGCCGGATCGAGGACGTGCTCCGCGACGTTCATCGCGCCGATCACAACGACGTGGGCGTCGCTGTCGTTGAGACCGTCCATCTCGACGAGGAGCTGGTTGAGCGTGCTGTTGCCCTCGGAGGACCCTCCGAAGGCGTCCATGAAGACGCGCGTGCGGCCGAGGACCTCGATCTCGTCGATGAAGATGATGCAGGCCCCGTAGGCCTGGGCATAGAGGCGGGCCCGCTTGAAGAGCTTGCGCACCCGCGCGGCGCCCACGCCGACGAAGATCTCGACGAACTCGCTGCCGGAGGTAGAGAGGAACGGCACCCCCGCCTCGGTCGCGATCGCCTTGGCGAGCATGGTCTTCCCGCAACCCGGAGGGCCGATCATCAGCATTCCGCGCAGGATCTTGCCGCCGACCTTCTTGAGCACGGAACGGTCCTTGATGAGCTGGACCATCTCCCAAGCCTCGCGCTTGGCCTCGTTGAGCCCGATGACGTCCGAGAATTTGACGTGGACGGCCCCGGCGTCCATCTTGGCCTTGCGGAAGGTGGCGAACCCGCCGCCGTATTGGAGCATGTATAGGAAGGCGACGAAGATCAAAGTCTGCAGGACGCCGAAGGGGAGCGAGGCCACGTTGATGCCGATGATGTAGCGCCGAACGCTCTCTTCGAGCCCCGCCATGTACCACAACGGGATGATGATGGAGATGATGACCCCGATGACGATGGCCATCGCGAGCCCCCACGTCTGCATGAACAAGCGGAACTTAGCCCAAAGCATGGCTGGGATTATATCAATTGAGGCCCGGCAACACGAATTGGATCGGCCTGTCCCGGTTGGGGACGTACTTGGTGACCCTGAAGGGATTCAATTCGATCTTCTTCACATAGATGTCGATGGGCTTCATCCGGACCTCGAGCGTCATGATGTTCCACACCTGCGTGCGCTGGATGTCGATCTTCACCTCGTCGATCCCGAGATAGGCCTTCTTTTTGGGATCGTTGTTGAAGAGGTAGTCATTGACCTTGTTCTTGATGTCCCCGCACAGCCCGCCGGAGCAGCCTTCCCCTCCGTCGTAGGCGGCGGAATGATAGGTCACGTTCCTGTGGGACTCCAACTGCCACCTCCGGGCGGCATAATAAGACGCGATCTCCATCTTCTGCACCAGCACGAGGACGGCGAAGACCTTGGCGAAAGCCACCAAGAAGATGACGAAGAGGGGCAATAGGAGGACGAATTCCGTGGTGGCCTGGCCTCGCCGTCCTCCGTCCCCCCTCGGCGGGATTTCGCGCATTTTCCCGGAAAATGTACGAAATCCCAAGAATCGGTCCATGGTCATGGGAATAACCTCGTTTGGAATTTCGGCGTGGGATTGGGCCAGAGCCGCCCCCCGATATCGGTCGTGTTGGTGGGGCTCACCGCCGTCAGGCTGATGGTGGCGTGGACGCAGGGGTTATCGTGCCCGGGCTCGCACTTGATCTTGGGCTCAGACTCCCAGTGGACGTCCCAATAATTCTTCGGAGCCACCCAGCGCTGCACGACCTTGATGCCATGGCGGGAGGGCACGTTGAGGTCTCCTCCGACGGACTGAGCGGCCGCGTTGAACATGTCCTTGATGCCCTTGGCGTACGCCACCTGGAAGAGCCCGGCGCCGTCGCTGCAGACCTTGTCGCTCAGGGGGGTCACATGGGCCGGCTCATTAGGCGAATAGATCTTGTACGGCTGATACGCCGTGGGCGTATATTGGTTGCCGAAGAAGAGGATGTTCTCCACGCAGGCGGCTCTCGGCTTGAAGTCGTTGTCCAATTTCGTGGTGAAGGAATCCTGCACGGCGTCCCGGGAGTATTCGTCGTGCGGGGCGCCGGACTCTCCCGTGTTGAGCCACACCGATTTCCGATAGAAGGTATGCGGCATGGGCGAGCTGTCCTTGGTCAGCCGGTTGAAGACCGCGAGCTGGGCCTCGAACACCGATCCGAGGAGCTGGTAGATCTGGAAATAGAGCTTGTAAACATCCATGGCGTCTTCCCACTGTATCCACCATTTGAGGGCGTTGTCACTGGTCAGGATATAGGCGCATCTGTCAAAGGATTTGCTGTTGAGCTCGCACGGAGGGAATTTCGGCTCCTCGGTCTTCAAATCCGGGTTCGCGTAATACATCTGCCACGCCGCATTCGCGGTGATCTCGTTCGGCTTCCAATTGACGGGGGAATCGTTGATCTCGTCGCCCCGGGAGGGGAAGGCGCTGTTATTCCAGAGCATGAAGAACAGATTCCCCTCGGAGCCGCAGCCCCTGTAGATATTGTCTCCGCTGCCCATCACGGAGTTCTTGCTCGGGATGCAGGTGCCGTAGAAGCTCTCCGCGAAGATGCGCTCCGGGAAGGCCCCGTTGACGTAGGCGGACCGGTTGAGGAAGTCCGAGTAGTTGGTCATCTCGATGAAGGCGGCGGAGTCCACGGCGAACTGGTGGCGGATCTTCTCGCGCGAGAGCTTGGCCGTCTCGAAAACGATGAAAACGAAAAGGAAAAGCGAGGGGATGACGAAGAAGGAAGGGATGAGTATCTGTCCCCGCCGGCTGCGAATCGGGAGCGCACGACCGCAGCGCTCGCGGAGGAGCGCAAGGAAGAGGAACCTCGTCATGGGCCTTAAGTGTTTATAACTCGCGCGCGACCCCAATTCAAGGGCCTAGTTGTTACGGAAATCTCAACTTTCTGTAAAAGCGGAGCGGTTCCGCGCCGTTCCATTCCCCCCATTATCCCGGACTCCCGGGATTTTCCACCGAAAAATACCGGGAGTCCGGTCCCCTATTGGCCGTAGTGGAGGCGGTGGGCCAGGAACTCGGGAAGCCCGGCGTCGATGATCTTGCGCTGGGCCGAGAGCACGTCGTATTCGAGGCGGAAGAGCTCGAAGGTCCGGGCGTCGTCGTCGTAGATCCCGCAGGAGGCGCGGTGGTCGTGGTCGCGCGGCTGGCCCACGGAGCCCGGGTTGACCACGCTGCGGACTCCGGCGGGACAGCGCAGGAGCTTCCCCTCCTTGAGGGGCCCGAACTCCACGTAGCTGACCGGTTCCTTCATCAGGAAGCAGAGCGGCAGGTGGCTGTGCCCGATGAAGCACGGGGAGACCTTGTAGTATTGGTAGTTGTCGTGGAACTGCTGGACCGTGACCAGGTATTCCTCGGCCGGGTTGCGGGGAGAGCCGTGCACCACGGTGAACGCCGGGGTCTCGGCGCGGGGAGGCAGGTCCTGGAGCCAGCGCAGGTTGCGCGGGGTCAGCGTCCTCTGCGCGAAGCGCACGGCCGCGCTGGCCATGTCGTTGAACCAGGCCAGGTCCATGCGCCCGAGCACGGCCAGGTCGTGGTTGCCGCGCACGCAGAAGAGGTTGGGCAGGGCGGAGATCATCTCGATGACCTCGTTGGGCTCCGCGCCGTAGCCCGCCACGTCCCCGCAGCAGACGTAGCCGTCGACGCACTTCTCCTTGAAATGGTCGAGCACGGACTTGAGGGCTTCCTGGTTGGAATGGACGTCCGAGAACACGCCCCATTTCATCGTGGGGCTATTGTACCCAAAATCCCCGAGGATTTCCTTCGGAAATCCTAGTGCTCTGACCGTTTATGAGGCCGTTGTCCTCTCGATGGAAGAGTCGTCGCTCTTGGATGAGATTCCTTCCGTCCGGGCGGATTCGGCGGCCTTTTTCCGGAAATCCACGGACAGGAGCTGGCTGACCCCCGACTCCTCCATCGTCACCCCGTAGATGGCGTCGCAGGCCTCCATGGTCTTCTTGTTGTGGCTGACGATGAGGAACTGCGATTTCCCGGTGAACTCCTTGAGCAGGGCGGCGAAGCGGTCGACGTTGGCCTCGTCGAGGGCCGCGTCGGCCTCATCGAGCATGCACATGGGGGAGGGGCGGACCATGAAGAAGGCGAAGAGCAGGGAGATGGCCGTCAAGGCCTTCTCTCCGCCGGAGAGCAGGGAGATGCTCTGCAAGCGCTTGCCCGGGGGCTGGGCCACGATGTCCACGCCGGTCTCCAGCATGTTCTCCTGGTCGGTGAGGATGAGGTCCGCCTCCCCGCCCTCGAAGAGCACGCCATAGATGCGGCGGAAGTGTTCGCGGACCTCGGTGAAGGTCTGGCGGAAATGCTCGCGCGTGGTCGCGTTGATCTTCGCGATCGCGGAGCGCAGGTCCTCCTGGGCCTTGTTGAGGTCGTTCATCTGGCCCTGAAGATAATCCCTCTTCCCCTTGAGCTCCTCGTACTCCTCCGGAGCGCCCATGTTGACGTTCCCGAGGTCCTCGATGCGGCGCCTGAGCCACTGGACCCGCTCCTTGGTGCTCCCGGGGGCCAAGGGGGCGGCCTCGCTGGCGGAGTCGCCCTCCGCCGCGGCCGAGGTAGCCGCCGCCTGAATGCGATCGCGCGCCTCTTCGAGGGACAACTGCCACTCGCTGCGGAGCCGTTCCCGGAGGGACTCGAGGCGCGCGAGCAGGCCGGATATCTCCAACTCCACCGACTGCGCCTGAGCGCCGACGCGCCCGGCCTCGGCCCTCATCTCGCGCAGGGCTCCATCGATGCGGTCCGCGTCCATGCGCATGGCCTTGAGACGGGTCTCCTCGCCCAGGGCCTCGTTCTCGAGCCCGGCGAGCTTGCGGTGGGCGGCGTCGAGGCCCGCCTTGCACTCCGCGAGCGCGGCCGTGCACTCGTCGATGCGGCCGGTCCACTCCTCGTGCCTCTGCGCGCGGCGGCGGGCCGACTCCTCGAAAGAACCGCGATTGGCCTCCTGAGCCTCCACATTCTCGCGCAGGACGCGCTCCTGGTTCTCCATCATGGCCAGCGAGTCGGCGAAATTCTCGGCGGTGGCGCGGCGGCCGGCCGCCTGTTCTTTCAGCTCGGACACCGCGGCCGCGGCCGCGGCCTG
>CAYHRV010000152.1:0-8037 GCA_964359165.1 uncultured Elusimicrobia bacterium
ACAGGCGTCAACTTCGCCGACTCGAGTCCTGCGATCAACGTGGATGCGACCCTATTGGGCGTGGGCTCGCGCATCATCATGTCCGGCGCATCGGGTGCGCGCGCCGGCCCGGCTTACGAGAACGACCCGAGCAATTACGTGGATTGGGGAGGTCCGATCTCCGCGGTGACCACCCCGGGGGCTGCCTTTACCCGGGCGTTGCCCTCCATCGCGGGGACCGCGCGGGCTTTCGGCGCGAACATCTCATCCGTGCAGGTGCTCATCCAGAGGAATTCCGACGGCTTCTACTGGGACGACTCAGGGGCTTCGTGGACCTTGTTCCAGACCTTCAATTCGGCCAACTTCGTGGGAATGTCTTCGGGGACTTGGGTTTATTCGACCACGCCTGCATTCGTCAACGGCTCCAGCTACACGGTGCGCAGCAAGGCCACAGACTCGCTCTCCCAGGTCGAGAGTCCTTTGGACTCGAGGGTGTTCACATTCGACAATGTCCCTCCCATGACCTATATCCTCGGGCCCGCCAATGGGTCCAATCAGGTTTCTTTCCCGACGATATCCGGCACGGCATCGGACCTGCTGAGCGGAATCCGGGAAGTGTGGGTCCTCATCTCCAGCGGACCCACGTTTTCGACATCCTGGACCGGCAGTTCTTGGACCACCACCGAGATCTACCTGACGGCGTCGGGCACCGTGCCCTGGAGCTATTCCTCCGTCCCTGCCGGCGGCGACCTTGTAGCTGGGACCACGTATAGTGTGGACGTGATGACTTGGGATGGCGCGAACAATTACGGGCTCGCCACCATCAGCACCTTTGTCTATGTCGGGCCCGCGCCGGGCGTTAAAGTGTGGAACGGCGCCTCGGACATGGCTTCGGCGAGCGCGGGGTCGAACTGGGTGGGCGGGGTCGCGCCGGGCAACGGGGATACGGTGGTCTTCGGTTCGACCAAGGCGAATCTCGGCTGTGCTTGGGACCTGCCTGTATCGCTGAGCGCGGTGAGTTTCCAGGACGGCTACCGCGGCATAGTCGAATTCAACAGCCCCATCACGGTGAGCGGTGATTTCGCCCTGGTGAGCACGGCGGGAGCAAGAGTCTTCTTCACGGATAATCCCGGCAACGCCCACGCGTTGAACGGGCCGGTCACCATATCCACGGGACTATTCCACATCGGAGGGACCACGGTGGTGGCCGTGGGCACGGTCACGGTGAGGGGCGGGACGCTGGAGATGCATGACCGTGCCCTATTCAGGGGCTCCAGCATCCGCGTGTGGGCGGTAGGTCAAGACCGCGGCAGACTGCGGCTCTATGATGATAACCTCACCGGGCCGCCGGTCCTCACCAGCGCCGGTTCCACCACCTACCTGACGATACTCGTCGACGGTGAGGTCGACGTATCGAGCGCGGTGTTCCAGAGGCTCTCCAACAACGGTTTCGCGTTCGGTTCCGCCGCTCTGCTCACGCGCTTCTCGAGCGTTTCATTCCAGGGGCCGATGCCGCCCGCTTCAAGGGCCGTGAACTTCTGGGCCGGCGGGACTTACCTATCGACCTTCACGAATATCGGCTTCCTCGATCCGAACATCGAGGTCAACGTCTTCGCCACCTTCCTGAGCACGATCTCGCGCGTCACCCTCCAGGGCGCGCACGGCCCGCGCGCGGGCCCGGTGTTCGAGAGCGACCCTTCCGGCGTCGTGGACTGGTCGGGTCCCGCTCCTGCGACGCTTCAGGGCGCCGTGAGCCTGAGCGGGTCGCCGCTCGCCGGGGCGTGGGTGCTCCTGCGAGCCGAATTCCCCTCGAGCTATTCCACGGCGGCCCTCACGGATATCGCCGGCGCCTATTCCATGGCGAGCCTCTATCCGGGGACTTATACGCTCACCGCCTATCCGATGCCGGGCTCCAACGCTTTGCCCAAGAGCATGGTCGTGAGCGTCCCCCAGGGCGTGACGACGGTGAACCTGGCCCTCGATCCCATGCCTACGGGGGCCTCCACGAACGGACAATTGGCCGCTCTCTACGGCTACAACCTCCAGCTCGATGTCACGCGCATGCAGTTCGGCGCCTCTCCCGCAATCGGAAACCTTCCTGGGGCCTTGGGCGCGAAGGGGGCGGACGCGAATCTGGAGATCGTCACGGGCAGCGATGAATACGCGAATCTCTACCCGGAACTCGGCCGCACGGCCAACGGCATCTGGAGGGCGTTCAACGCGGACGGGACGCTCCTCTGGGCCAAGGATACGCTTTCCGACGAGTCTAAGAGCTCGGTCAACATCGTGGACTTGGACGCCAACGGCTCCGACCCGGAGATCGTGGGTGGGACCACGAGCGGCTGGAACATGGAGGTGCTGGACAAGAACGGCGGTCTCATTTGGAGCTTCCCCTCTCCCGCGCAGCTCAACGGACAATTCATGTGGCATTCCTCTCCCGCCGCCGACGAACTCAAAAGCGATAGCCCCGGCTTTGAGATCGTCGCGGGCAATAATCCCAAATCGAGCGTCTGGTGCTTCGCCGGCAGGCCTAACGGGACCGACCGCGGCATCAGCGTCGCAAGCCTGGACACTCTGCGCAACCCGGCCAACTGGGGCTACCCCACCACGATCGGGACGGAAGGCGTGGACTGGGACGTGCTCTGGGTCTCCACCGCGGACGGGGCCGTCATCGCGACCCCGGCTATCGCGGACTTGGACAACGACGGGCAGAAGGACGTCGTCGCCTCCTCCACTAAAGGGGTGGTGTACGCCATCAACGGCTCCAACGGCGCTTTGAAGTGGAAGTTCACGGCGAGCTCCTCGATATATTCTTCCGCGGGGATAGGCGATGTGGACGGCGACGGCCTGCCGGATGTGGTGGTCGGCGCCGACAACGGCGCCGTTTATGCGCTCACCGGGAGCAGCGGCGGGGTCAAGTGGTCCTTCACTATCGGAGCCTCGACGGCGATGTGGTCCTCTCCCGCCTTGGCGGACCTCGACGGGGATTCGAGCGCGGAAGTGGTCCTCGGCGCGGGCAACGGCCGGGTCTACGCCTTGGGCGGCTCTTCCGGCGCGGTCAAATGGAGCTACGCGGCCGGGGCGTCAGTGCTGTCTTCTCCGGCCCTCGCCCGCAGGAACACGGGAGAGCCGCTCTCGGTCTATGTGGGCGATGAGAGCGGCAGGCTCCATGTGATAAACGGCGCCACGGGCGCGCGCATCGATACGATGTTCTTCTCCAGCGGGTCACTGCGCACCTCGCCCGCGGTGGCCGACACGGACGGCGACGGCAGGCTCGAGCTCGCCTACACGCAGTACGGCCAGATCGGAGACAACGACACTTTCCGCATACTGCGCGATAACGGCTCCGCCGTCGCCGCCCGCGCCCAGCCCTGGCCCCTGTTCCGCGGCAACCCGGCGCGGACCGGGTCTCTCATCCCCGTGGTCTCCACCGGACCGCAGTCCATCCCAGGCTGCGCCGTTACCCGGAACGTCAAGAAGGATGGGAGCGCGGACCACGCGACGATACAGGCCGCGGTGGACGCGCTAGCCAAGACACTCACCGGCGACGCCTGCGTGGTCGTGCGCGACACGCAGACCTACAACGAGCAGGTGACGGTACAGGGCTTCACGAATAACGGCTATAGGCTCAGCATCATGGCGGATCCGGCCCTCGCGGGCGCGGCCCCGGTGGTTTCTCCCCCGGCTTTGTCGACGGCGGCCTTCTGGGTCGCCAACGCTTCGGTCACCCTCCAGGGGATCGCGTCCTGGGTCACCCTGAGCGCGCCCTACGGCGTGCGGGTGTCCTCGCCGTATGCGACCCTGAGCAGCGTGACCGTCTTGGATGCGAATGGGGCGATCCGCACGGCGGGCATCGCGCTCTCGAGCTGGAGTTCCGTGTCTTACGCCAGCGTGACGGTCTCTTCGGCCGACGGCATCCTCCTTTCCGGTTCCAATAACGCTCTTTCCCAGAGCAACGCGACGAGCGGCAAGAATACCTCGGCGGCTCTGCGCCTGGTCGGAGCATCCTCGAACACCATCACCCGGTGCGGATTATACGGAAGCAGCGGGTTCGGCTCGGGCGCGACTCTGGACTCATCGAGCCGCTTCAACACCATCGAACTAAGCACCCTGTCGGCGCACGGGACCTCCGAGGGCTGGTCAAAAGTCGGCCTCGTGCTGGCGGGTTCCTATAACACGCTGACCCGCAGTCGCATCTCCGCCGCCAACAACGGGTTAGCCCTCGGCGGAGGAAGCAACAACCTGCTGAGTCTGAACACGATAGTCGGCTCTCCGGCCCTTTTCCTTTATAACGGGGCGAGTTCCAATACCGTTACCCAGAGCATGATCTCAAGTCCCTGGAGCGCGGCGGTGGCGTTCACGGGCTACTCAGGGGGCAACGGGATGAGCGGGGCGGCGTTCAATACGATCTCCCTGAGCACTTTGACCAACGACTCGAATACGGACTTCACCCTGGAATTCTCCGGGATGATCAACGGCGGCCCTCTGCTCTCGACCGGGAATGTCATCTCCGACAGCTATATTTACAACTCCCTAGGAGATGCGGCGCTCGTCAACTTCGCGGTGCTCACCACGATCAGCCGCAGCACCCTCGTGGCCGGAGGGCTGAGCGGCATCGGCCTGGTCGTTGATGACTTCTATGGCTCCTCAACGACGATAACCGACTGCTATGTTCGAGGCTCCACTGCCGTTTTGGTCGATAGCCCGGACCAAACAGCCATTGAGGCGAGCGTCCTGACGGGCAACGGCGGTTTCGGGGATGCAGGCATCCGTCTTTTCGCGGAGAATGCCGGCTCGATCCGCCTGTCTTCCAACACCATCCGGGCCGTTTCCTACGGCCTGTCCATCTCCTCGCCTGCGGCCGGTTTCGGACTCTCGGTGGAATCTCTCATCTTCCGATCGCTCGTCCCGGGAGCCACGGCGATCAGCGTGTCGGGAGGCGACATCATATCCACGCTGACCGCGGTGAACTTCGCGGACTCGAGCGTCGCGGTGAATGTGGACGGGAGCCTGCTGGGCTCACCCTCCCGCATCACGATGAGGGAGGCTTCCGGGGCGCGGTCCGGGCCGCTCTACGAGAACGACCCGGCCGGGCGCGTGGACTGGCCGGACTATGTGCCGCTGACCGGCATCGTCAAGGTCTGGGACGGGGGCGGTCTCACTCAATATGCCTCGGAAGCGGCCAACTGGTCCGGCGACAGCGCCCCCTCCGCGGGAGATAAGGTCCTCTTCGGCCCGGCCTCGGGAAAGGACTGTTCCTGGGATATGGCCATCAGTGTCGCCTCCATGACGCTGGCTCCCGGATACTCGGGCATGGTGAGCCTAAACTCCAATGTGACCATCCTAGGGGATCTGGTATTCAGCAGCGGCTTGCTCAATATCCCGAACGCAGGATCGACCGTAAATGTTCAGGGTAGTATTATCAGCACGGGGTCGGTTGGCCTTAGATTTGGCCCGGGCCGTTTGCGACTAAGTGGGCACCTTTCCGTGAATCGGTCCGCCAGCTATGGGTCTGTACTTGAATTTATTGGCGACCGGCTCCAGGTCGTGTCGGGGACTGACTGGGCTGGATTCGGAGCGATTGAAGTTAATTCGTCAAGCGAGGTGTTCTTTAGCCGGGGAGAAAACGAAGTGAATACCGCAGGCGTGTATTTGCTTTCTGGAAGGCTGAACCTGACGGGCCAAAGCGTCCTGTTGAATTATGGCCGCTGGGTACAAACAGGTGGTCAATTTATATCGGGAAAGAGCACGGTTGCCTTTTTCGGTGCGACTCCGGAAGTGCCGGCGCTGATTAGCGTGCTCCCAGGAAATCCGTTCGGGAGCCTGCGCGTGGGGAGCGTGTCGCAGGACATCTGGCCCGGCCATCTGCGCGCCCTGAGCGCGCTCGATATCGACGGGAAAGTCATCCTTTCCTCGGGGAGCTTCGACCCCGGGGCCTTCACCCATGCGGTGGGAGGCGATTGGGAGCAGAGCGGGGGCTCCTTCGCGCCTTCCTCCGGGACGGTCCGGCTCGACGGGGCCCAGCCCGTCCGGGTAAGCCTGCTCCCGGGGTCCCGCTTCAATCGATTGGAGCTCGTCGGCTCTAGCGTGACATTCACGGCGGGCCTGGCCGCCTCCGCCTTGTCGGCGCGGCCCTCGGGGACCGGCGCGGTCGGGCTCATCTTCCAGAAGGGATCGACGACGACGGTGGATTCGCTGGACTTGGCCTTGGCGCCGCTCTCCGCGTTCCGGGTCGCGGGGCGCAGATTGACGCTCCAGAGCTCCCAACCCGGGGGGCGATGGCATTTGAAGGTCCTTTCGACCGCGAGCGCGGCCGGGGTGGAGGCCGCCGACTCCGACGCCTCCTCCGGGCTGACGATACCGGCCGCCTCCGGCGGCAACCGGAGCCTCGGAAACAACCTCAATTGGGACTTCGGTCCGCCCCTCGCGGAGGTAATCGAGCCCAAGGAGGTCGTGTCCTCGCTCAAGTTCATCCGGGGCGCGGCCTCGGACATGGCACCCTATCCCGTCGGCATCGCGAGCGTGGAGCTGATGTTCCAGCGGGCGCTCGTCGCCGGGGAGGATGCGCCGTTCTGGGACTTCGCGTCTTCGACCTGGACCAAGAATGCGAGCAGCGCGACGGTCGTCCTGGCCTCCGGGACGACGGCCTGGGCCTACCCGGTCCCAACGGCCTTGCGCGAGGCGCTGGAGGATTACCGGGATTACTACGTGAACACGCGCGTCGTCGACCTTTCCTCTCCCGCGCGCACGCGCACCTTCGCGGACGGCCCGCTCTTCCCCTTCGTTTTCATCGACCAGGCTCCGCCCGGTTCCGTCACGGATCTGGCGGCCTCCCCGCAGGGAGGAAAGCTGGAGCTGTCGTGGACTTCCCCCGGCAACGAGGGGCTCGAGCTCCGCTTGAAGGCGGGCTCCTATTTCAAGGTACAGCACTCGACGTATGCCGCGTCCGCCTGGAGCCCGGCTTCCGCCCAGGCGTTCATCGGGGCGGCGGGCTCTCCTGGAGAGGCCCGCACAGCCCAGATCGGCGCGCTCAAGAGCGGAACCACTCATTATTTCCGGCTCTGGACCATGGATGAGTCGGGCAACGCCTCCGCCGCTTCGAACCTCGCCTCCGCCTATCTACCCCCCGCGGCCACGCGCCTTCTTCTCACGGTTCCGGGAGAGACCTTCGTCAACGGGGCGGGGACGGCCGGAGCCCCCCTGCCTCAGCAGACATTCACCGCCTTCCAGGTAAGAGTCTACGCGGTGGATGCGTCCACCGCGGCCGTGCCGGGAGCCCAGGGCTGGGTGAGCGTGATCGTCTCCAGCGACCCGGCCGCGACGGTGGACCCTTCTTCCGCTCCGCTCAGCGGCGGCTCCGCCGCGTTCCAGGTCACCCTGGGCGCTCCTCAATTGGCCCAGTTGACCGCGCTCGCTCTGCCGCCTCTGGAGTTGGCTTCCGGCATCAAGCAGGTCCCGGCTCTGAGCGGGGTGAATCTGGTCGTGGATTCCGTGCAGTCCATCGCTCCTTCCCTCATCGCGCAGGGCGCGGGAAGGGTGGGTATGCTCAGGCTCAGGCTCCGGACCAATGCCGGGAGCGTGAGCTGGAGCGGCTTGCGCCTGGAACTGCTGGGCAGTCCGGGCGCGGCGCGGGAGGCGGGGCTCTTCGAGGACACCAACGGGAACCTCTCCTTCGAGCCGAACACGGACTTGCAGTTGGCCAGCGCCGCGGCGTCCGGCGCCTCGGTGAGCCTCGGCTTCGGGGCGCTCGGTGTGGGGGTGAGCACCAAGACTTATTTCGTCGCCCTATCGGTATCCTCTTCGGCGTCATTGGGCGACACCCTGGGAGCGGCCATCGCGTCCACGGGCTCTTTTGCCGTCAGCGGGGGGAGCGTGGCCTTGCAGGGCATCTACCCCGCGCGGAGCCTGCTCTCGACGGTGACCGCGCCCTCCGGGTCCTCCGGCGACGGGACGCCGCCGACCGCGGCGGTGCTTTATCCGGCCGACGGCGCGTCGGTGGAGAGCCTCTCCATGATATCGGGCACGGCGTTGGATAACGTGGCCGTTTCCGCGGTCGAG
>CAYHRV010000153.1:0-8028 GCA_964359165.1 uncultured Elusimicrobia bacterium
GCCGAGTCCTCGCGGCTGAACGCCGCGTAGAGGCCGGCCATGGAGCGCCCGGCCTCCAAGATCTTCTTGCCCGAGGCGACGGTGGGGCTCCGCGAAAGTACCTCGAGGTCCGAGAAGAAGGCGTCCGAGGAATCGAGGAAGGCGTCGAGGCCCCTGTGCCAGGAGAGGACGGCCGGAGGGGCGTCCGCTCCGCGTTGGATGCGCGCGGAGGACTCGCTGGCGGCGAGCCCTCCCGGCGCGAGAAAGGAGAGCGCCGCGAGGAGAAAAAGGAACACTAACGCGCCTTGTAAAGGGTGTAGCCCAAGCCTTGGGCGTCTTCCTGGGTCCCGGAGAGCCCGGGCAAGGAGACCTCGCGCGCGGGGAGAGCGCGGAGCGCGGCCAGCGTCTCGGGGGAAGGATCCAAGTGGAGGCCCTCGGCCGTGAACGCGGTGTCTCGGAGCCCCAAGGTCCGGAGCAAGCCCAGGAGCAGGCCGCGCATACGCGCGAGAAGTCCGCCGATTCGGCCGGAGAACCACTGACGCGCGGCCATGCGCAGAGCCGAGAAGAAAGAGTTCCCTTCCGCGCGCCGGGCTCGGAACATGGCCGCCGGACCCGCGCGGGGCGGGAGGCGGAAGGAGTCCTTGAACTCCGCTCCGGCTTTGACCGATACCGGCTCCCACGAGACCGCGGATTTGGCTTCGGGCAAGCCGAGGGAGAGCGCCAGACCGGCGGGGACCGCGGGCACGTCCGCCGCCATGGAGGGGGCCAAAACCGCTTTGAGCTCCAGCCGCGGCCTCACCTTGCCCGGCAGGGTCCGCACCGCGGCCTTGGGCACGGGAAGGGCCTTCCCCTTAGAAGCCGACGCTTGGGCTTGGACCCTGTCCACGGCCGTCTGGAAATCCGCGAGGTTGGAGATATAGGGCTCTCCCGGAGCGGAAAGGAGCGAACTCCACCCGGAGAGGGCCTTCGAATAGCGCTGGGCTTCCTGCGCCCGTCCGGCGGCCGCCGATTCCAGCGCCTGCCGGGCCAGGGAGGGGACGGCCTTGGGAGCCCGGCGCGCGGCGCGGGAGACGACCCGCTCGGACTCCGCCGCGGCTCTCTCCGCCGGCAATTCCTTGGCCGCCTCCAAGGCATGGCGGTAGAGCCTCTGCGCGTCCGCCTCGGAGGCCGTCTCCGCCAAGGCGTTCACTTTCTCGAGCGCCTTCTCCGGCCCCAGGGCCTTCACGTCCGGGAGCGGAGCCTCGGCGGCCCGCGCGCCGGACGCTCCGCCCTTGGGATTGAAACGAGTCTTGGTTAGGGAGTCGGCTGCGTCGAAGACTTTTCCCAAGGCGTCGTCGATGGACCCCTCGCCGCCTTTCTTCTCGATGGACTTGGCCTTGTCGAGTTCCTCGATGGCCAGACCCATGGAACGCACGCCGGAAGGAGCTTCCTGGGTCTTGCCCTGGAGCGTGGGGGTTTTCGACTCCGGCTCGACCAAGCCGCCGGGCGCGGGGGGAAGAGCGAGCTCCGTCGGAACCGCGGTCCGCGCCGCGGGAACAGTCCGCGCTCCGGGCTCGGCCCGAGGCGAGACGCGGGCCGCTCCGGCCTCAGGGCTCGCGACGGCGGAGCCCGGCGCGCGCAAGGCGGAGCCGCCGCCGGCCTGTACCGCCGAGGAATTAGGCCTGGCTTTGTACCCCGGGGCCAACTGCACGGAGGAGGGGAGGCTCCCGGCGGAGACGCTCGTCTGCGGAGCCTGCAGGGAACTTCCCTGGGACCCCGACCCGGTCAAAGACCCGCCCGCCGTCCCTGTCCCCGTCGTCCCGGTCGGCGTCTGTCCGATCTCGACGCTCACCGGTCCCGCTCCGGCGGGAGGAACCAGGAGGAGGAGAGCGGCGGCCGCTGATAATGGAAGATGTTTCATAGGCTCTATCGAACGATAGTATACCCCTCGCCCGAGGAGGATGTCCAGGGCCAAGGGGCCGCCGCGCGCGGGCCATGGGGCCCGGATTGTCGAACGCAACAAGGTAGGCCCTTCGTCCTCCTATGAAGTGGGCCCATTGACTTCGGACGTCGTGGGTCCCAGGCCTCATGCGGGAAAGCCCTCCAGGCGCTATCCTGATGGCGGAAGGGTAAACTACCATGATAAAAACCATCGTCGTCAAGGAACCCGAGACGGAAATAGAACGGGAGAAGGAGATCAAGCCCTGCGAGAAGCCGGCCGCCACCCTGGTGAAGTCGTGGGCGAAGAAAATGGCCCAGGGACGCGCGACGATCATACCGGTCTTCGTAGGCGGCGTTTGGAGGCTCCAAGTCCCTCGCGGGAACAAACGGGTCCTGACGGTACAGGTCGATCAGAAGAAGAACTGACCGATCCGTCCTAAAACGCGTCCTTTCTCCCCGGCCCTCGGCGGGGAAAGGACGCGTTTCGATTGTTCCAAGAGCCCTTTCCTGATATAATCCAGGCATAGGTTCGGCCGTTCGATGACATCCATCATGGAAACCAAAGCCGCGAGCACCGACAAAGCCGACGAACAGTTCCTCGTCTCGGCCCAGGAATTGGCCGCCATGCTCGAGCGCAAGGAGAAGTTCGAGCTCATCGACGTGCGCAGCGAGGCGGAGCACCGCCTCATGCGCCTCGAAGGCGCCCGCCTCGCCACGCGCCAGTTGGTCGAGGAGATATTCAACGGTTGGGCCAAGGAAACCCCGCTGGTGCTCTACGACCATTTCGGACGCTCGGGCCTGGACGCGGCCCGAGTGCTTGCCCAGCGCGGGTTCACCCGCGCCCGCGCTCTGCGCGGCGGCATCGACGCCTGGTCCCAAGAGGTGGACCCCCTGTTCCCCCGCTATCCATGAACAACGACATCTCCGCCCGTCTCACGAGCAATTGGACTTCCTGCCGCTTCACGCTCCAAAAACCCGTTTACCCGGGGGGCGCGGTCTTCTTCCCGACCAAAGAGCAGGCCGCGGGCTCTCCCCTAGTCGAGAGCCTCTTCCGGCTCCCGGGCGTCACGGCGGTGAAGGTCTCCAAGGACTCCGTGACCGTGACCCGGGAGGACGCCGAGGATTGGCCCAAGGCCGCGCGCACGATCGCGGAAGTCCTTCGCGAGCAGTTGAGCTCCGGAAAACCGGCTCTCTCCAAGGACGCCCGGCCCAACATCCCCTCGCCCGAGGCGATACGCGGCAAGGTCTCGGCCCTCATCGAGGAGCAGATCAACCCGGCCGTGGCCGGACACGGAGGGAGCATCCACCTCGTGGAGGTGAAGGACGCCACGGTATTCCTGCGCATGGCCGGCGGCTGCCAGGGCTGCGCCTCCTCCAAAGCCACCCTCAAAGGCGGGGTCGAAAGAGCCCTGCGCGACGCCATCCCCGAGCTCGACGACATCGTAGACGTCACCGACCATCAATCCGGCGACAATCCTTATTACTAACCCCGCGGCGCTTGAAATCAAAGATTTCCAGCGCCGCGCGTTGTGTATTAGTATCTTCCTAATGACTTGTTTATTAAGCTGTTTTCAACCTTGACTAATTTGGTCGGGTATATTATCCTTAATGAGATGTCTCTAACCGAGTCGGCAAACTCCCTAGGCGTCGGCCATACGCCCCTTCTTTCGATCAAAAATATGGCTTCCGCCTTCCTCCCCGGCGTGCGCGTCTTCGCCAAGGCCGAATGGGCCAACCCCGGGGGTTCCATCAAGGACAGGCCCGCCCTGCGCATGGTGCTCGAGGCCCAGGGGAGCGGCCGCTTCAAGTCCGGGGCCGTCCTGCTGGATTCCACCTCGGGCAACACGGGCATCGCCTACGCCTGGCTCGGAGCGCGCCTGGGCTTCAAGGTCCGTCTGGCCGTGCCGGGGAACATCAATCCGGAACGCAAGCGGATCCTGCTCGCGTATGGAGCGGCCTTGGACCTCACCAGCCCCCTGGAAGGCTCAGATGGAGCCATCCGCCATGCCCGGGCTCTCTACGAACGGGACCCGGACGCCTACTTTTATCCGGACCAATACAACAACCCCGACAACTGGAAGGCTCACTATCACGGGACCGGGCCCGAGATATGGGAGCAGACCGAGGGGAGCGTCACCCATTTCGTCGCCGGCCTGGGCACCAGCGGCACCTTCCGCGGCGTGCGCGAGAGCCTCAAGGAGCGCAACCCCGCCCTGCGCGCGATCTCCGTCCAGCCCGATGGAGCGCTCCACGGCCTGGAGGGGCTCAAGCACATGGAGACCTCCCTCCTCCCCGGCATCTACGACCCCTCCCTCTCCGATGAGGAGCTCTTCATCGGCACGGAGGAGGCGCAGGCCCTCGTCCGCCGCGCGGCGCGCGAGGAAGGGCTGCTCATCGGCAATTCCTCCGGCGCCAACCTGGCCGCGGCGCTGCGCGTCGCACAGGACCTCCACCATGCCGGGCGGAAGGCGACGGTGGTCACCGTCTTCCCCGATAGCGGCGAACGCTACCTGGGCGAGCGCTTCTGGGAGGGCGGGTGAAGCTCCTCCTTCCCCGCGCCGTGCGCGAGAGCATCGAGGCGCACGCGGCGTCGGCCTACCCCGAGGAATGCTGCGGAGCCATGGTCGGGGAGGTCCCGGCGGACTTCGGTTCGCCGGAGGACGGACTCCTCATCGCCCATGCCCGCGGCCTGGGCAACGCTTGGGAGAACGGACCCCGCACCAACCGCTATCAGGTGGACGCCCGGGAGTTCCTGCGCGTCGAAAAGGAGTTCGCCGACTCTTCCGAGGCCATCCTCGGGATCTATCATTCGCACCCGGACGCGCCGGCCTGGCCCTCGCCCTTCGACCTCGACCGGGCTTGGCCCGCGTACGCCTACCTCATCCTCTCCGTCCTAAAGGGAAAAGTCTGCGGGGCCCGGGTATGGCGCCTGAGCGCGGACGGACGCAGCTTCATCGAGGGGGAAGTCAAGCCCGTCGCCGATGAGGTCCCGGCGCAAGAAAGGAGGACCCGATGAGCGTCCAAGTCCGTCTGCCCGCGGCGCTGAGGCAGTTCACGCAGGGACAGCCGAGCCTCTCCGTGGAGGCCGACACCGTGGCCGCGGCCCTCGCGTCCTTAAAGGAGCGCCATGAAGGCCTCGCCAAGCACTTATTCGACGAGAAGGGCGCGCTGCGCAATTTCGTCAACCTGTACCTCAACGACGAGGATGTGCGCTCCCTCCAAGGAGCCGCGACCCCGCTCAAGGACGGGGACGTCCTGATCGTCGTGCCCGCCATCGCCGGCGGGAGCGACGCCGCCGGCCTTTCGCCCGAGGAGGTCAAGCGCTACGGCAGGCACCTGATACTTCCGGAAGTAGGGATGGAGGGCCAGCTCAAGCTCAAGCGCGCCCGAGCGCTCATCGTGGGTGCTGGCGGCCTCGGCTCGCCCGTGGCCCTCTATCTGGCCGCCGCGGGAGTGGGCCGCATCGGCCTGGTGGATTTCGACGCCGTGGACGCCACCAACCTCCAGCGGCAGGTGCTCTATTCGACCTCGGATGTCGGGCGGCCCAAGCTCCAAGCCGCCAAGGAGCGCCTCAACGCCCTTAACCCGGGCGTGGAGGTCTCGCTCCACGAAGGGAGGCTCTCGGCGGGCAACGCCCTCGCCGTCCTGAAGGGCTATGACCTCGTC
Source organism: uncultured Elusimicrobia bacterium (assembly GCA_964359165.1). Taxonomy (GTDB): domain Bacteria; phylum Elusimicrobiota; class Elusimicrobia; order UBA1565; family UBA1565; genus CAYHRV01. Next base: position 5,566 of record CAYHRV010000153.1, read on the forward strand.
ATCGACGGGACCGATAATTTTCCCACGCGCTACCTCGTCAACGACGCCTGCGCCCTGCTCGGCCTCCCCAACGTCTACGGGAGCATCTTCCGTTTCGAGGGCCAGGTCTCCGTGTTCTGGGCGAAGCAGGGACCCTGCTACCGCTGCCTCTATCCCGAGCCCCCGCCCCCGGGCCTGGTGCCCTCCTGCGCGGAGGGGGGAGTGTTGGGCGTGCTCCCCGGCATCATCGGGACATTGCAGGCCATGGAGGCGGTCAAGCTGATCCTGGGCGCGGGAGAGCCCCTCATCGGCAAGCTCATCCTCTTCGACGCCCTCGCCGCGGAGTTCCGCACCCTCTCCCTGCGCAAGGACCCGAACTGCCCTCTCTGCGGGAGCGCCCCGACCCTGCGTTCGCTCATCGACTACGAGGCGTTCTGCGCCGGACCGCGAACGGAGGCCAAGATGAACGCGCCCATCCCCGAGATCACCGTCGAGGAACTCAAAGCCAAGCTCGAGAGCAAGGAGCGTCTCGTGCTCATCGACGTCCGCGAACAGAGCGAATACGACTTCGGCCGCATCCCGGGCTCCAAGCTCATCCCCTTGGGCCAGCTCGAAGGCCGTCTCAAGGAGCTCGACCCCTCGGCGCCCACCGCCGTCCATTGCCGTTCCGGCGGACGCTCCGCCCGGGCCGTCAAGGTGATGCGCGAGAAAGGATTCACGAACGTGGTCAACGTGGCCGGGGGCATACTCGCCTGGGCGGAGCGCATCGACCCCTCGGTCCCCGCGGTCTGAGCCCGGCCGGGCCCTTCGTCATTTACAGGGGAAGCCGCATTTTATAGCCTTCCCCCATGGCCACTAAAACAGCCTCGAAGAAAACGGACCTTTCCCATACCCGCGGCAACGGCTACGAGGGTCTCAAGCCCTCGGACGCCCGCAAGCTCGACGAACTCTGCCGGGCCTACATCGCCTTCCTGAGCGTGAGCAAGACCGAGCGGGAAGCCCATGACGAGGCCGTGCGCCTCCTCCAGGCCCGAGGCTTCAAGGACCTCGAAGCCCTCATCGCCGCGGGCACGAGGCTCGCCGCCGGAGACAAGGTCTACCGAAGCTGCGCGGGCAAGACCCTGGCGGCCGCCGTGATCGGCCGCAAACCCCTCGAGCGCGGCCTGCAGGTCATCGGCGGACACATCGATTCTCCCCGCATCGACGTCAAGCAGAACCCCCTCTACGAGAGCGGGGAGATGGCCCTGCTCGACACCCATTACTACGGGGGCATCAAGCACTACCAATGGGTCGCCCTCCCGCTCGCCCTCCATGGCGTGTTCATCAAGCCCGACGGCCGGAAGATCCCGATCCGGGTGGGCGAGGACCCGGGGGACCCGGTCTTCTGCATCACCGACCTGTTGCCCCACCTGGCCCAGGACCAGATGAAGAAGACCATGTCCGACGGCATCCCGGGCGAGGGCCTCGACGTGGTCGCCGGCTCCGTCCCTTGCGCGGACAAGAAGCGCAAGGAGCGCATCAAATACCGCGTGCTGGAACTGCTCAAGGAGAAATACGGCCTGAGCGAGTCGGATTTCCTATCGGCCGAGCTCGAGTTCGTCCCCGCCGGTCCGGCGCGGGAGGCGGGTTTCGACCGATCCATGATCCTGGCCTACGGGCAGGACGACAAGGCCTGCGCCTTCCCGGCCATTCAAGCGCTCCTGGACCTCCCGGGGACCCCGGAGTACACGGCCGCGGTGCTTCTCTGCGACAAGGAGGAGATCGGCTCTCTCGGCGCGACCGGGATGCAGTCGAACTTCTTCGAGAACACCGTCGGCGAGATGGTGAACCTCTCCGGCGGGACCTACAGCGAGCTCACCCTCAAGCGCGCTCTCGGCGCCTCCTGGATGATCTCCGCCGACGTCAACGTGCTCCATGACCCGCTCTACCCCGGGGTCTCCGAGCTCAAGAACGCCGCCCTGCTCAACGGCGGCGCCGTCGTCACGAAGTTCACCGGCGCCCGGGGAAAATCCGGGGCCAACGACGCCAACGCCGAATTCGTCGCCGAGATCCGGCGGATATTCGACGCGGCCGGGGTCGTCTACCAGTCTGCAGAGTTGGGCAAGGTGGACCAGGGCGGGGGCGGAACCATCGCCGGCTACATGGCGCGCTACGGCATGAACGTCATCGACTGCGGCGTGGGCGTGCTCTCCATGCACGCTCCCTGGGAACTTTCGGGCAAACTCGACGTCTACATGACCTATAAGGGCTACCTCGCCTTCCTGAAGGACGCCCGCGGAGGAAAGAAATGAGCGCAAGACCCCTGCTTCTCATCGCCCTGGCCGCGAGCCTGGGCTGCGCGGTGAAGGCCTACACCGGCGCGCGCAAGCCCCCGGCGGATGTCTGCGTCATCGAGGGCATGGACAAGCGCACCGTCTCCTCCGTGGACGGCAAACCCACGGCCCAGACCGGCCTCATGAAGGACAACCCCGCCGAGGTCGAGGC
>CAYHRV010000154.1:0-8000 GCA_964359165.1 uncultured Elusimicrobia bacterium
TCTCCGTCGAGGAATATTACCGCATCGAGGACCCCAAGGCCGCCTACCATGTGGGACGCATCGTCCCGGTCTACTCCCTCACCGAGGGCCTCACCCAGCGTTTCCTGCGCGAGACCGTGGCCGGCGCCCTGGACTCCGGGGTCGAAGGCCTGCGCGAACCCCTCCCCCCCGAGATCCTCCAGAAGCGGGAACTCCTCTCCCTGCCCCAAGCCATCCCGGCCGCCCACTTCCCGCGCTCCGGAGCCGAGCTCGAGGAGGCCCGCAGGCGCCTGGCCTTCGACGAGCTGCTCCTGCTGGAGCTGGCCTGGACCATCAAGCACCGGCAGACCCGCGAGGTGTCCAAGGGCTACGGCTACGAGATCAAGCGGACTCTGCTGACCCCCATGCGCGAGCGGCTGGGCTTCGAGCTCACCGACGCCCAGAAACGGGTCATCAACGAGATATTCGAGGACATGCGCTCCAAGAGCCCCATGACGCGCCTCCTCCAGGGGGATGTGGGGTCCGGGAAGACCGTGGTGGCCCTGGCCGCGATGCTGCTCGCCGTCGAGAACGGAGCCCAGGCCGCCTTCATGGCCCCCACCGAGATCCTGGCCGAACAGCATATGTGGACCTTCGAGCGCTTCCTGCACGGCATGGGGGTGCGCTTCGCCCTGCTCAGCTCCCGGGTGCCGCCCAAGCAGAGGCAGAAGACCTTGGAGGCCGCGCGCGCGGGCGAGCTGGACATCGTGGTGGGCACGCACGCCCTGCTCGAAGGCGATGTGACCTTCCCCCGCCTGCGCCTGGCCGTCATCGACGAACAGCACCGCTTCGGCGTGCGCCAGCGCACCACCCTGCGCAGAAAAGGGCCGCCCATGGACCTCCTGCTCATGACCGCGACCCCCATCCCCCGCACCCTGGCCCTGGCCCTCTACGGGGACCTGGATGTCTCCACCATCGACGAGATGCCCCCCGGCCGCCGCCCGGCTTCCACCGCGCATGTGAGCGAAACCCAGGCCTTCGAGACGGTACGCCGGGAGGCCGCGGCCGGGCACCAATCCTATGTGGTCTACCCCATCATCGAGGAGTCCGCCTCCCTCGACCTCAAGGCGGCCATCGCCGAGCACGAACGCCTGCGCGCCCAGGCCTTCCCCGGCCTGCGCGTGGGACTGGTCCACGGCAGGATGCCCGGCAAGAAGAAGGTGGCGGTTATGGAGGAATTCTCCAAGGGGCTCTTGGACGTCCTGGTGGCCACTCCGGTCATCGAGGTCGGCGTGGACGTGCCCAATGCCGCGGTCATGGTGGTGCAGAACGCCGACCGTTTCGGCTTGGCGAGCCTGCACCAACTGCGCGGCAGGATCGGGCGGGGCAAGGACGCATCCTTCTGCTGCCTGGTCGCCTCCCCCAACACCGACCAGGCGCGCAAGCGCCTCTCCATCCTCTGCGAGACCAGCGACGGCTTCCGCATCGGCGAGGAAGACCTCAAGATCCGGGGGCCGGGGGACGCCCTGGGCACGGCCCAGCACGGCGACCTCACCCTCAAAGCCGCCGACCTCTTCAAGGACGCGGACCTGCTGGCCGCGGCCAAGGAGGACGCGGAGGCCCTGCTCGCCGTAGACCCGGACCTCACCCGGCCCGAGCACCATGCCCTGCGCGAGCGCCTCGCCCTCCAGTACCAGGAGCGCTGGCACTCCATCGACCTGGCCTAAAAAATGCTATGGAAGTCTCTATGAAACGGCTTACACGGACACACGGCAACGCCGTCCAAGAACGACGGCGCTCGACTCCGTCGAGCGCGGCGTGACCGACGACCTCATCGAGATCGTCCCCTACGACCCGGCATGGCCGGGGCTTTTCGCTCTGGAACGGGACGCCTTGCTCAAGGCCCTGGATGGACGCCGCGGGGCGCCGGCCGTGGAGCATGTCGGCAGCACGGCGGTGCCGGGCCTGGCCGCGAAACCCACCATCGACCTCATGATCGGCGTCGACGATCCCCGCATGGAGGAGGGGATTTTGGCCGTATTCTCCGGGCTCGGCTACCGCTATCTCGGGGAATACGGCATACCCGGGCGTCATTTCTTCCGCAAGGGAAGCCCGCCCACCCACCATGTCCATTGGGTGCGCAAGGACGCGGACTTCTGGCACAAGCAACTGGTCTATCGCGACTTCCTGCGGGCGCGGCCCGAGGAAGCGGCGGCCTACGAGAAGCTCAAGCGGACTCTGGCCCAGGAGCATCGCCACGACCGGGCGGCCTACACGGCCTCCAAAGGGGCCTTCATCCTATCCCAACTGGAGCGGGCGTGGCGCTGGACCAAGGCTCCCCTCATCGTCTTCGACCTGGAAGCCACCTGCTGGGAAGGAGCCTACGATGCCGGGCGCATGGAGACCATCGAGATCGGCGCCCTCCGCCTCGACTCGGAGCTCCGAGCGGCGGGCGAGTTCTCCTCGCTGGCGCGGCCCACGGCCGAGCCGGTCTTGAGCGATTTCTGCCGCTCCTTGACCTCCATCACCCAGGCCCAAGCCGCCGCGGCCAAGCCCTTTCCCGAGGTCTTCGCCGAGTTCTCGCGTTGGGCCGGCCCCGGACCCCTGCGCCTGGCCTCCTGGAGCGATTACGACATCCACCAACTCCAGCGGGACTGCGCCCGGCACGGACTGCGCTATCCAGCCGCGCTGGAATCCCACATCGACCTGCGCTATCTCTTCGCCAAACGGCGCTCCATCGAACCCTGCCCCATGACGCGCGCCTTGGAACTGCTCGGGATGCCCCCGGAAGGACGCCTGCATCGGGGCCTCGACGACGCCAAGAACATCGCGCGTATCGCCCAGGATATCATCGCAGGGATGCGCGAGAGCTGAACTCGGCTCAGGCCTCCCGGCCCGAGCGCTTGCGCTTCTCCTTGGACCACACCGCCTCCAGGGCGGAGGCGAACTCCGGGCAGGAACGGTAGCGCTGGGCAGGGTCGGGAAAAAAAGCCCTGCGGAAGACCTCATCGAGCGCCTTGGGAAGACCCGCGACGGCGACGGAGGGCGGCGTGCAGAGCATCCTCCTCTTCTGCTCGCCGTGGTCCGGGCCCGGGAACGCCGCGACCCCCACGAGGAATTCATAGGCGCAGGCGGCCAGGGCGAAGACGTCGGAGGCGGGCAAGAGCGCTCCCCCGGCCTGTTCCGGCGCCATATACTCCTCGGCTCCCTCCTGGGGGACGCCGAGCATGTGCACCTTGGCCTTGCCGTCCTCGGAGAGGGTGATGTCGGCGGGCCTGAGCCTCCCATGCAGGACTCGGCCGGCATGGGCCGCGTTAAGGGCGGCGGAAGCCTGGGACACGAGCCCGACGGCGGTGGCCAAGGACGCTCTTTTTCCTTCGCCCAGGAGCGCGTTCAACGGGCTCCCCTCCATGGCGTCGAGGACCAGGCAGAGCCTGTCGTCCTCCTGCAATATGGCGCGTATGCCCGCGATGCCCGGATGGCGGACCGTCGCGGCTCTCTGCGCCGCCGCGGCCGCGGCCTTGGCCCCGGCCGGGGTGAATCCCGCGTCCTCGCGCAGGAGCCAGACGATCACGGGCTCGCCCTTCTTGACGTCCACGGCGCCGTAATAGACCCCGAGCCTGTCCTTGCCCCACTCCCGCTCCAAGCGGAAAGTCCCGCCCAGGAGCACATAGGAGGCCGACGCTCCGGACGCGACGGGGAGCGCGTCGGGCTGGCCCAGAACGCGCATGCGCCAGCGGCCGAGGGAGAATAGCGCGATGAGCACGCCGACGGCGCCGCCCAGCCAGAGCAGGAGGTTCTGCCGCTTCTTCAAGGAATCGAGCGCCCTCTGGTATTCCTCCCCTTCGTTGTTCTTCAAGGTCTCCATGCGGTCGCGGAAATTGTTGTTCAAGCGGTAGACCAGGCTCATGTCCTCGATGGCCACCCACTGCTCCCTCATGTCGTCGGTGTCCAGTTTCTTGGAGGCGAACTGGGTCACCGCATAGCGTATCTTGCGCTGTTCCAACTCGTCCTTGATGCGCTCGAGGTCCTGGCGCAGCGCGTCGAAGCGGTCGAGCTTCACCTGGAACCGCGCGCGCTGAGTCTTGCGGGTCCCGGTCAGGGTGCGCGGATCGGCCCCGGTGTCGTAGGCGTGGCGCAAGTCCTCCATCCCCTTGACCAGAGGGCGGAGCTCCTCCTTGATGGCCGCGATCTCCTCCTTGATCCTCTCGAGCGCCAGCATCTGGGGGTCCTTCTCCAGCGTCGTTCCCTCCGAGAGCCGTTGGCCTTTCTTGGCCGGCGCCGGCGCCGAGGACGCGGGAGCGGCGAAAAACAAGAGCAGGAGAGCCGAAATGCGGAGCATGGAGCACCCGGACGGCATCATGGTCAGGTATGATACTATACTGGTCATGGTCGTCTTTCTGCTCCTGTTGTCCCTCCTGCAGTCCCAGGCCCTGGCGGCTCCGACGCAGACCAAGACCCGCTTCGTAGGATCGGGATCTGTCCTGGACACCGGACCCTTGGAGGAATTCTCCTTCCTCGGCTGGGGGCAAGCCTGCTCGGCCGCCGTGCGGCACATCCAACTCCCGGCCAAGGGCGAGGGGCTGGGCGAGCCCAAGGAATGGCGCCTGGGGTCCCTTTCCATCCCTCCGGACTCATCCAAGCTCAAGGAGGATTGGTCCATGGACTCCTCCCAGAGCCATTTCTGGGACCCCTCGCTCGCCAGGGATACCGCGGCGAAGCTCTCCAGAAAGCATCCTCAGCGAGGCTATACGGAGATCGTGCGCGATGCTCCTTTGGGCCCCTCCCCGGAGCTGGCGGGGCTCATCCTCACCACGGCCCCTTTCAAGACCCCCCCCACCCGCTGGCCCGCGCCCCCCTTCGCCCTGCGCCGCGTCCATTACCATCCCCTGGGCAACTGCGCCCTGCTCGTCTTCCACGAGACCGGCGCCGGGAGGAAAGCGCGGTTCAAATGGAACCTCGTGCGCGTGCTCAACCCCGGCGTGCGCAAGCAGAGGGCCCACGCCCATGCCACCAACGGCATACTGCTCTATACCAAATCCTCGGAACTCGACGGTGCGATGGAGGAGCTGGCCATCGCCGCGCGCATGGACCCGTATTATCCTCCGGCGCGCTATTACCACGCCCTGCTCCTGGCGGCCCAGGGCCGCCTCGACGAGGCCCTGCCCGAGCTCAAGACCGCGGTCAAGCTCGACGGCAAGCTCGCCGAGGAGGCGAAGGAATCGGCGGAGTTCGAGCTCCTGCGCGACGACCCCCGCTTCCTCGCCATAGTGGAACCAAGCCAAAAATAGGCGGTGAGGGGGCCTGATCCGAATCTTGCCCTCGGGGTACGCGGTCGTCCTCCTCGTTCGGACGCCGCTCCTCACTCACCCTGCGCTCTCCGTGGCGCAGGGTTCCGTGAGGCCCCCTCCGACAAGATTCGGACCACCCCTCACCCGTTCTATCGCCATGGGACCCACTGCGTCTCCCACCAAACGGACCGCCAAGCGGACCTTGATGAAACGGCACCTCCGGGGCATACTATGACGGCATGAAACGACCTTTGGGAATCGCTCTGCTTCTGATGCCGGGGTTGCTTTGCGCGCAGGTCAAGGAAGTGGGTCCGGTCTCGCCCTCCTTGGGCTCGGGGGGCTCGATCGCCGGGGGACAAGCGGGCTCGGGCGCAACCGGAAGCCAGGCCCTTTCCCCCCGGCAAGTCTCGCTATCCGCCGCGGGTCTGCCGGCCCTCGCCTTGCCCAAGGCCTCGGTGTCCGCGGGTCCAGGGGCTTCGCGCGCGAGCGTGGGCCCGGCGCGGGCCGCCGCGCCAAGCGCCGCGGCCCCTGACGCCTCCGCGCCGAAAGACCAGTTGGACTCCGCCGGAAAAACAGCGGAGGGGTCGCTCAAGACCCTTCAAGCGGAACCTGGAGCGCCTGGCGAGGAGAGCGCCTCTTCCCTATCCACCGCTTTCGACGGAGCCGGCAAGCCAGGCCCGGGCTCCGGGCCGGGCCTGGCTCTTTCCGTGTCCCAGCCTTCCGCTTCATCCATCCCCTCGGGCCTCAAGGCCTCTCCCTCGACCGTCGCTTCCATCCGCAAGGGCCCGGGCCGCCGCGACTGGGCCATCGGCGGGAAGAAGGCGGAGTATCTCGACGGCGGGGGCTTCAAGGACAACCTCATCCATCCCGAAAGCCATGAGCACCTGCTCACGCTGTTTTCCCAGGCCGGCGCCTCGCGCGAGGGCGGGAGCAGGATCGAGCGCGACCGCGAGGCCTCGCGCAGGGCGCCGCTGGAGGTCTTGGGGCTGGCTCCGCGCATGGTCTCCAAGGGCATGCTGGAAGTCCAGGAGGGCGCCAAGAGCCGCCCGGCCGCCTATCTCATCCAGGAGCGCGTCTTCGGCGTGAGCCTGGGCCGGGCCTCCGCCGCGGACCTGCCCAAGGTGCGCGCGCTCTTCGACACCCTGGTCGCCGCGCGCATACGCCTGGAAGACCGCGTGAAGATGTCCGAGAACATCATGATCGGCCATACGGCCTCGCGGCCCGGCGAGCGAGCGTGGGTGGTGGACGCGGGCGAAGCCGAGAGAGTCCCGACGCTTTCCTGGTGGGACCGCCTGCTCAAGAAGCCCGACCCCCTGCGCGCATACTACGATGAGGTCCTGCGAGACATATCTAGGACACTCTCGGCCCGACCCGCTTCCGCGGGACGCTAGACCAGGCCGCGCAAAGGCCCGCGGGGGACGGTGATCTCCCGGGCGCCCAGGAACTCCGCCAAGGAGCGCAGGGCGAAGGCCGTTCCCTCCAGCAGTCCCGCCTCCGGCTTCTCCGCGAAGTGGACCGCGCGCACTTCGAGACGCTTCTCGGCCCTATGGTTCTTAGGGTCGAGCCGCCCCACTAAGCGCCCTTCGTGCAGTATAGGCAAAGTGTAATAGCCGTAGACACGCTTCGGGGCGGGAGTGTAGACCTCGATCTTATAGTCGAACCCGAAGAGGGCCTTGGCCCGGCCGCGATGCCAGAGAAGCGAGTCGAATGGGCAGAGCAAAGTGGTCCCGGAGACCTTGGGCGGCGCCTCCAGTTCCGGCAGGTCCGAAACCAAGGTGAACCAGCTCCCGGAAAGGCCTTCCACGCCGATCTCCACGGCCTCCCCGCTCTTGAGCAGGGCCGCGAGCGCCTTACGCCGCTCACCGGCCTCCATGCGCGGGAAAGTCATGTACCGGGAAAGATCGGCTTCGGCCGCGGCTCCCAGCGCTCCCAGGGTCTTGCGCAGATGCCACTTCAAGAAAGCGGCCCGCCCCATGGGCTCGAAGGCGGGCAGGACGCGGGAGGCCAGGTCGTAGCTCTTTTGAAAGTGTCTGCGGGAATGCACGGCCAGACGCCCGCTCATCCATAGATAGTCCAGAGCGTGCTGGGACGGTTTCCAGTCCCACCAGCCCTCGGCCTTCCCCTGGGAAGCGGGCCGCGCGAACGCCGAGGAGGAGAGCGGCCCACGCTCGCGTATCTCCCCTTCCACCCTGCGCAAGACGCGGCCGTTGGCCTTGAGCCAATCGGACCAGCCCTTGTTGCGCCTGCGGTAATCCGCCATGGCCCGCCCCCAGGCCGCAAGATCGCCGGAGGCCACCAGGCACGCGGCATGAGCCCAATACTCGATGAGGACGCGGCGCTCGTAGATGAGCTTATCCAAGGCCGCCTTATCGTAGGGGCCGAACCGGCTCCAGAGCGTCAGGTAATGCGCCCGCTCCAGGACATTGATCGAGTCGAGCTGAACCCCGCCCAGGTCCGAGACCACGGCCGCGAGCGCCCGGGCCGAAAGCGTCCGTCGATAAGGCCCCGCGAGGTGCTGGCGCTCGAGGAAGAGCCGCGCCGCGTGCTCTCTCGGAAAAGTCCGCATGGGCGATTATCCCATATTGTCTACAATACCCGGCCTGCCATGCCTTTAAGGGACATCCTCCGCGCAAAGCCCAGGATACTCTTCGTGGGCATCAACCCCGGCCTGCGCTCGGAGGCCCTGGGCCATCACTTCGCGGGCCCAGGCAACCCCTTCTGGCGCCTGCTCCACGCCTCGAAGCTCACGCC
>CAYHRV010000155.1:0-7981 GCA_964359165.1 uncultured Elusimicrobia bacterium
TCAGCGTGGGCGCGGCGGACAAGTACGAGGCTCGCTGCAGAAAGTGCTTCGTTAAATAACAAGAAGCGTCGCCGGTTCTTGGAATCCGCTGAAAACGGGGTTTGCCTCGTTTTCAGCGGATTCCGCCTGCGAGCTCAAGCCAAGCGCGATCGCGCCCACTCCAAAAACCGCCGCGCGAGCTTCTCCGCATCCCTGCCTTCCGCCTCCAGCACCTCGCGGTCTTCGTAGGCCGCGAGATTCTTGTACCCCAGCACTTTGGAGAGCGTCTGAATCTTCGAGCCGAGCTGGTCGTCCTTGATGTGCTGGCGCAGGAGCCCCGCCACGTCATGATGAGAGTTGCTGGTTGACCGGACGCCGCCATAGTAGACCAGGAGCGCATCCGCCGCAGAGATCGCCGCGTGGACGGCGTTCAAGCCCACGGCGTTCCAATCCCCTATTTTCATCGACGACTCCGAAGCCCGAAGGAACTCCTTCGCCTTCTTAAGATAGGTTGAATGGCGCTCGCGGGAAACCGAGCGGGTCTTGAGTTTCTTCGGGATCATGACAACAACTCCTTGATCTCCTTGCCGAAAATGGTCTGCCCATCCTTCAGAATCTCTCGGATCAGCGGAAGTTTTTGCTGGTGTTTATGCCGCAGTTCCGACAAGGTCTGAACATATGGCGATAGCGGGACGCTGAAGCGCTTGAACAACGACTCTCGCAGGTTTTCGATGCGCAACTCCAGCGCTTTGACGCCTTTCTTCGTGGGAAGGACGACCAGGATGTCTAGATCGCTGCCTAGCTGCTCGGTGCCGCGCGCCATGCTGCCGAAAAGCACGATGGAGAGGATATCGGTCTTTGCGGAATCGACCAGGGACTTCGTGACCAAGGCGGCGACCTTCTTGGGCATGGCCGCCTCAGCCTCGAACTGATGGGCGAAAACGTTACAGATGAGATAGTTCTCTGGGTTTATCTTATAGAGATGCACGTTCGAGACGCGCCTAAAGAGAACGAGCCCCCGGGTGTCGAGCTTCTTGAGGGTTTCGTGGCAAGCGGGAGCGCTCAAGCCCACTTTGCGGGCGATCTCCCGGCCGCTCCATTCGGCGCGGCTGCGCCAAAGGAACCGCAAGACACGCGTTCGGGCGTCCTCATGGAGAAGCGCCGATGGTTCGAGAGCGCGAGCGTTAGACATACTTAACAGTTGTTAATTATACCTAACAAGTATACCAGGAGGCCTGGTTTCCGTCAAGTATGGAGCCGCTACTGCGACCAGCTGGGGGTGAAGGAATTGCCCGGGAGGTCGGCGAGGGGGTGGGGGGCGGAGCCGTCGGCGTCCATGAGGTAGATGCGGCGGCGCTTGGGCGTGCCCCGCGTGCTGGAGAAGGCGATGAAGCGGCTGTCGAGCGACCACGCCGGGTCCTCGTTGGAGCCTTCCCCGTGGGTGAGTTGGACCAGGCGCGTCCCGGTCACGTCGACTAGGAAGATGTCCATGGGGTCTTTGTTGTTGGCCCGGCCGGAGAAGGCGATCCATTCCCCGCTGGGAGACCAGGAGGGGGAGTCGCACCAGTTGAGCCGGGTGAGCCTGCGCAGACGCCCCGTCGAGAGCTCCTGGATGTGTATCTGGGGGTTGCCGGCGCGGTCGGAGACGAAAGCGATCTGCCCTCCGTCCGGCGAGAAGGTGGGCGAGGAATCCACGCCGAAATGAGAGGTGACCCTCTCGATGGAACCGTCCGCCAGGCTCAGAAGGAAGATGTTGGGGTTCTTCTGCATGGACAAGGTCACGGCCAGCTTGGCGCCGTCGGGCGAGAATCCGCCGGCCAGGTTGAGCCCCTGCCGGTCCGAGAGCACGCGGGATTGCCCTCGCTCCATGTCATAGAGGAAAAGGTCGGGGTTGCCTTCCTTATAGCTGGTGAAGGCGAGCAGGCGGCGGTCGGGGCTCCAGCGGGGAAGGAGGGTGATGCTCTTGAAGGAGGTCGCGCGCCGCACCTCTTCCCCATCGTAGTCGGCCAGGTATATCTCCTTGCGTCCGGACTGGTCGTTGACGAAGGCGATCTGGGTGTGGGCGATGCCGGGCCGGCCGGTCAACTGGCGCACCACGTCGTCGGCCACCTTGTGGGCCAAGCTCCGCCAGTATTTCTCGTTCTGCTTGTAGTAGCGCTCGAGCACCGCTTCCCCGGAGGCGAGGTCCGAGACTTTGACGGCCAAGTAGAGCATCGACTGGACGCGGCCGGATCTGGCGGTGAGCAGGAACGAGGCGCCGGACGCCTTCCAGGCCTGGGCGGCCGCTTCCTCGCCGCCCTCTGCGGAGGCGGTGGGTTTTTCAATGAGGTCGAAATAGCGGGAGTAGAGGAGGTCGGAGCGCAGGGTGTCGCGCAGGCGCACCCCCGTTTCCCCGTCCTCCAGGCGCGTGGGATCCTCGGGGACGAAGGGAGGCAGACCCAGGGCCTTGCGCCCCATCCCCCGCGCGGCATCGACCCCGATGTAGACCTCCGCGGCGGGAGCGGCGGAGGCCAGGGACAAGATGAGCAGGACGGCTAGCCTCATCGTTTTTTTGGAGAAGAGGATTTTCTCGCGGGGGGCTGGGCCTTGGGGGATTCGAGCTTGCGCAGGGTCTGCGCCGCGACCTTGGCCTCGGGACTATTGGGGAAATCCTCCGGGATGGATTGGAGGTAACGCTGGGCCTCGTCGGGGTGCACCTTGAGCTCGAGAAGGCACTGGGCGTATTTCAGCCGGGTCGCGGGGGTCAGGTCGCTCTTGGGGAAGCGGTCGAGGACCACGGCGTATTGCCGCGCCGCCTCCTCGTATTCCTTCCGGGCGAAGAGCGCCCCGGCGAGGTGGTAGGTGGCCAGGTCCGCCACCTCGCCTTTGGGGTATTTCTGGAGGTAGAGCGAGAATCCCTGCGCGGCGAGGTCGTATTTCTTCTGGTTGAATTGAACCAGGGCCGACTGGTAGATCTGGCTCGGGGTGGGCCCGGCGGAGGGCTCCTCCGTCTTGGGGGCCTCCTCCTCGGGCTCCGTGGGCGCGGCCTTCCGGTCGCGCTCCTCTTGCGCCAGGCGGCGGTCCTCCTCGCGCTGCTCGACGAGCTTCTTCTGGTTGTTGGACAGGGTCTCCCCGAGGCTGGCCACCTTGGAGGTCATCACCGAGGCCAGGTCATCCATCTTGGCCGCGAGCCGGGAATTGCTAGCCTGGTTGTCCTTGAGAGTCTCGTTGAGCACGCCTACGTCCGTCCTCATCTGGTCGAGCTTGACCGCGAGGTCCGCTTGGTTGGACTGCATGGTGTTGAGCGATTTGCGCAGGGCCTGCATCTGCACGGTGAGCGAATCCGTCTGCGCGGAGAGATCGAGGATGTCCTTCTGGGTGGCTACGCAGCCGCAGAGGCAGGCGGCCGCCGCGCACGCGGCTAGTGCTGCGGCCGGCCGCGCCCTCACGGGCGCGGCGGCAGGTCGTTGGAGGCGGTCCGGGCGCGGACCTTGGTCTGGGCCCGCCGGTTCTGCGCCCAGCATTCCTCCGTGGAGTCCTCGCATGCGGGAGCTTCCTCTCCGAAGGAGATGGTGCCGAGGGTGCGTCCCGGTATCCCGAGCCGGATGTAGTAGTCGCGCGCTTCCTTGGCCCGTTTCTGTCCCAGGGCGAGGTTGTACTCGATGGTCCCGCGTTCGTCGCAATGGCCTTCGATGAGGATCTCGAGGTCCGGGTGGGACCGGAGGAACTCCGTGTTCCTCTTGAGCGTCATCCGGGCGCCCTCGTCGAGCAGATAGCTGTCGTAGCCGAAACGGACCGCGTCGAGCTCCTGGGTGTCCGCGAATTCCTTGCCCCGTATCCGGGCCTCGTCGACGTCCACGTCGGGAACGGCGCGGACCGAGGAACCTTCGAGGTCCAAGCTTCCTTCCGCGCCGGAGCGGGCGGGTTTCATGACCGTCTTCTTGGGAGCGCAGGCGGAGATCGAGAGGCAGAGGCAGAACAGGCCCAGGAGACCCCGCCGTCCACCCGAGCGGCATGCGCGCATGAGGTTCATGATACTCAATTTTACAAACTTTTTGCAATTTTTCCCTTGAAATGCGCCGGAATTCGGAGCAAGATAGTAGGGTGGCTCCCGGCATGAAGCGCTGGCTCAAAGACCCGAGGGCGCTCCTGCGCGCGGCGGTCGTCGCGGCAGCCGGAGGTTTGACCCTCTGGTCCGTGGCTCTGATGTTGGGCCGCAAAGGCCCCGTGGAACGCCGCGAGCTGCGTCCCGACGCGGATGCTCCGCTTTTCGCTTCTTCCGAAGCCTTGCCTGCCGCCGAGGAGAGGGCTAAGGCCCGGGATTCCCTCCCGTCCATACTCCCGGTGCTCTCCGATACTCCCGCGCAGAGCGCCTCCGCGCGCAAGGAGTCCAGGGACGAAGGAGCGGGGTCCGCCACCCCCTCCACCTCGACACGCCGCAAGGGCTCCAAGAACGCCGAGTTGGACCGGATCATCGCCAATAAGTTCAAAGGAGAGGAGGGGAACGAGCGGGATGCCGACAGCAAGGACTCCCCGGCCGGCACCGAAGAGGCCGCCCCGGAGCAGGGCGCCGGAGGGGAGGAGGGGGCCAAGCCCGCCTTGCAGAAGATGCCCTCCAAATTCCAATCCGCCGACCGCGCTTCCGGGGGATTCTCCTCCGCCGGGATGAAGGGGGCTTCGGCCCCCGAGAAACCGCGCCTGAGCGCCGCTTCGCTCTCGAATTTCCTCAGCCAAGCCTCCAACCGGGCGTTCATGGCCCCCAAGATCGGAGGAGCCCTGAAGGCTCTCACTGGCGGAGGGCGGCGAGCCCTGGACGCGCGCGGAGCCTCGCGCCAGTCCCTGCGGGCCGCACCCGGCGCCTCGGCCGCCGGTCCGGGCGGAGCCGAGCCCCCGCTGGCTGGGATCGGCGGGGGAGGGGCGGCCGCGGGGGGAGCGGGTGGAGGCGGGGGTGGAGGCGGCCAGGAGCAGCCGGGTTTTGCGGGAGGGAACCGCGCTGCGGTCAATGCCGGCGGCGGGGGTGGAGGAGGCGGGAATTTCGGCGGATTGCCGATGCAGGGCTTCCGTAAGGTGGGAGAGCCCGAAAAGCACGCGGACAAGCAGGACCGGGCTAAGATCCAGGAGCGCGCCGACCGGCACTTGGCCGCGGCTAATAAGTATAAGAAGGAGGTCGTCATCCCCTTGGTCGCACACACTTGGTCGCAGGACTCGCTTCCCAAACTTCAGAATAGCGCCCGCTTGGCCCATAACCGCCTCCTCGAACTGGATAAAGAGGTCCAATCCGCCATGAAGCGCCATTCCGGCGCCGGGCGGCAAGCCTTGTCCGAGTCTCACGCCGTTCTGGCGGGCAAGCCTTCGGCGGATGTCGGGGGAGCCGGGAATCTCATCGGTCGACTCCAAACGGTGCAGGACGACATCTCCATCGGGCTTAGGGACATGCTCCTGCTCCCCAACGGCTGCGATTTCCTCGTGCAGGTCCCGGTGCGCCGCAAGGTGGACCCGTGGTTCCCCAAGGCCGGGGTCACGGACTTGCCTCTCTTCGGTTTCGACCTCCCCGAGCCCAGGCAGAGCAGGGAGCATCGATATTATGACGGCGACGGCTATCATCACGCCTCGAAGTATTATGATTGCGACCGGGACCATTACACCGACGACTGCGAACCCCGGACCTTGGTCCAGTTGGATTCGACGGAGATCTCGCTCGCGGGCCATGCCCGCCTGGAGAGCGCGATCAGCCAGGCGCTCAACGCGCGCATCGAGGCGAAGCGGGCCGCCGCGACGCTTTCCGAGAGGTTCGCGGCCGCGGCCAAGGCCGACCCCGCCCATGCGGCCGATTTGCGCGCCCTTTCAGAGCGGGTCCGTTCCGGCCTCGAATATTCCGCGAGCCTCATCCCGGACCCGCCTCAAGTCGAACCGGCCGTGGACGCGACGACGCGCCAAGTCCAGCCGCCGGCGGAGAAAGGGCGCCAGGAGATATTCGACCTGCTTACCACCTTCGACCAAGGCCTCCCAGGGTTCCCGGACACGGTCAACCGCGGCTCGGCGCTCAGGCTCACCCAGGAGGCCAATGACAGCGCCCAGTTGACGGTCAACACGCTCTCCTGGTTCACCGGCCGTCCCAACGAGGCCGCCAAAGGGCTCATCGAGCTGAGCCAGCACGCCACCCGGACGCTGATCTCGACCTGCAAGAGCTACCATGCGATGACGGCTCTCTCCAAGGACGCTCAGTAGAAATCCCGACGGGAAAAAGCATAGAATCAGCCGATGACCGAGCATATTGCGCAGGAAATGGTCACATCCGAATTCGTTGGGGAGTGACCATGACCGAGCATCGCATGGTTTCGGTGGAGACCGCCTTCGGGCTCGAGGAGGCTCTCGCCCGCGTGCGCGCGGGCATCGAGCGGAGGGTGGCGCTCCTGGGCGCGCGCGTAGGCGACGACCTCGCCCGCCACGTGGGCCGCCCGGGGAAGATGCTGCGCTCGCGCTACGCCCTGGCCCTGGGCTCGGCGCTCGGGGTTCCGGAGCCGGTCTCGGAGAACGCCGCCCGCGCGGTGGAGATCGTCCACAACGCCTCCCTGCTCCATGACGATTGCGTGGACAAGGCCGCCATCCGGCGCGGAACGGCCACCCCCAACGGCCTTTTCGGCCAGACCTCCGGCATACTCCTGGGGGACCTCGCCTTCGCCGAGGGCTTGGAGGAGGCCATGGAGATATCGCCCTCCGCCGCCAGGGAGCTGGTGGGCGCGGTCCGGGAAATGGCGGTCGGGGAACTCCAGGAGGAATTCCTCGGCGGGAGCCTTCATGTCTCGGTGGAGGGCTATCTCGGGATCGCGGCCCGCAAGACCGCGGCGCTCTTCGAGTGGTGCGGAACCGTGCTCTCCCAGGAAAGCCCGCATGAGCACCGCAGGGAGGATCCGCCGCGCCTGGGTCGCGCGGCCGGGGTCCTGCTCCAGATCATCGACGACATCCATGACCTGACCCTCGACGCGGAGGTCTCCGGCAAGGAGCCCGGGCAGGATTTCATCCTCGGGAAGCTCACCCTCCCCTGCATCCTCGCCATGGACGATCCTTCCACCCGCGGTCCCTTCCTGGAGCTTTGGAACCGCGGCCCACGCGAGCGCGGCCAGGTCCCGGCGCTCGTGGCCCTGCTGGAGCGAGGCGGACACATCGAGGGAGCGCGGCGCAAGGGCAGGGAGATACTGGACGCCGCCCTTCCCATGGCCGGCGCCCTGCCCGTCCCCCAAGCGGCCGGGACGCTCAAGGAATTCATGGAAGCGCTCGCGCGGAGAGAATTCTGATGAGAGACAAGGAAATCCTTGATGAAACGGCGTTCGGCCCCTGCAACGAGCATCCTCCCGTGGGGAGGATGCGGATGTGCCCGTGGGGAGGATGCTGACATGTATCAAAAACTGATACGCGAGGCTTGGCGGTCCGGGGAATATCGAGCCGGCCAAAACACGAGCGAGGCTTCACCGCACGAGGAGGGGGAGGCTCTCCGGGAGTATCTCCGTTCCCGGATGGAATGGATCGTGGAGCGCGAGGCCTGCGCGCCGGAGGCTTTCGGGGCTCCCGCCGCGCCGGGGGGAGGGCAGGGACTGCGGCTGGCCCCGCATGTGCGCTTGAGGGAGGAGGGCCCCGGCGGCTTGCTCTATGAAACGCGCCTGGAGAAGGTCTACACGCTGAGCCCCACCGGGGTCGCGGTATTGCGCGAGATCTCCGCGGGCTGCGGGTCGGCGGAGGCGGCCGTGGAGAAGGCCGCGGCGCGTTTCCACGATCCGCGCGGCTCGGCCCGGAGCGAGGCGCTGGAATTCGTGGCGCGGCTCCTGGGACGCGGGCTCATCGTGCGCGGGTAGGAAATGGGAAGGAAATTTTTGAGAAAACGGCAGTGGGCCCCCGGGACGAGCGTCCCCCCGTGGGGGGGACGCTGACATGCTCGCGCAAAAGATACTCGTCGTCGATGACAACGAGGACTGGGTGGAGCTCGTCAAGCTCTGGCTCAAGACCGCGGGCTATCAGGACCTGCTCA
>CAYHRV010000156.1:0-4502 GCA_964359165.1 uncultured Elusimicrobia bacterium
TCCAGACGCGCCGTCATCTCCTTCTCGCTGCGGCGGTAGACGATGAACCCCGCCTCGGCGCCCATCCGCAGGGCGGAGCGGACGGCGTCCATCGCGGTATTGCCCGCGCCGATCACGGCCACCCGCCGCCCCACCCGCAGAGGGGTGTCCGCCTCGGGAAACTGGTAGGCGCGCATCAGGTTGATGCGGGTGAGAAATTCATTGGCGGAGTAGACGCCGTTCAGGTTCTCGCCCGGGATGCCGAGGAACTGCGGCAGTCCCGCGCCCTTCCCGATCAACATCTTCAACAGCAACAAGGTCTACGGCGCCACGGTCACGGTCTGCGACAGGACTCCCATACTGCCCAACAGCACGGTCGGAGGGAATCTCGCCAACACGGACTGCCCGGCCCTGGACCAGGGCCCGGGCTTCTACACGGACGTCTACATCTTCCGCGTGGGCGGCGGCGAGCAGGGCTCCATCGCCCCGGGCGCGAACGTCGAGATCCGCTTGAGCGCCGCGGGCTCGCTGGCGGACAACAAGCTCTTCCTGCTCGGTCCAGACGGCTTCCCCATCGCCCAGGACAACAGGCCGGGCGGGGCGTTCCTCAGCCTCCCCTTGTCCGCGGCCGGGGTGTACCGCATCGAGCCGACTTCCTTCTATTCCGGTGTCACGGGCGCCTACAGCCTGAGCATGAGGGTGACCGGAGGCTTCGGCGGCGCCATCACCGGGAATGTCAGCTACAGCGGCGCCCAGACCGGAGCGGCCCAGGCCGTCATCCAGCTCTTCAACTCGCTTTCCAGCAATTTCCCGGTGGCGGTCGTCAACCAGATACTTTCCGGGACTCCCGTGCCTTACAATTTCGGAAACCTCCCGGACGGCGTGTACTACGTCCGCGCCTTCAAGGACGTCAACGGCAACCTGGCGCGCGACGGCGGCGAGCCCAACGGAGCCTACGGGGCGAGCGCCTCCTCGCCCACCGCGATATTCATCTACGGCGGCCAGGCCTCCGCGCCCACGGCGGACTTCTCCCTCTCCGACCCGGCCGTGGGCTCGGTCTCCGGCCAGATACTGCGCGAGGGAACCCAGTCCGGGACGATCCGCATCGAGATCGGCAAGCGCAAGTGCGCGGACTGCGACGACCTAGAGGTGGTCTCCTTCTCGACGATCGCGGCCGCGGGCTCCTATACCCTGAGTTTCGTGCCGCCTGCCACGACCTATGTGCTCCAGGCTTTCGTGGACGGCAACAACAGCGGCCGCTCGGACCCGCTGGAGGCGCGCGGCTCATCGAGCCCCGTGACCGTGGGCGTGGGCGCCAACACCGTGACCCTGCTGGTGCGCGATCCCGGCACGGGCGCGAGCGGCAACTCCACGATCTCGGGGACCATCGCTTACGGCGGGACCTCCACGGGCTCGGTGCTGGTCGCCCTCGCCACGGACCCGCGCTTCGATTATATCGCCTACACCCTGCAGATGGCCTCCACGGGGAGCTTCACCAAGAGCGGCGTCCTGGGCAACAGCACCTATTACATCGCCGCCTTCCTGGACATGAACAACAACTTCAACCCGGACGAGCACTTGGGAGAGCCCGTGGGCGTGCGCGGAGGGAGCTTCGAATCCCAGGCCCCGCTCTTCGTGCCGCTTTCCTCCTCCGTGCCGGCCGGGACCATCACACTCCAGGACCCGCCCAACGGCGCGATACTCGGCCGCATCACCTACAGCGGGACGGCGCCGCTCTACCAGCCCCTGGTGGTGCAGGCCTATATCCCCAACAGCCATTCCAACAACACCTTCTCCCGGACGCGCATCAGCCGGCAGACCGGGATCACCCAATATTCTTACAAGCTCGGCTTCCTGGCCGCGGCCACGAACTATCAGGTTTCCGCCTTCATAGACGCCAACAACAACGAGAGCGGCGACTTCGGCGAGCCCTTCGCCCAGTTCGGCCAGGGCCAATGCTCGGGCTCGGGACCCTGCTACGGCGCGCCGGTGCAGGTCTCCTCGGGGACCAACGTGTTTGCGACCGCGGGCGCGGACTTCACGCTCTTCGAGCAGGGGACCGGCGATCCGATCCGCATCGACGCCAACAACCGCCGCATCTTCGGCGATCTCGCCTACATCGGCTTCCTGCCCGGGCCCATGGTCGGCCGCATCTTCGAGAACTCCTCCTTCACGGGCACGCCGCGCTTCACGGTGAACGCGACGCCCGCCGGGACCTTCGGGTACGAGTTCACCAAGGACCTCTTGCCCGAGGGCACCTATTACCTGGATGCGTTCAAGGACGCGAACTTCAACGGGAGCTACGACGCGGGCTTCGAGCCCTACAGCAAGCTCGACAGCGGCTCGGCCATCGCTCTCTTCGGCTCCAAGTCCGAGGACCACGCCTTCGCCCTGATGGCCGACCCCGGCGCGGGCGGCAGCATCAACTCCTTCTCCGGCGGCTTCAGCACGGCCGTCGGCGGGGCGCGCTTCGACGGCGGGGCCGCGGACTTCACCAACAGCATCGCCGTGGACAATATCACCGCGGGCGGGCCGTTCGTGTACGTGGCGGGCTTCTCGGACCAGGGCAACGGCATCGTGACCATGCTGGCGAAGTACGACGCGGCCGGAAACAAGCTCGCCCGGGCTTTCCCGAACATACCCGGCGGCACCTCGGATGATTTCTTCGTCGACTCGCAGGGCCGGGTCTACGCGACCGGAGGCGACCCCAACTACATCCGCCGCCTGGACTCCAGTCTCGCCGTGGCGGCCAGCCGCGCCGCCGGGCAGGACTCCTTCTTCGAGTCCCTGACGCGCGGGCCGGGAGACACCTTCTACGCCTCGATGCGGACCTGGCAGGGCGGGCAGGGCTTCAAGATCTGGAGGATGGACTCCAGCTTGGCGGCTCTCTCGACGGCGACCTATTCCCTGCCTCCGGCCGTCGGAAACGTGGACCACCGCCTGCGCGGCCTGGTCCGCGACGGCTCCGGCAACCTCTACACCATGCTCAGCCAGGGCGCATTGCACCTGCTCTTCAAGTACGCGGCGGACGACCTTTCGACCACGCCTTTGATTAAGGATATCTCCCAGCACATCCCAAGCGAGCTCGATGAGATGGGGGTGGACCTGGCCGCCGACTTCAGCGGGAACCTCTACATCTCCTACCTGGACCGCTTCGCCTCCCCGCTGGCCGGACGCATACTCAAGTTCGACTCCTCCCTGGCCTTCCAGACCTCGGCGGCCAACACCGACGTCTCCGCCGGCCTGGGCTTCCCGTCGCTGGACGTCGACGGGGCCGGCGCCGTGTACGCGGGCTGGGTCTCGGCCGCGGGCGACTTCGGGGTTCAGCGCTATGATTCGAGCCTCGTGCTCCTGAGTTCGCGCACCTTCGACGGGGGCCTGGGCAAGTTCGACGGCGTCGCGGCGCTCGCGGTCGTGGACTCCAGCAGCGTCTTCGTGACCGGCTCGGTGAGCGGCCAGAAGAGCCTCGACTGGGCCACGCTGAACTTGAACATGAACGCCTCGGGCTCCTTCAGCGCGCCGGGTTCCACCGGGATCGTGATCATCGCCGATTACGTCTCCGGGACCGCGCGCTACGGCGGGGCCAGCACCGGCACGCTCAAGGCCCTGCTCTTCCAGACCGGCGGGACCGCGCCGGTGCGCATCGCCACAGCGGCCTTGTCCGGGGCCATGGGCTTCTTCTTCAACAACGTCCCCGCCGGCTCCTATTACATCCGGGCCTTCCTGGACAGGAACGGCAACGGCCAGCCGGACGCCGACGAGCCCGCCGGACGCTCCGATTTGGCCGGCTTCAGCTTCACGAGCGGCGCGCTCTCCGGCCGGGACGTGGGGGTCTGCGACCGCGCGCCCATCGCTCTGGGCGCGGATGCCTCCGGGACTTTCGCGGACACCGACTGCCAGTCGGCGGACCAGGGGTTCGCCTACCAGAAGCTCTACACCTTCTCGGGCACGCGCGGCCAGGTCGTGAGCATCAAGCTCGAGGGCGCGGCCGGGGCGACGGGCAAGGTGCTCTACGACACCTATCTCAATCTCTACGCCCCGGACGGGACGCGCGCCGCCTACGACGACGACGGCGCGGGCGGCGGCAACGCCCTGATCTCGAACTACTCGCTCACCCAGGACGGGCTCTTCATCATCGCGGCCTCGCCCTACGCCAAGGGCGTCATCGGCGCCTTCAAGCTGGGCCTGACGGGCACGGCGGGCGGAGCCCTGGGCTCCATCGCGGGCAATATCGGCTACACGGGCACCCAGGGCGGACATGTCCAGGTCGGGCTCTTCGACTCGCCCGTCTTCAACGAGCCCATCACGGGCCTGGACCTGCCCGGACCCGGGCACTACAGCTTCGCGAGCCTCAAGACCGGCGCCACCTATTATCTGGCCGCGTTCCTGGATTCGAACCTCAACAATACGCCGGATAAAGACCCCAGCGGCCGCCTGCTTGAGGACGTCGGGGTGTTCGGCGGCGACTTCGCCAACCCGCAGGCCATCTACCTGCGGCCGGGCCAGAACGCCTCGGGCGTGGA
>CAYHRV010000156.1:4602-7942 GCA_964359165.1 uncultured Elusimicrobia bacterium
TATACGCCGATCTCGGGCGCCGTGGCCGGGATCAACTTCGCCATCCGCGACGCGGGCGTCTCCGAATCGGGCGGCGCCTCGGGCGAGGGCACGGCCTCGATTTCCCCGGCCGCGGCCAACTCCGGCTCCCTGCTCGCCGGCGTGACCATCCAGGTCCTTATCGGAAGCCAGGGCATCGGCACGGGCGGCAAGGTGGTGCTCGGCGTGCCTCCGGGCTTCCCCTTCCCGCAGACCTTCGGACCGTCTTTCCCGGGATACGTGACCGTAAGCACGCAGGGACCGGCTCCGAACGTGACCCTCTCCCTGACCCAGGTCCCCGGCGCGCCCGCCATCGAGGCCCGGGTGACATCGAGCACGCCGCTATACGCCGGGGCCACGGTGCAGTTCGTCTACAACGTCAACACCGCCCTGCCCTGCTTCTTCAACGGCGGCTCGCAGGGCGCGGCCTTCTTCATGGGCACGGCCTCCAACGGCACCGTGCGGCCGGAGCCCCTGCTCGCGGGCAACCCGAGCATTTCCATCGCCGCGGGCGCGGCCCAGTCCTTCCAGATCTCCGAGGGCTATTTCAGCCTCCTTTCGGGCCAGAAGTCTCAGACCTTGGCCCTGAAGGCCAAGGACAACTGCGGCAACGACGCGAGCGTGACCGGCGCCCCCGTCGCGGTCACGGTGCGCGGGACGCGCTACGACTATCTGAGCGGCCAGTTCGGCCTGGTCGGGGGCTTGCGCTTCTCCACCCGGACGAACTCGACGGTGCTCCCCTCGGACGCCAACACCCTGGACCTGGCCTTCCAGGTGGGCGACAGCTCCAGGACTTTCATCGCCCTCTCCACGACCACCGGCGAGATGAATCTGGAGATCTACAGCCCCCTGGGGGCCGGGACCACCTTCTACTCCGGCCTCTCCGTGCTGGCCGGAAACATCCTCAGCGGCGTATCGGTGTCCACCCTCCCCGCGGGGACCGGGGAACTGGCCTCCCTCCGGCCCGGCGTGCAGGCTTACTTCAACTTCACGCTCGGCTCCCAGAATCCCTGGGAGGTGCGCATCGCCTCCTCCTCCTTCGCCAAGGGCGACCAGGAGCCGGTGTGGCAGACCTGGGGCTACGGCCAGCCGGGCCCGGGCCAGATCGCCTGGGACGGACGCTACAACCCCTGGATCAACAACGGCGGCAGGGTGCCTACCGGCTCCTATTACGCCAGCATCCAGGTGGGCGGCGGCGTGCGCAGCTCCACGGAATTGGTCGTCGAGGTGGTTTCTCCCCAGCTCTCGGGCCAGGCATATGAGGACGACGGCACGGGCCGGCTCATGCCCCTCGATGACGTCCAGGTGCAGATGTTCGGCCCCACCGGCGGCCAGACCACGCGCTCCGACTCCCAGGGACGCTTCGCCCTGCCCGGCCTATCGGCCGGAGACTACCAGGCTTTCTTCTTCAAGGACGGCTACCTGGGCGGCAGCACCCGCGGCCTGCGCGTCAACAGCGCGGCGGCCGTGACCGCCTTGGGCGCGATCACCGGCGACATCACGCTCTCCACCACGGCCTCCGGCCTCAAGATACTGCTCGGCCGCGCCCCGGCCCTCTACGTCCAGCCGCCGGCCCTCAACCCGGCCGACGCTCCGGCCTACGAGCTATGGGGAGACCTCGAGGTCCACAACGCCAGCTTCACCCGGGTATTCCATGCCCCCCTGCACGTCGCGGCCGCGACCACCACGCTCGACGACGGCGGGCAGTGGGATCCCTCGACGCAGAAGTTCCTGGCCAAGACCCAGTTCCGCTTCGACATCCCCTCGGACACCTACACGATCCGGGCAAATCTGCCGGGCTTCGATTCCACGGAGCTCACGGGGGTGTACGTGGGCCGGGGCGCCACGAACAGGACGCTCCCGGCCTTCGGCCGCCGCTACGAGTTCAACGGCACGGTGACCCTGCCAGCGGGCTTCAACACCTACGGCACCTTCGTTTCGGTCAACGCGGTGCCTCTCTCGACGGCGGCCGGCCAGGAGCCCGGCTTCGGCGGCGTGTTCATCAACGCCGGCTCCAACAGCGGAGCCTACAACGTCGCGGGGCTCAAGAACGGCTCCTATCGCCTCGTCGCCAATACCCGCGGCTTGGCCTCGGTGGCGATATCCTCTGAAACCATTTTCAGCGTGGACTTCTCGACGAACATCCACTTCGCCGACCCGACCTCTGCCACCTCGGACATCATCTCGGGCACGATCACGGTCAAGGGCGCCGCGGGCTTCATGAACGGCTTCGGCCAGCTTTACGGCGACCCGCCGGCCCGCCTGCGCCTGCACGTCAACGCCTGGGCCCCGGGCTCCATGAACTTCGGCCAAGCCACGGTCGTCCTCTCCACCAACGCGGGCATCGCCAGCACGGCCACCTTCCGCATCACCGGCTTGGACTCCGGCGTGGAATACCAGCTCTTCGCCTTCCTCGAGCGCCAGGGGGATGGGGACTTCGACTCGCCCGGAGGCTTCCCCAAGCGCGTGACGATCTCGACTTCAACTCACCGCAACCCCGAGGGCTGCGCGCGCAACGCCGCGGGCTGCGCGGACTTCTCCTTCGAGGCGGGCAGCGGCGAGGTCAGCGGCCTCATCCGCCTGAGCACCTCGGACTTCTCCAACGTGACCCTATTCGGCGAGACCGTGGCCTCGGCCCGGCCCGAGCGCGTGGGCGAAAAGTTCCAGGAGCCCGCCTCCGGCCTGCCGAACTTCCTCTGCGGAGGGACCACGGCGGCCGTGGGCGGCGACTGCCCGGGCATGAGTTCGGCTACCTTCCGGGTCACCGGGCTCCTCACCGAGACCCTGGACGTCACCCTCTTCCACGGCACCACCGGCCGCTCGGATAAGAAGCGCGTGTCCATCGTCAACGGCTCGACGACGAGCACGACCTGGGAACTGCGCACCCTCGACGTGCGCAGTTCGACCTACAGCATCTCGGGCCGGGTCGTCAACCTGATCTCGAACTCCACCTTCGACACCAACGAGGAGATCTATAAGGCCGCGGCCGGGAGCGTCCCCCTGCGCGACTACTCGGGACGCATCGTGTCCCTCTCCCTGCCCTTCTCCGCCTATGCCATCGCCGGCTCGAGCATGAGCGCCCTGCCCTACGCCTCCACGGCCACCCTGGCCCGCGTGGTGGCTGTGCGCCGCGAATACGGCCAGTTCAATGCGGCGGTGTCCACGACCATCGATCCGGCGCGCGACCGCGTGGGCTTCCTGGACCAGGCCGGGAACTTCAACATCCCCAACGTGACGCCCGGCATCTATTTCGTGCGCACCGCGAACCTGAGGACCTGCTCCAACTGCGGCTTGAAGAGAATGAGCTGGTTGGCGAAGGCGC
>CAYHRV010000157.1:0-7931 GCA_964359165.1 uncultured Elusimicrobia bacterium
TCCGCCACGCGCTCGACGACTGGCCCAAGCGCGCCGAGGGGAAATCCGCTGTCGATTATGGCTTTCACATGATCATCACCGATTTCCCCGAAAAACAGCAAAAAGAAATGGACAAGCTCGTCGACGAGGGGGTCTCCTCCTTCAAGCTCTTCATGGCCTACCCCGGCATCTTCATGTCCGACGACGCGACCATCTTCCGCGCCCTCCTGCGCACCAAGGAGAACGGCGGCATGATCTGCATGCACGCCGAGAACGGCGGAGTCATCGACGTGCTGGTCCAGAAGGCCCTGGCCGCCAAGCAGTTCGAGCCCAAGTACCATGCCCTCACCCGCCCCATGACCGCGGAGGCCGAGGCCACCCGCCGCGCCATCGCGCTTTCCGAGATGGCGGGGGTTCCCATCTACATCGTGCATCTCTCGGCGGGCGACGCCATGGACGAGGTAAGGCGAGCCCGCGAACGCGGGCTCCCGGTCTTCGCGGAGACCTGTCCCCAGTATCTTTTCTTATCCTACGAGGACTACCTTCGCCCCGGTTTCGAAGGGGCCAAATTCGTCATGTCCCCGCCCCTGAGGCCGAAGGGGAACGAGGAGCGGCTCTGGAGGGGGCTGGCCAACGATTGGCTCCAGGTGGTCTCCACCGACCATTGCTCCTTCTGCATGAAGGCTTCGGAGAAGGCGGGCAAGGAGCTCGGCAAGAACGACTTCTCCAAGATACCCAACGGGGCTCCGGGCATCGAGACCCGGCTCATGCTGCTCTGGGACGCGGTGGCCGAGGGACGCATCAGCGCCAACCGCTTCGTGGAGATCGTCTCCACCGCTCCGGCCAAGCTCTTCGGTCTCTACCCGCGCAAGGGCGCCATCGCCCCGGGCTCGGACGCGGACCTGGTGCTCATCGACCCCAAGGGAAAGAAGACGATCAACTACAAGGACCTTCACATGAAGGTGGACTACAACCCCTACGAGGGCAAGACCCTGCGCGGGTGCATCCGCCACGTGTTCATCCGTGGAGAGCAGGTCGTCTCCGAGGGCCGCTTCATCGGCAAGACCACGCACGGGCGCTTCGTCAAGCGGCCTCCGAGGTCCTTTAATTGAGCTTGATCCTCTCGGCGGCGCTGCTCGCTTCGGCGTCCCTGTCGGCGGGGCCCCTCTCCGGGAGCGGAGAACGGCCGCCCTCCGAGGGCGGCGGCCCCTTGGCCGCCGTGCGCTTCGAGACCCGGCGGGCGACGCTCAACGCCAATCTCCTGGGCGCGGCCGCTCAGGCCAGGCTCAAGCGACTGGAGTGGACTTTCGGCCGCTGGGGTCTGGCGGAGAAGAAGAAGGAGGCCCGGGCCGCCTTCACGCGGGTCAGCGGAGCGCTATTGAGGTTCCGCGAGGCCGGCGAGGCGGCGGAACCCTTGGGTGACCCGGACGCGGCGCTCGGCGCCGCCCTTCGGGAGTCCCCCCAGGTGCTCGCGGCGGCCAGGGGGGTTCCGGATTCCGCGGCCGAGCGCGTGGCCGAGGTGCTCCGCCTGCGCGAGGGGTATGACGCCGAGGCGTCCCGGGAGGCCTTGGCACGCTCGATCGCCTCAGGAGGGCGCACGGGGGGATACCCTTTCGCGGCCCAGGCCGAGGCCATGAGGCTTTTGCGCGCCCTGCAGGCGGACATCGCGGCCGCGGCGAAATCCCTTTCTCCCTCCCCCAAGGCCGCGGATAAGAGCGGCGCCCGAGACATGGCCGAGGCGGACTTGAAGGGGCTGGCGCAGGACGCTTCTTTCCTGACGACGGAGATCGGCTTGCTGGACATCCGCTTCCGGCTCCCGGCGGGGGGGAAGGGGTCATGAGGATCGCGGCACTGACTCTTTTGTTGGGCACGGCCTCCGTCTCCGCGGCGGAGAAAGAGGAAGCGGATATGTTCACGGCTTCCGAGATCGCCTCGGAGATGCGGGGGGCCGAGGCCGCGAATCTCGACGCAGCGCTCCTGCGTGCAGGGAAGGAGGCGGTCATCGGCGCGGAGAACATGGCCGCGCTTCTGCGCTCCTCCTCCCGGACGGCGCGCGCGGCCTTGGCCGAGATCAAGACGGCGGCTCGGGGACGGCCGCTCTCCGAGGAAGCCGACGAACTCTCGCTTTCCGCCGGGATGCTGGAGGCCCGTTCCTCTGAGTTCCTGGCCAAGGCGGCCTCCGCCTCCCTGCGGCTCGGCGAGCTGGAGGATGATGAACTCCTTGCCCGGCGCGCGGGCTACCGCTCCAAGGATCGGGAACGGGACGCAGCGCGAGCCGCGGATACCCTGGCCAAAGCCGGGCTCAGGCACAAGCGCAAAGGCGCCGGAGACCTCGGTCCGGCGGAGACGGACCTGCTCGCCTGCGTGGACGCCGCCTTGACGGAGATGGCGGCCCTGCGCGAGCTTTTTAAGAGCCATCCGGCCGAGCTGGAGACTCGCGCCAAGGGCGCCGTGTCCAGGCGGGAAGTCTTGGAGGTTGACATCGAGGATCTGACGCTGGAGAAGCGCTTGCTGGAGACGGCCCTCAAACTGAGGAGATACGACGAGGAGGCTTTCAATGGCGACTCTGACGAAGTCAAAGGCGGTCGGTAGCAAGGCGGCGAAGGCCCCCAGGCTCCAGCAGTTCATCGACGGGCGGTGGATCGAGGGGGTCGGACGCAAGGAGATCGTCTCCTCGAGTCCCTCCGACACCCGCCGGACCGTGGCCGTGGTGCAGGGGGCCTCCCGCGAGGACGCCCTGCGCGCCCTGGACGCCGCGCAGGCGGCCCTTCCCAAGTGGAAGGCCGTGCCCGCTCCCCAGAGGGGACGCATCCTCCAGAAGTTCGTGGAGCTCGCTCGGGCCCGCAAGGAAGAGCTCGCCCGCCTCATGTCCCTCGAGCAGGGCAAGATCCTCCCGGAGGCCATGGGAGAGATGGAGAAGGGAATCAACCTGGTGGAGTGGTTCGCCGGGGAAGGCATGCGCCTCATGGGCGTGGCCGCCCCCTCGGAGCTCCACAGCAATCTGCTCTATACGCTCCGCCAGCCCCTGGGCGTGGTGAGCGTCATCACCCCGTGGAACTTCCCTTGGGCCATCCCCTGCTGGAAGATCGCTCCGGCCCTGGTGGGCGGCAACACCGTGGTCTTCAAGCCCGCCTCGCTGGTCCCGGCCCTCTCGGTGGAGTTCGTCAAGCTCTGGGAGCAGGCCGGAGTGCCCGCGGGCGTGCTCAACCTCGTCATCGGAGCCGGGTCCGAGATCGGCAACCTCCTCGTCGAGGACAAGCGGGTGCGCGCGGTGACCTTCACGGGCTCCAATTCCGTGGGCAAAGGCGTGCACACCATCGCCGGAGCGCGGGGCATCAAGGTGGTCTGCGAGATGGGAGGGAAGAACCCCTGCGTGGTGATGGACGACGCCGACCTCGACCTCGCACTCGCCGGGGTGGTCAAGGGCGCGTTCGGCGCCACGGGCCAGCGCTGCACCGCGACCAGCCGTTTGCTGCTCCACGACAAGATCGCGGACCGCTTCCTGGAGATGGTGCTGCGCTCGGCCAAGGCCATCCGGGTCGGCGACGCGCTCGACCCCAAGAGCGGAATGGGCCCGGCGGTGGACGAGGGCCAGCTCCAGACGGACCTCGACTACATACGCTTCGCCCAGGAGGATGGAGCCAGACTCCTCTGCGGCGGACGCCGGCTCTCGGAGGGGGACTTGGCGCACGGGTTCTTCGTCGAGCCCACGGTATTCGACGGTGTGACGACCAAGATGCGGCTCTGGAAGGAGGAGGTCTTCGGCCCGGTCCTGGCCGTCACCCGCTTCTCCACCTACGAGCAGGCCCTCTCACTGGCCAACGACTGCGAGTTCGGGCTCACCAGCGCCATCTACACCCAGAACCTGACGCTGGCGATGCGCTTTGCCGACGACATCGAGTCCGGCATGACGCACATCAATTCGCCGACCATCGGAGGGGAGGCCCAGGTGCCCTTCGGCGGGATCAAGGGGTCCGGCGTGGGGGAGAGGGAGATGGCCAAGGAAGGCATGAACTTCTTCACCGAGCTCAAGACCGTGTTCTTGGATTATACGGGACGCAAGAGGGATTCGAGCATCTATTAAAGAGACCCCCGCGAACGACTGCGGGGGCTTTCGGGGGAAGCGTTCGGTAATCATAAAGAGACCCCGCAAACGACTGCGGGGGCTTTCGGGGGTTCGGGAGCCGTTTCTTATCAGGAGGGAATGAACATGCCCAAACACGCCGCGATCGCGCCGAAGCCGGTGAAGGATTGGCCCAGCACGGAGGCCGTGCTCGAGGACCGGAAAAAGTACATGCTCAGCGCCCTGCTGACCTACTACACCAAGCCCATGCAGATCGTGCGCGGGGAGGGGCAATTCGTATTCGATGAAAAGGGGAAGCGGTATCTCGACGGCTTTGCGGGCATCGTGACCATCTCCATCGGTCACTGCCACCCGCATTTCGTCCGGAGGATACAGGAGCAGGTCTCCCAGCTGGTGCACACCACCACGCTCTACCTGCACCCCTCGCTGACAGAATTCGCCAAGAGGCTCATCGAGAAGGCCAAGTCCGCCAACCCGGCCATGGAGGCGTGCTACTTCACCTCCTCGGGCAGCGAGGCCAACGAGGTGGCCGCGCTCCTGGCCAAGAACGCGACCGGGAACCACGAGTTCCTGGCCCTGCGCCACGCCTACCACGGGCGGACTCTGCTCACCATGGGCTTCACCGGCCAGGGGACCTGGAGGCATTCGACCCCGTATTATTTCGGGGTGAGCCATGTCCCCTCCGACTACCACTACCGCAGGCCCGAAGGTCAGACCCCCCAGCAGTATTCGGACGGATGCGTGCGCGAGCTCAAGGAGACCCTGCGCTGCTCCACCTCCGGCAGGATCGCGGCCTACATCGCGGAACCCATCCAGGGAAACGGCGGCGTCGTGGTCCCCATGCCGAGCTATTTCCCGCAGGCCTATGAGGCGGTCAAGAAGGCGGGAGGCCTCTTCATCTCCGACGAGGTCCAGACCGGGGTGGGACGGACCGGAAGGAAGTTCTTCGGGATCGAGCATTGGGGGGTCAAGCCCGACATCATCACCATGGCCAAGGGTTTGGGCAACGGCTTCCCCATCGGCGCGGTGATCATGACCCGCGAGGTGAGCGAAGCGATGCGGGGTAAGCTCCACATCAACACCTTCGGAGGCAACCCGCTGGCCATGGCCGCGGGGAGCGCGGTGCTCGACGTCATCGAGAAGGAGAAGCTCTCCGAGAACGCCGCGGAGGTCGGTTCCTACCTCAAGAAGCGCTTCGAGGCCATGGCGGGCGGCTCGCGCTGGATCGGCGACGTGCGGGGCATGGGGCTCATGGTCGGGGTGGAGCTCGTCAAGGACAAGAAGACCAAGGAGATCGCCCCCCAGGAGGCGACCAAACTCCTTGACTTGGCCAAGGACAGGGGCCTGCTCATCGGAAAGGGCGGGCTGGACGGGAACATCCTGCGCATCAAGCCGCCGCTCTGCTTCACCAAGAAGGACGCGGACTTCATGGCGGACGTGATCGAGGAGTGTCTTAAAGAGCTATAGACGGTTCTTGGGCTTGCGGAGGAATTCCCGTGGAATTCCTCCGCAAGCTCCGCTAAGAGCGCCTCTGCCTTATCGCCCTAGGGAACTAATCCCAGCTTGATCCGTCCCTGGAAGCGTGGAGCTTCCAGGTACGCTTACGAGCAAAGTGAATCAACCACCGCAGCCATTTTAATAGGGGGATGTTTATGGGTCTGTATAATTGTGTTGAGACAGAATGGGAGTGTCCTTTTTGCAAGGCGAGACAGGATGGCCTTATTCAGATGAAGTAAGGAAGTGTCGCCTCCGAGGTCTGTTGGGAGGCGACCCAGGCAAACCCTCTAGCCCCCCTTTTCCTTCAGGGCCTTTTCGATGACGATTCTGTCGGCCTTGTCCTTGTCACGGACCGTCTTCTTAGTCAGCAGCAAGCCCTCCAGATTGATCGTGCTCACTGGAACGCCGTCAAGGTCGATGACTTCGCGGTAGGCCTTTAAATCATCGTAACTGTTTCCTCCAGCGTTGAACATGAGGTCGACGACGAACGCGTCGGCGAGGCGGATCGTCTCTCCCTCGGAGAACCAGGCGGGGTCAAGCTGCTCCGCCGCGCGATCCGGCAATGACAGCAGGGCTGCCTTCAGTTTTTGTCCGGTTTCCGCGTCGGCGCGAAGAAGAAGGTCGATGTCGACGGTCGCGCGGGCATAGCCGTGCGCGTAAAGTGCGTAGCCGCCGATCAGTAGATAATCGATTTTCCGCTCGTTTAGAGAGCGCACGAGGAGCTTAAGGTCCTCGATCGTCGCGGGCCTGCTGTATTGCTCGCTCACGCCTTGCGCTTGGCGAAATCCGCCATGCGCCGCGCCGAGCAATCCTCGTCGAACCGGTCGGCTTCGGCTTGGTTCGAGAAGCGGTGAACGCCTTTGGGAATCCCGGTGAGCCGGCCCTCTTGGAGCTTTTGCAGATCCTCGTTGAAGCGAGATCCCTCGACAAGGAGGGATGCGGAAGCGGAAAAAGACAAGGGTCTTTCAGTACGGCGGCCAACGGTTTTCATCGCATGGATGCCTTTCTAATCCAATTTTAACAGGTATTTCCGCCTAGTGCCAGTGTCTGGGGTAGGGGGAACTCACGATATCAACCATCAACCAAACGAGGGCTTGAGGCCGCCGCGGCCTGCTCCGCTTCGGCGGAGCAGGCCCGCTGTTTTTAAGCTTCGTATTTCCTTGCCGGTGAATCCAAAAGACCGCAATACCGAGGCATTGTCTTTTCCAAGAGCCGGCGGCGCGCGGCGCGGGCGGGGCGGGGCCCCGTCCGTGCGCAGGGGACTCGCCAGGCTCGGCGCCGCGGGACCCGAGCGCAGGATGGCTCCGCGGCCTTTGAGTTGGGGGTGTTCCAGGGCCTCCAGGGGTGTCAGCACGGGGGTCACGCAGACATCCTTGCCCGCGAACACCGCGGTCCATTCCTTCAGGGTCTTCGTACGGAAGGCGGACTCCAACTCGCGGATTAGGACGGGGTTGGCCGGGTCGGCCTCGTCGCGCGGCATGCGCTCGAGCAGGTCGGGGCGGCCCAGGCGCGTGAGCAGGTCCACGGCGAACTGCCTTTCCACCGCGGCCACGGCCATGTGCCGCCCGTCGCGGGTCTCATAGAGGCGATAGAAGGGGAGGCTCCCGCTCCACCAATCGCCCCCGGGGAGGGCCTTTTTCCCGGAACCGAGATACTGCCCCAGGGAGAGCACCTGCCAGGAGAAGATCGAATCCAGAAGGGAGATGCGGACATGAGCGCCCTTGCCGTCCATGTCCCGGCGGCGGAGGGCGCCCAGCGCGCCCGCGGCCGCGTAGAGACTGCCGGCCAGGTCGGCCAACTGCACGGAGGGGAAGGAGAAGGCCCCATTGGAGTCTCCGCCTCCCAAGAACCCGCTCAGGGCCTGAAAATTCAGGTCATGGCCCGCGGAATCGGCTAGAGGCCCCTCATGCCCGTAGCCGGTGATCGAGACATAGACGAGGCGCGGGAAGCGCCTGCGCAGTTCCTTCGCACCCAGGCCCAGCCGGTCCATGAGCCCGGGCCGGAAGCCTTCCACTACGACGTCCGCCTGTCCGATCATCCTCAAGAGGGCCTTTCGGCCCTCGGGCTTGCGGAAGTCGAGGCAAAGGGATTCCTTGTTCCTGTTGGCCATCCAGTAGCAGAACCCCTGCCCTTTGATCTTTGGGCCGATCTCCCGGAGCATGTCCGGCCAATGGGGAAGCTCCACCCGAATGACGCGCAGGCCCAGGTCGGCTAGCACCATGGTCGCAAAGGGCCCAGGGAGCAGCTTGCTGAAGTCCAGCACGACGGGAGTCCGATGCTTCTTCATTGCAGGGATTATATGAATTATCGGCACATGGACAGATGATCAGGGCTGACCATCGACTGTCCGCGCGGTAGGGGTGGGCACATG
>CAYHRV010000158.1:0-7756 GCA_964359165.1 uncultured Elusimicrobia bacterium
GCGCAGCCGCTCGTCGTTCTTGATGACGGACAGCACCTCGCGGCCGTCCTTGCGGGGAAGATTGAGGTCCAGCAGTATCAGCCGGGGCCTCTGTGCCTGGGTGAAGGGCGCCTGTCGCCTGAGGAAAGCCATGGCCTGTTCTCCATCCCGGACCACATCGAGCGTCCGGCTGATGAGACTGCCGCGCAGAGCCTCCTTGACCAGGCGCACGTCTCCCAGATTATCCTCCACCAGCAGGATCGATCCGGACTCTTTATTGTTCATGGGATTCATCGAGATAGGACCTCTTGGACCGGGACCAGACCCAGCTTCGCTTCGATGCTCACGGACGCCGCGGCGGGCATCGTGAAATAGAACGCCGCCCCATGCCCAGCCGTGGAATCGATCCAGATTCGGCCCCCATGGCGCTCGACGATCTTCTTGCAGATGGCAAGGCCGATCCCAGTGCCGGGGTATTCCTCGCGGGTGTGCAGGCGCTGGAATATCTCGAAGACCCGGTCATGGTGCCGCCGGTCGATGCCGATGCCGTTGTCCCATACCGCGAATCGCCAGAAGAGGCCCGAGCGGACGGCCGCTATCCGGACGCGCGCGGACCTCGCGCTCCGGTATTTCACGGCGTTCCCGATCAGGTTCTGGAACAATTCCCCCAGGAGGGACGAGTCCGCGTAGACCACGGGCAGGGTGGACGCGGTGACCTTCGCCCCCGTCTCCCCTAAAGCGACATGGAGGTCCTTGAGGGCCTCCTGGAGCACCCGGTGCGAGTCGACGGGGCCGATGACGAGTTCCCGCCGGTCCACGCGGAAATAGCTCAGCAGGGACTCGATGAGCGCCTGCATTCGCCCGGCCCCGTCCACGGCGAAGTCGATCATCTCATCGGCCTCCGCGTCAAGGCGCCCCGCGTAGCGTTGCTGGAGGAGCCGCGTGAAGGAGGCCACCGTGCGCAGAGGCTCCTGGAGGTCGTGGGACGCGACATAGGCGAACCGCCTGAGCTCGATGTTGGAACGCCGCAGTTCCTCCGCCTGAACGGCGAGGGTCTTTTCCACCAGGACCCGCTCGGTCACGTCCTGTGTGGTGCCCGTGACATGGGCATGGGCGCCGTCGGAGGCCGTGAGGACCCTCGCGTTGCCGTGGATCATGCGGATCTTCCCGTCGGCGCGCACGATCCGATGATAGTAGCTGAACACCCCGGGCGCGGCGCAGCACTTCTCGATGGAAGCTTTCACCCCCTTGCGGTCCTCAGGGTGCACGAATTCCATGAAGTCTCCGAAAGTAAAGGCGGGGGCCGCTTCGGGGACCCCGCAGATCCTCCTCAACTCCGGGGAGCAGACGACAATGTCGGTGGCCACCTCCCAGTCCCAGCTTCCGACCGCGGCCACCTCCTGCGCCAATGCCAGGTGCGATTGCACGCGCCTGAGCCGTTCCTCGCTGCGCAGACGGTCTTCGATGTTGGCCTGCATGTCCTCGCAAGGACACTTATTTCCGCAAATCCCATTCGTCGATACCCCCGGATTCATGATCTCCTCCCGCGCGGCACGGTCATTGAAAACATGGCTCCACCGCCGGGCCTTCCCCGAGCCGTGACCTCGTTCTCGCGCACGGCGATCTCGACGAGGCCGCCGGGAAGGAGCCGGCCGGAGATGACGATGCGCGGCGGCCTCTTGGACCGGCTGAAGGTCAGCGCGTTGGAGATGAGGGCATGAAGGAGCCTGCGCATGCGCTTGGGGTCTGCCCGGATCGTCGGGAGACGGTCCATCTGGAAGGTGCTCGCTCCGGATCGCGCGATGAGGGCGTCGAGGTCGCCTAGGGCTTCGCAGAGCGTGTCGTTGAGGTCCACCCGGCGCTCGGCGGCTC
Organism: uncultured Elusimicrobia bacterium; assembly: GCA_964359165.1. Classification (GTDB taxonomy): domain Bacteria; phylum Elusimicrobiota; class Elusimicrobia; order UBA1565; family UBA1565; genus CAYHRV01. Next base: position 1,852 of record CAYHRV010000158.1, read on the forward strand.
CGTCCTCCTGGAGGCGGCAGGTCATCGCGGCCCTCCCGCCACGGGAAGGGTGAAAGAGAAGGTGGAGCCCTTGCCCGGCACGCTTTCGACCCAAACCGTCCCGCGGTGGAGCGTGACGAGCTCCCGGACTATCGCCAGCCCCAGCCCGACGCCCTCGCGCCGCTTGCCTTCGGTCGGGACCTGGACGAAACGCTCGAAGACCCGCGCTTGGTCCTCGGCCGCGATGCCGCAGCCCGTATCCGACACCGAGAACACCGCCATGCCGGGCCGGAGCTCGCCGCCGGGAACGGCCTGGACGGTGATCCGACCCTCGGAGCCGGTGGCTTTGATGGCGTTCGATATGAGATTGCAGAGGATATGGACGACCTGCTGGCGGTCCGACGACACGGGACCGAGCCCCTTGGCGGCCCGGCCTTCCAAGGCGAGACCTCGCCGCTGAGCCCACGGGGTCAGGCCTTCGACGGCTTCCCGGACCAGTTCCTCGGGGGGGACCGGGGAGAGGGACACGGCCAGCTTGCCCGATCCGATCTTCGAGAAGTCGAGTATCTGGCCGATCATCTCGCCGAGCTGCTTGGCGTTCCTCGAGCACACCTCCAGGAAGTGGTTTTCTTCTTGGGATAGTTTCGGCCCGGCCTTCATCTCGATGAGCTCGAGCGCGGAGCAGATGGAGGTCAAGGGAGCCTTGAGGTCGTGGGTCACGCGCTGGAGGAACTCCTCCTGCTGCCTCTTCGCCTCCTCGAATTTCTGGACATGGGGCATGACGGCGTAGGTCCCCACCATCCTCCCGCTCTCATCCTGGATGATGGCCAACGACCGCTTCATGGATTGCTCGGCCGACGCGTCGGCGACGACGCTCACTTCCTGGGAGAGAGGCTTGTCGGGGTCCACCACGATGTCCTTGGCCACGGAGAGCATCCTATCGTGTCCGGACATCGTCTCGGACACCGGCCGGCCGGCCACTTCGGAGAGGCGCTTGCCCGATATCTCCTCGGCGGCCGTGTTCATCATGAGGACGCGGCCGTTCTGGTCGACGATCACCTTTCCGTCCGCGATGGTGGAAAGCACCCGTTCGGTGCGCAGCTGCTCGGCCAGGATGTGCCGCTTCTCCTCCTCGATGGTGGCCGTCGCCTCGGCCACATGGCGGTCCAGGGATTGCTTGACCAGGCTGAGCGCGTCCGCGTAGATATGGGTGCGTTCCTCCGGGTTCTCCACCGAGGATTCGACCAATTGCTTGAGGAACTGGGAGAAGTTCGCGGTCCGGAGCTTGGGTTCGGGCGCAGGCTCGGGCCGGGCCTGGGAGGAAGCGGCGGGGGGTTCCCTCTTCGCCCTGGCATACAACTCCGAGTCGGCGCGGATGTGTGTGACCCCCTTCTGTTCCAGGGCCTCGATGAACAGCATGGGGTCCGGCGAGGGGGCGGGCGAGGCGGCCAGCTCGCAGAGGGCCGAGAATTCATAGAAGCGCACGTCCCCCTGGAAGGTGAGGCTGTGGATGTTGCACTCGGCGAAGAAGGTCTTGAGGGTTTCAGGATTCTGGCCCGTCTCCATCGCGGGCGACCCGTTCCACAACCAGCGTCCGTCCAACAGGGAAAGGGTGTTCTCGGGTCCCGGAGAGACCCTCAGCAGGTCGTCGAAGCCTTTGAACGTCTCTCCCAGGGCCCCGATGGCCACGGGGTGATTCGCCTTATAAAGCGCGAACACCTTGATGGTCTGACCCAAGGATTTGAGGAAGGCGGCGACCACGGCGGAATTCCGCTTCGAGAGGGCGCCCCCGGCCGCGTGCGGCGGCGGATTGGAACCGCCGCTGAGAGGGATCGTGTTCATCGGGCCCTGGCTTTGAGCTCGCGGGATAGATGCGCGACGCCGCTTAGGAGCAGGCCGTCCTTGGGATAGAGGTCCAGGGCTCGGGCCAGGAGGCCCTGGGCCTGGCGAAAATCTCCCTGACGCAGGTGGAGCATGGCCAGGTCGTAGTGCGCCAGGCTGTTGCGGGGGTTGACCTCCAAAGCGCGGGCGAAGTGGTAGGCCGCCTCGTTCATCCGCCCCCGGTCGCTGAGCGCCGCGCCCAGGTCGATATGCGCCGAGATGAGGGAGGGATACAAGGCGATCGCCTTGTAGATGTTCTGGTCCGAAAGGGCGGAACCGTGGGCCTTCCAACACTCATGGCAGTTCTCGCCGTTGTAGGGGTTGATGTCCAGAGCCGTCTTGGCTTCGCTCTGCCTCTGGGCCGGGTCGCACCGGTCGCCTTTGCGGAGCGCGACGGCCATCGCCCTGTGAGCCTCGCCCGTCTCCGGCCCCAGCCGGAGGGCCGTCACCGCGCTCTCGAAAGCGAGTTCGTAGTAGCTCTGCGCTTCCTGGCCGTTGAGTTCCCGGCGGAAGCCCCAGTAGGCGTAGGTCTCCGCGATGGCGCCGTGCGCCAGGGCGTTTCCCGGGTCGGCCTCGATCGCCTCGCGCAGGAGCGGGACCGCTTGGGAGTAGCCCTCCAGGTCGAAGAGGAGCAGCATCGCGCGCCCGCGACTCAAGGCCTCCTGGGAGGCCTGGGCCGGCGGGAGCAGGGTCGTCGCGGCATTCATGTCAATCTCCGAACACGATCGGATACGCCTCATGGAGCGAAGTGAGCCCTGCGGCCACGGCTTTGAGCGCCGCCTGGCGCAAGGAGGTCATGCCTTCCTTGACCGCGAGCTCTTGGATCTGGTCGGCGGCGCCCTGCGGGGAAAGGATGGCTTGGCGCATCAGGGAGGAATTGACCGGCATCACCTCGAAGATCGGGCTTCGCCCCGCGTAGCCCGCTTGCCCGCAGGAGGGACAGCCGCGTGGACGGAAAACCGTCTTCAGGGCCGCGGCCTCGCCCTCGGTCAGGGAGCGCTTGTCCTCGTCGGAAAGGGATTGGGGGATCTTGCAGGCTGGACAGAGGAGCTTGACCAGCCGCTGAGCGGCGACCAGTTTGACGCTGGCCGAGATCAGATACGGCGCCAGACCCATCTGGATGAGGCGCATGATGGTGGCGGCGGCGCTGTTGGTGTGAAGGGTCGAGAACACCAAGTGCCCCGTGATGGAGGCCTTGACCGCGATCTCAGCCGTCTCCTTGTCGCGGATCTCCCCGACCAGCATGATGTCCGGGTCCTGCCTCAGGAATGCGCGCAGTACCGACTCGAAGCTGAGCCCGATCGCGGGGCGGATCTGGGACTGGGTGATGCCGCCCAGGCGGTACTCGATGGGGTCCTCGGCCGTCATGATGTTGACGTCCGGGGTATTGAGCGCGCTGATCATGCTGTAGAGGGTGGTGGTCTTTCCCGAGCCGGTGGGACCGGTGATCAGGGCGAGCCCGTGGGGGCTCTTGAGTATCTTCTCGACGCACCCGAGGTCCCGCGCGCTCATCCCGAGCTGGTGCAGGTCGCTCTTGAGCTGGTTCTGCCCCAGTATGCGCAGGACCATCTTCTCTCCATAGACGCTGGGCATCGTGCTCACGCGGAACTCGACCGGGCGGCCCTTGACTTGCGCCTGGAACTGCCCGTCCTGAGGGAGGCGGCGTTCGGTGATGGTGAGGTTCGCCATGATCTTGATGCGGGCGCACAGCCGCGGCTGGAGCGAGGCGGGCAGGGTGCAGAGGTTCCTCAGCGTGCCGTCGATGCGCACGCGCACCGTCACCTGCTTTTCCTGCGGCTCGATGTGCACGTCGCTGGCGCCCATCTCGATGGCGCGCAGCAGGATCTGATTGACCTTGGTGATGAGAGGGGAGTCCTTGGAAAGGACCTCGAGCCCCTGGGCATCATCGCTCTCCGGCCGCTCATCCTTCTCCACCTTGATGAGCTCGAGCAGGGCTTCATCCTCCTGCCAAACGCCGGCGAAATCCTCGGCTTGGGGCGCGGACGGAGCCGCCAAGCGGGAGGGAGGCAGGGCGATGGATTTTTCCCGGCCGGAGGGTGAATAGGCGCTATACTCCTGGGGGGATGGCGGGGCCGGTTCGATTCGAGGAGCCGAGGAGAGAGGTCTCCGCGGAAGAGCGGGGAACACTCTCTGAACGGTTTCCAGGAGCTTGGCGTTGGTCACGGGCTTGTCAAGGAAGTCTACGAGGTCCAGCCCCAAGTCCTTTATGTGGTCCCTATTGGGAGCTCCCGAAAACATGATGATGGGGACGGCCCGCGTCTCCATCGTGCTCTTCATCTCCTGGACGAACTCGTAGCCGTTGATGCGCGGCATATTGAAGTCCACGATGACCAGGTCCGGGGTCTTATCGAGGACCAGCGCCAGGCCCTCGGAGCCGTCCTTGGCCTCCAGCACCTTGAAGCCGTTGTCCGAGAGCAGGATCCGCACGAGGTCCCGGTAATCCTTGTTGTCGTCTATCACCAGGACGCGCGGGGGCCGTTGGAGGGTCTTGACCGGCGGCTCTTCGGGGACCGGGACATGCGCGGGAAGGGATTGGGTGGGAGCCTGCCTCCTGGAGGGGTCCCCGAGCAGGGCTTCCATCTCCAAGACCAGGCGAGCCATCGGATCGTACTCGGCCATGATCGTTTCTTGCACCTCGGCGTTGCGGCCCTAGGGAGGAGTCCGTCCCCTCCCACCGTCAAGACCAGTATAGCCCGGGGGCATGCGCTTGCCAACTGGAAGAAAGATGGAGTTAATGTTGGGGAATCGTGCGCCGCTCGAGGACGCCTTCCTCCGTCCGGCCGGAGGAAGGTTCAGAGCTTGATCTTGTATCCGAGGGTGGGAACGGTCACGATCCGGTGGCCCTCGCCCTTGAGCTTGCGCCGCAAGCGGGAGATGCTTTGGTCGACCATGCGCTGATCCATGCCCAGGTCCTTGGAGTATCCCCATACCTGCTGGAGCATCTCACGGCGGCCCACGACGCGGCCATGGGCCTCTAGGAGCAGGCGCAGGATGTGGAACTCCTTGGGTTCGAGGGCGAGGGTTTTTCCACCCGAAAGGACCTCGTGGTTCCTGGAGTCCAGGCGCAGGGCGCCCCGGGTCTCCTGAGTGACGGTCTGCGGGGTCCCCACGGAGAAACGGCGCAGGACCGATTCCACGCGCGCGGCGAGCACCGGCATGGAGATCGGCTTGGTCAGATATTCGTCCGCTCCGAGCTTGAGGCCGATGATGCAGTCCACCTCGGTCTCGCTGCCGGTGAGTATGATCACGGGCACCCGGCTCTCCGCGCGCAAGGACCGGAGCACATCGAATCCATCCATGTCCGAGAGTCCCAGGTCCAGGATCACCAGGTCAGGACGGAGCTTGCGAGCCAGCTTGAGCCCCGAACCCCCTTCCGGGACAGAAAAGACCTGGTATCGCGCCTTCTGAAGCGTCAAACGGACGAGTTGAGCTTGGTCCCGGGAGTCCTCGATGAGCAGGACGCGCGCCTTGGCTTTTCTGGTTCGGGGGGAAGGCATCTCGACTGGCTCCGTATCTTTATATATACCATAAATCGTCCGCATCCAACACCGAGGACATCGGGAGGGGATGGATCAGCGAATCAGCCAGCGGAAGCCGTAGGGGGAGAGCGTCGCATGGGCGGGGCCGGCGAAAGTCCCGCCGTCCCACAAGTCCCTGAAGCCGCGCGCGTCTTGAAGCGGGCCCATGCGGCGCGAGGCGGCGCTCAGATTGGCATACACGCGAAGTTCCTTCCCGGCCAGCACGCGGCGGAAGGCGAGCACGCTCCGGCCGCCGCCGGGAAGGAAATCCATGGAACCGCGCGCGAACACCGGGTGGGAGCGGCGGATCTTGAGAGCGCGCTTGAGCCAGCTCAACATGGAGGTCGGATCACCCTCCAGGCGCCGGGCATCCGGCCAACGCATCGGGGTCCTGAGGCCGAAGCGGTCCGGCAGGGACAAGTCCTCTCCCATGCCGATCTCATCGCCGTAGTAAAGGACCGGGGACCCGGGCAGGGAGAGCAGCAGGGCGTGCAGGAGGCGGAGCT
>CAYHRV010000159.1:0-7706 GCA_964359165.1 uncultured Elusimicrobia bacterium
CCGGCCTTTTAGCCTTGTCTCTTTTGGTCGCGTTCTTCCTTTCCCGGTCCATCGGCCTTCCGGGAGCTCCCTCGGCTTCGGATAAAGAGAAGGGGTGATGGAGACGAATCCATCCCCCCGCCTGCGCTGGGTCGTGGCCGCGGTCCTCGCCTTGAGCGCGCTCTCCTTCCTCTTCTCTCCGTTCTACATGAAGTATCTGCGCGGCAAGTTCCAGCGCGAGCTGCCCTCCCAATGGGAGAAGGTGGCCAACAACGGCTCCTTCGCCTACGCCTCCCCCCTCCTTTATACCGCCCGCAACATCGAGGAGGGGATGTACGCGATGAAGGTGCGCCAAGCGTACCTGCACGGCTTCCCCTACGATCCCTACACCCATGAGCGGTCCCCGCGCTCCTGGGTCTTCGACAGCCTCATGTTCTATCCCCTGGTCCCCTTCGTGGCCGCGGCCGGAGGGGACATCCACCTGGGCTGGGTCTTGGCCCACGCCGCGCTCGGGGCCCTCTGGGTCTGGTCCTTCTTCATCGCGCTGAGGATCTTCACCGACGACAGGAAGCTCGCCCTCGTCCTCGCCGTCTTCTTGTTCTTCTTCTTCGACTCGCTGAGGGCGCTCTTCCTGCTTCCTCACGCCCCCTTGCGCGCTCTGCCGCAGTGGATGTTCTTCCTCGTCGCCTACGCCACGGGCCAGGTCCAGTGGATGCGCCTTCCCACGCCCGGCATGAGCGCGCTCCTCCCCTTCTGGCTGTTGGCCGGCGCCTGGAGGCTCTCTCTCGCGCAGAAGACGCGGCCCGTTCTCTCCCTGCTCCTGGGCGCGGCCTGCGGCCTGCTCTGCTTCCTGCACGCCTATGAATGGGTGTTCGCCTGCGCGGCCCTGGGCTTCTTCTTCCTTTGGGCCCTGCAGTCCCGGCTCTCGGAGAGCGCGCGCTGGAACCTCGGCCTGGCGTTCTTCGCCGCCGCGGCGGTATCGGCGGGTTATTACCTCTTCGCCCGGTCCATGAACGCCCCGGTCATGGAGGACATCATCACCCGCGTGGGGCGCCACGGGCGCGTCTTCGAACGGGCTTCGCTCTATTTCCTTCCCTGGGCCGCGCTCTTCTACTGGAAATCGAGGCGGGCCGGAGAGCGTCTGCGCGGCCTCTGGCTCCTGCTGAGCGCCTGCGCGCTCGCCGTAACCGCGGCGGCCTGCATCCCCGTCGTCGTCGGCTATGACATACAGTTCTACGGCCATACGGCGCGCATCGCAAGCGCGGCCATGCTCCTGGGCTTGCTGGGCTGGGGCCTGCATGGCGCGCAAGAGAGGTTCCGCCTCGGCCGGATCGACGCGGCCATGCTCCTCTGCTTCCTCTTCGCCTGGGTCTTCCTGCGCGAGAAAGCCTGGGCGGACACCCATTACAAGATATTCGGGACCCCGCGGCACATCGAAGAGGCGCTTTCCTGGGTCGAGAAGACCGTCCCGGAGGAGGGCCTGGTGGTGAGCCTCTCGGGCGTCGCCACCCAGCAGCTCGGGCTTTTGGGCCGCACGCGCTCGCTCGCCGCCGCCGGCTCTCCCTCCTACGGCTCCCCGGTGCCCACGGAATACATCCTCAGGGGTTTTGCCCGCATACTCAAGACCGCGCGAGCGGATCCGGAACGGTTCCTGGCGGAGCGCTGGGAGCGCAGCGAGGAGCGGGACACGCTCAAACAGCAGACCGCCTATTTCAACCGGGATATCTCCCTGGAAGCGGCCGAGGCCGCGACCTGGCCCGTGTTCTTGCTCGATGTCGAGGGTTTCCGCGAGCGGTCGGTCCAGGCTCGCAAGCTCGAGATACTGCGATACTGCAAGGAAGAAGCCCCCCCGCCCCGCCCCTATTGGCTCTGGGTCGGCAGGCTCGACGAGCCTTTCTTGAAGGAAGAACCGCGGAGCTTCGGCGGCAAGCTCGCCTTCGAGAACCCGGGCGTGCGGATCTACTCCTTCGAATAAACCCCATGCCCCGGGCGTCACTTGGACTCGGGATGCGCCAGGCCGCGGGACTCAAGCTCGCGCGCCTGCTCTCCATGCGGGAGAAGGATTTCGCGCGGCTCGTGCGCGAAGCGGAGGAGGACCCCCTCTTCGTCCGCTTGCTCCGCTCCGGCGTGGTGAGCCGCACGCCCTTTCCCCGGGCGTATTTCACGGCCAGGCGCCTGGCCGGACGGGAGCTCGCCGCCCCCGTCCAAGGGCTCGGGGAGCTCCTTGACGGCCGTTCCGATCTCGTGCGCCTCATGAAAAAGGCGGGGCGGGAGAGGTTCGAGGAATGCTTCCTGCGGGAAGAGGGGATGAGCGATGAGGAGCGGGGACGCCGCTGCGGGTTGAGCGCGCCGCAGGCGCGCCGTCTTAGGGAGTTCCTTGACCGTATCACGATCCGCTGTGATTTCGAGCGCCCCGCGTCCGCCCCACCCAAGACCTTCAGCGCCGTGGCCGGCATCGGCATCGAGAAAGGGGAGCCGCATCTGAGCTTCTTCCACCGCGACATCTGGAAAGGGAGCTATCGCGTGGCCGCCGACCGCCTGGCCGAGCAGAGGGCCTCGCTGCCGGAGGCCGAACGCGGCCGGATGGAAAGGCTTCTGCGGAGGCTGGAGCTCCTCAACCGACGCAAGACCACGCTCTATCGCGCCCTGGAGACGCTGGCCTCGGCCCAATCCGCCTACCTCAAGACCGGGGACCCGCTCCAGCGGCAGCCGCTGACTCAGCGTTCCCTGGCGACGGCCTTGGGCGTCGATCCCAGCGCTCTCAACCGCCTCATCTCCAACAAGTCCGTCGAACTCCCCTGGGGCACGGAAGCCCCCATGAAGGCTCTGCTCCCCAGCGCCAAGGCCCTGGCCCTGGAGCGGCTGGCCGCTCTGGTCATGGAGCGCCCTGGGTTCTCCGATGAGAAGCTCAGGGTCGAACTCGCCTCGCTCCATCAAATACGGCTCTCGCGGCGTTCCATCGCCCAGTACCGCAAGGAGCTTGGACTGCCCAAATCCCCAAATCGCGAGAAATGCGGCGGCGTTTATCGCGATCCGGGTCCCCTATGAGCTGGCCCATCGCCGTCGCCCTGGCTTCCGCCGCCTTCAACGGCATCGTGGGCGCCCTGGCCTATGTCCGGGGTCGCGAGCAGAGCCTCTATCGCAGTTTCTCGGTGCTCGGCTTCTCCTTCGCCTTCTGGAGCCTGGCCTATGTGCGGGTCTGGCCGGATTTCGACGACCGGGTCTGGATGAGACTCCTCTTCACCCCTCTGGCCTGGCTGCCCGGTGCGGGCCTCTCCTTCGTCTGGAGCTACACCGGACTTCCCGAGGCATCCCGCAAGCGGCGCACCGTTCCGCTCTACGCCGCCGGTCTTTTGGCCCTGGGCCTGCTCTGGGGCGGCAGGATCAGCCTGATCCAATTCCGCGCGGCCTTCATCTTTTCCGGCATCCCCATCTTCGCCCTCGCCTTGGGCCTCCTCTTCGCCCACTGGCGCAAGGCCCAGGACGCCGAGGAGAAGAACCGGCGCGGCTACCTGCTCCTGGCCACGGCCATCGCGGTGGTCGGCGGGTTCACGGACTTCCTGCCCGCGGTCGGAGTGCCGTTCCTCTCCCTGGCCAATCTCGCGCTCATGCTCTATTCGGTCATCGTGCTCCTGGCCATCTCCCGGCACCATCTCCTCGACCTGCGCTCCGCTCTGGGCCAGGCCCTGGGGCTGGGCCTGGCCGCGCTCCTGCTGGGGGGACTGCTCACCCTGCTCGCGTGGCTGACCCGGGCGATGGAGGGCCGGCTTTTCTTGAACTTCTTCCTCGTCAGCCTGCTCTTGACCGCCGCCCTGCCGCCTCTCTGGGAGCGCTACAACGCGGCCTTCAACCGCTGGTTCTTCTCGCGGCAGGCGCGCAGGGACCGCGATCTCGAGGCGCTGGAGCGCGCGCTCGACGGCGTGTGGGAGCTCGAAGGCATCGAGGCGGCGGTGAAAGGCGCGGTGCGCTCGGCCTGGGGGGCGGAAGCGGAGTTCCTCTGGGAGAACAAGGTCCTGCGCGGGCTGGAGGGCGCGGCCTCTCTTCCCACGGGCCTGCGCGCTCCCTTGGGAGCGGAGCCCGCGCCCTCGACCCTTGCCGTATTGCGCCGCGCCCGGGCGGAGACGGGCGGGAGGGGGCGCCCCGACGCCGTCCTGGAAGCGCTGGAGGCGCGCGCGGCCGAGGCCGTGGTGCCGGTGCTGCGCGAGGGCGAGCTCATCGCGGCCGTGTTCGTGGGCGCGCCCAGCCAGGGCTACTTCGACCTTTCCGCCGTCCGCTGGCTCAGGCGTCTGGGCCAGTCGACGGCGAGAGCGGTGCGCTCGGCCGAGCTCGCGCGCGGACTCCTGCGCGCGGATCGCCTGGCCCAGCTCGGCACGCTCTCGGCCGGCATCGTCCATGAGGTGCGCAACCCCTTGAGCGCCATCCTGGGCGCGGTCGAACTCCTGCGCCGCAACAGCCCCGGCATCGACCGCAACGAATACCTCGACATCCTGGCCAAGGAGGTGATGCGGCTCGATGGGACGGTCTCCGAGCTGCTCGACTACGCCGCGGCCAGGCCGGGAAAAAGCCTCTGCCGCTGGCCGGAGGTCTGGGGCCGCGTGGAGAAGCTGCTCAGGGCCGCCCTGCCCCATGACCTCGCCCTGGAAGGCGCCGGGGAAGACCTCGCGCTGGCCATCTCGGCCGGGCATCTCCAGCAGATACTGCTCAATCTCGTGCGTAACGCGGCCCGCGCGGCCTGCTCCGAGGCGGCGCGCAAAAAAGACGGCAGGCCCGCGGTCCGGGTGGGGGTCTCGGTATCGGCCGGCCGCGCGCTCATCGAGGTATCGGACACGGGGCCGGGGATACCCGTGGAGATGCTGCCCAGGCTGTTCACCCCTTTTGCCACGGCGTCGGAGGGAGGGACCGGGCTCGGGCTCGCCACGGTGCGCCGGCTCGCGGAACTCTACGGCGGGCGGGCCTGGGCCGAGAACGGCGAACGGGGAGCGAGGTTCTTCGTGGAGATTCCGGCGGCCGAGATGGTAGACTAGTATACGCGGCGCACAAAGTGCGCTGAGCGGTTTCAATGAAGAGGAAGCTCTTGATAAAACGGCGCAGGCCCCCCGAAAGAAGCACCCCCCCGCGGGGAGGGCGCTGACATGGCACCCCTCATCCTCGTCATAGACGATGAAGCCAACATCCGGAAGGTGCTCAAGGGCTTCCTGGAGGAGGAGGGCTTTCGCGTGGCGACGGCCAAGGACGGCGCCGAAGCCCGCAAAGCCATGGCCCAGGCTCCGGACCTGGCGCTCTGCGACCTCAAGCTGCCCGGGACCGACGGCATCTCCCTGCTCAAGGACCTGCGCCGCCTGCGGGCCATCCCCGTCATCCTGATGACCGCCTTCGGGACACTCCCGGCCGCGGTGGAGGCCATGCGCGCGGGAGCCTATGATTTCCTGGCCAAGCCCCTCGATTACGCCGAGCTCAAGCGTCTATTGCGCAAGGCCCTGGCCTCCGCCGGCGCGGAATCGCGGGAATGGGTCATGGAGCCGGCCGAGGGGCCGCACCCCCTCATCGGCAAGAGCCCGCCCATGGCCGAGGTCTACCGCCTCATCGCCAAGGCCGGACCCGCCTCGGCCACCGTGCTCATCCTGGGAGAGACCGGCACCGGCAAGGAGCTCGTGGCCGCGGCCCTGCACAAGGCCTCGCCCCGCAAGGAGGGACCCTTCATCAAGGTGCACTGCGGCGCCATCCCGGAGGACCTGCTGGAGGCCGAGCTCTTCGGCTACGAGAAAGGGGCGTTCACCGGGGCGGTGCGCGACAAGCCCGGGAAGTTCGAATTGGCAGACGGGGGAACGGTGTTCCTCGATGAGATCGGCGAGATGAGCGCGGCCATGCAGGTCAAGCTCCTGCGGGTCCTGCAGTCCGGCGAGTTCGACCGGGTGGGCGGCGTGGAGACCCGCACCGTGGACGCCCGCGTGGTGGCGGCCACGCACCAGGACTTAAAGCGCGCCGTGGAGGAGAAGCGCTTTCGCGAGGACCTCTACTACCGCCTCTGCGTGGTCCCCATCACGCTCCCCCCTTTGCGCGAGCGGCGCGAGGACATCCCGGAACTGACGGATTTCTTTCTAAAGCGCCTTTCGGCCAAGAACAACCGCCCCGTCCCCGCCATCGAGCCCGAGGCCCTGGAGGCGCTTTGCGCGGAGCGCTGGGAAGGCAATGTGCGCCAACTCGAGAACCTGCTCGAGCGCGTCCTGGTCCTGCTCGAAGGCGGGACCATCCGTAAGAAAGACCTCCCTCTCTAACCGCGGCGAAGCTGTAGGTGGGCGCGGCGGATCAGGGACCTGACCCGCCGGGCATAGGCTCGGTAGCGTTGAATCGATGCGGGGTCCTTGAGCAGGGCCAGGTCCGTCTCGATGCGCGAGCGCGTCTCGCCCTCCCGCCGGAGTTCCGCGGCCGCGGGCTCCACGATGTCCCTCTCGTAGCCGCGGACCTCCTCCTCGGGCTGGTGGGATTCCCGCATTCGGTCGAGCGTCGCTTGGCGGTGGGAGAGGACGCTTTCGAGGCGGCGGGAGCGGGCCTTGGAGCGGCCGAGGAGCTTGAGTAGACGGCGCTCGAACTCCGCGACGCCCTGCCCCGTCCCGAATCCCAGGTTGTCCGCGTAGGAGGCGGCGACGTAGCCCGTGAAAGCCTCGGGACTCTCGCGGAGCAGATGCTCGGCCTCGCGGGAGAATTCCCCCTTTTTGAACCGGATCCCGAGCTCCTTGGCCACCTGTATCGTGACCACATGGGCCTCGAGCTCCATTTCGACGGCGTCGGTGGGCAGGCGGTTGAAGCGCTGAACGGCGTGCAATAACTCGTGGATGAACACCGGGGCGGATAGCTCGGGCGCGAGCTTCTTGTAGCTCAAGCCCATGCGGAGCATCCCCCAATCGTAGACATACTCCCCGTTGTTGGAGCGCAGGTCCGCGAACTCGACCATGACGGGCCGTCCTTGGGCCTTGGACATGGCCGCTACCTGGGACAGGACGCGCCGCGCCGTGCGTGACTTGGCCGCGGCGCTCAGGGCAGATCGTATCCAGCGCCGGTCTTCCGCGTCCGCGACGGCCAGATAGGGCGGCAATTCGCTCGCGGCGGCCTGGACCGGGGAGGCATCTTGCGCCGGGATCTCGATGCCGGAGCCGTCGAAAGCCGCCGCGGAAGCCGCCGAAGCTCCGCCGGCCGGTGCGTCTTGCGACTTTTCGAGGCTTTCCGCCCGCTCGATGAGGGAATCCAGGGCGCCGACGCGCCGGTCCTGGGCCACGGGAGCCGCGGAGACCGCCTCCGGGGCGGCCGGGGCGGCGGAAGCGGCGGCGGCCGATGGCGCGGCGAAGCGAACCGTCTTGGCCTGTGTGAGACTCGGCAGAGCCGAGGCGGGCGCCGGAATAGCCGCGGAGGGAAGGCTCGCGCGGGAAGCGGGGCCTGGAAGAGCTAGCCCGGAAGCCTGCGGGCCGAGTGGGAGAGCGGAGAGTGCGCCCGGCGTGTAGACCGTGGCCGGGACCCGCGCGACCTGGGCGAATGCGCAGACCGGAACGGCCAGCAGGGCCGACGACAAGAGGCGAAGCCTCATCCATTCCGATTTTAACCCGCGCATCCCGCCGCCGTACCGGTCCAAAGGCCTCCGCATGCGGAGGCATTGTTCCCGCCCTCGACTGGGAACATGGACCCGGCTTCATTAACGCGGCGCGCAAAGCGCGCCGCGCATCAGGTATCATTAT
>CAYHRV010000160.1:0-2403 GCA_964359165.1 uncultured Elusimicrobia bacterium
CAAACTTTTCCCATTGACAAGCCCGGACTCCGGGGTTATGCTAAGGGCAACCCCCCCCGTTCGCATATCCCACACGCCGGTATGGAAGGCACCGATCCGTCGCCGGAAACGGAACCGCACCCCGCCATCGACGTCGCGACGGCCGGTCTTTTGCCGCGGCCGCGCCTGCTCCCTCTGCTGCGCTCCTTCCTCCGGGACCACCTCTTGCGCAGCTTCGAGGGTTTCTTCGTCCTGCTGACCTTCTCGGCCATCGCCCTGATCCTTTACTTCATCGACCAGAAGCTCTCCTTCCTCAACTTCTACTTCATCCCCATCCTGCTGGCGGGCTATTTCATGAACACGCGCAGCGCGGTGCTCGGCAGCCTGCTCTCCATCCTCGTCGTCACTTTCTTCGTCGTCGTCAACCCCGACTCCTTTTATCAGGAGCTGACCCGGATGGGCCTCTACCTGCATCTGGTCACCTGGGGCTCCTTCCTGATCCTCACCGGAGCCATGGTCGGCCACCTGACCGAAAAACTGCGCTCGCGCTTCTTCAAGGCGAGCGACACCCTCTCCCGCCTGGCGGACATGCAGGAGACCCTTTCCAAGGCCTACAAGCGTTTGGAGGAACGCAACCTGACCCTGGAGGCCAACAAGACCCGGGTCGAGGCCGTGCTCAACTCCACGCTCGACCCCCTCCTCGCCCGCCTCATCATCGAGAACAAGGTGCGCAACGAGTCCCGTGAGATGACCGTCCTTCGCGCGGATCTCGTCGAATCCGGAGGGCGCGCGGTAGGCCTCCCTCCTCAATCCCTGGTCACGGAACTCAATCGCGCCTTCTCCACCCTGGACCCGGTGTTCACCCGCTTCGGAGGACATCTCGACCGCTATTCCGGAAGGGGCCTGCAGGTGGAGTTCGGAGTCCCGCACGAGGCCCGCCAGCATGTCCTCTTGGCCGCGCTCGCCGGCCTTAAGATGCAGGAGCGTATGGCCCTCCTCGATCTTCCTTGGAAGCTGCGCATCGGCATCGCCAGCGGCCGATGTCTTACGGCCCTCATCGGTTCGGAGAGCCGGCGGAATTTCACGGTCATGGGACCCGCCGTGGACGCGGCGGCCCGACTGTCCTCACTCTGCCCGCCGGGCGGAGTCTTGACCGAAGGACTCGCCTTCGAGGGCGTGAGCCGTTGGTTCCGCTCCAAGCCGGTCTCCCTCCCTCATGCGCCGCCGCAGGGGAAAGGCCGGGGAACCGCCGGCGTTTCCCTTGAGAAGGCAGCGGACCCGGTCCCCTGCGAGGCGTATCTCCTGCAAGCCCTCCGGGACCCGCTGGAGGACCCCCGTTTGCCGAGACAGGCGGGAGCGGCTTTCCGGGCCCTGTCCACTAAGGTCAGCCTGCCCATGGAGACCATGCTCCCCATCGAGGCCCGGGAAGGGACGGTCGGGCACGCCCACGCGGTCGCGGGCCTTGCCGCGGCCATCGCCCAGGCCATGGGCCTCGACGAGCGGCCCGTGCGCACCGTCTTCCTGTCCGCTTTCCTTCATGATATCGGCAAGCGGAATCTCCCCGACAGGCTCCTGGACCATGACGAGGATCTCACCGGGCTCTCCCCCGCCGACCAGGAACTGGTGAAGTCCCATGTCCGGAGCGCTGAGGAGGCCATCGACGGCCTCGGACTCCCCTCCAATCCGGGGATCATCGAGGCCATACGCCAGCACCAGGAGCGCTTCGACGGCTCCGGCTATCCGGATGGGCTCGCCGGAACGGCGATCTGCCTCGAAGCCCGGATCATCGCCCTGGCGGAGGCCTATGACGGCCTCACTCTCCCGCGTCCGGGAACCTCTCCCCTCCCGCCCGCGCAAGCCGCCGCCGCCCTGGACCTCGCCGCGACCGAGGGCCGTTTCGACCCCAAGATCGCCGACGTCTTCCTCCGCCTCTTGAAAACAGGCCTACCTTAAAGAAAAGCCCTGGCGCAGCAGAGCTGGTCGCACAAGGAGCGCTTTCGGGTTTATCCGGTTAGGGGCGTAACGGAGCCTGGCGCCCGAAGAGCGCAAGGCGAGTTACGAATGGCGGCCGAACGAAGAGGCCGACCGTGTACCCTGGCCGGACAAACCCGAAAGCGCGCCGTTCAACGCACGACCTGCGATGCGAAGACGAACTCGAAGCCTTCTTTTTGGAGCTCCGGCACCATCTCCGAAAGCCCCTCGAATGTCCCGTGGAAATAATGGTGGCCGATGGCCACGGCCTGCCCTTTCTTGCGCGCGATGTCCGCCGCACGGCGGAGCATCCGGCGGCAGAAGGCTTTGTCATGCCGGCGCGCCTCGTCGAGGAACACGTCGTTGCGCGCGGAGCGTATCCCGGCCGAGGCCGCTTCCCGGGCCGCCACGCTCTTGGGCGAGACGCCGCTGTCGACGAAGTAGAGCCCCTTC
>CAYHRV010000160.1:2503-7695 GCA_964359165.1 uncultured Elusimicrobia bacterium
GCGGCCTTCGTCGTTCGCGGGGATTCCGGCATGACGGCGAAAGTGAGCGGGAAGGACAGCTTCATCCACTCCTCGTCGGGGACGTTCTTGGGATAGGTCAGCCCGAAATCGTCGATGACGACCGCGATCCTCGGCTTCGCCGGCGGCGGCCCCGCCGCGGCCGCCCAAGCGGCCGCCGTCATAAGCGCCGTAGCCGTTATCAGCGCCGTTGCCGTCCTCTTTGCCCCCTTATCCCGGATTTCGGGATTTCTAGGCAACCCAAGAAAGCCCGAAATCCGATCTTCGTTATTCTTCATGGCGTTCGAGACTCCACTGGCCTAACGCCCACGGTATCGCGATGCCCGCGGCGTTGACGAGGAGGAAAGCGGCGAGGCTGAGGAGGAGGAGTCCGGGGTCCCAGGCGTTGAGTTGTCCCAGGCGCGATTGGAAATACATGCGCACCGGGATCGCCTCGGTGGCGACCGCGAAGGCGATGTACGCCAAGGCGCAGGCCATATAGACGAAGCCTCCGGCGGAGGACTCGATCTGATGGATGTTCTCCACGCGAAAACGGGGGAAGACCGCCCCGAGCCCGACCACCATGGCGCAGAGCGCCCAGGCGGAAACCCAGATAGTGACCAGCGAAAGGCTCCCGATGAACCGTCCGCTTTGGAGGAGGTGGTTGGAGAGGGCGACCAGGGCCGTCGCGATCCCCGTCATGGGGAGTATGGAGAAGAGGAACTTCTCCAGCATCACGGAGCGGATCGTGACCGGGGCGGAGCGCAGTATCCACCAGCTCTTGCCCTCCAGGCTGATGGAGGGGAAGGTGAAGCGCAGGCCCAAGGACGAGAGGACGAAGCCCGCGATGGCGATGTTGAGGAAGCAGACCAGGCTCTTGAGGTCCGGGGTGTCGAGGGGGAGCCGGTTGATGCTGAAGAGGTAGACGCAGAGGAGGGCTCCGATGAGGACCATCTGCGACCAATGCTTCACGTCCCGAAAGAAGGTCGTGCGCTCCTTCCAATAAAGAACGGCCACGGTGCGTCCCCGGCCCAGGAAAGCAGCCAGGCGGGATTCCGGGGTGACCGGGATGAACGCACTCCGCCGCGCGCGCCGGCACTCCTGCGCGCCGGAATAACCGCGCGCGTACATCCTTCCGGCCAGCCAGAGCAGTCCCCCGTAGGCGGCCGCGGCCGCTGCGCAGACCTCCAGGGACCTGCGCAGGAAGGTCTCCCGGTTCCCGTGCACGAACGAGGAAAGGGCCTGGGTCAGCCACCACGAGGGAGAATAGGGCGCCGTGGGCGCCTGGAGGAAGCCTAGATAGGCGGCCGCGGCCTTCATCGCGTCGGGTCGGACGAGCTGCTCGGGCTGGGAGAGTCTCAAGAGCACGTAGATGAGCGCCACGGAAAGGCTGGAAAGCACCCAGAGGACGTCGCGGGTCCTCGAGGAAGGGAATAGATACATCAACAGGAGCGTGATCGCCATGCCGATCGACGCGGCCAGAAGAAGAAAAGGCAGAAGAAGGACGAAGAAGACGGCGTAGAAGTCGAGCCCGAGGCCCTTCACGCGACCCAGCGCCAGGACGTAGGGGAAAAGCGCCAAGGCGATCATCCAGGAGGAGAAGAACGCCGCTTCCAGGGATTTATCGAGGAAGATCAGCCGGAGCCGGACCGGCTCCCTCAGGAGGAACGGAAGGTCGGAGGCGTAGAAGAGCGTGGTCAGGGAGATGATGAGGCTCGAGAGCGTGACCATGCCGAAGGTGGTGAGCAGGGCCATCGCGGTGAGCTTCCAGAGGAGCAGGTCGCCGATGAGCTCGACCCCGTCGAGGAAGACTAAGAGCCTCCAGAAGCCGTAATGGAGCCCGGAGAGCATCCAAAGTCCCATGAGCACGAAAGCCGTGTTGCGCCCCCACTCCCAACGCGTCATGGACAGCACGCGATTCTTGACCGCGAGCCAACGCCGACGAAGGAGTATGCTCAGCGTCCCCCCCGCGGGGGGACGCTCGTTCTGGGGGCGCGCCGCCGTTTCATGCATTCCGTTTTCCCTTAGAGGTTCTTCAGCAGCGCCGAGTACTCCCCCGCTCCGGTCAGTTCGAGGAACACGTCCTCGAGCCCCCGGGGCAGTCCCTCCTGCGACTTGGAGGCCCGGCCGCGAAGCTCCTCGAGCGTCCCGCAGGCCATCATCTTCCCCTCGATCATGATGCCGATGCGATCGCAGATCTTCTCGGCGATCTCCAGGATGTGGGTGCACAGGAGGATGGCGCAGCCCCGGGAAGCGAGGGTCTTGAATATCTCCTTGACCAGACGGGCGCTCTTGGGGTCGAGCCCGACCAAGGGCTCATCGAGGAGGAGCGCCTTGGGCTCGTGCAGGAGCACGGAAGCGAGCACCACCTTCTGGCGCATGCCGTGGGAGTAGGACTCCAGGAGTTCTCCCGCCCAGCCGGAGAGCTCGAACATCTCCAGAAGCTCGGGGATGCGTTTCTGTTGGACCTCGTAAGGCACCGAGCGCAGGTCCCCCACCATCCTGAGGAACTCCGCCCCGGTCAGCTTCGGATACACGAAGGGTTCGTCGGGGACCAGCCCGAGCGCGCTCTTGGCCTCCAGGGGATGCTCCACGACGTCGAAACCGGCGATCTTCGCGCTGCCGGAGCTCGGGCGCATGAGGCCGGTGAGGAGCTTGATGGTCGTGGTCTTCCCCGCCCCGTTGGGCCCGAGGAACCCGAATATCTCCCCCGGCTCGATCTTGAGGGAAAGGCCGTTCACCGCGGTCAGGTCGCCGAAGCGCTTGGTGAGGTCGAGCAGCTCGATCAAACTGGGACTGGAGCGTCCAGGGAGAGGAGGTCCGAGTATTCGCGCATGCGCGCGTTCAAGGCCGCAAGGGTGAGGCCCTCGAGCGCCCGGGTGCTGAAATCGGAGACGGTGAAGGAGGCCATCACGGAGCCGCAGACCACCGCGCGCTTGAGCCGGGGGAAGTCGCTCAGGGAGGCGCGCAGGTCCCGCTCCCCCTCGCGCCCGGCCAGCAGGGAGCCCATGAACGCCCCCGCGAAGCTGTCCCCAGCCCCCGTCGGATCCTTGACCGTATCCATGGGGAAAGCGGGATAAGGGAAGATGCGCTCCCCGGCGAAGAGCATGGCGCCGTGCTCTCCCTTCTTGACCACCACCACCGAGGGGCCCCATCGGCCCAGGGTCCGCGCCGCGGCCACGGTGCTCGACGCCCGCGCGAGCTTGCGCGCCTCCTCGTCGTTGACGAAGAAGATGTCCACCTTGCTCAACAGCTCCTTGAGGGCCGCGCGCTTGCCGCTGATCCAGAAATTCATGGTGTCGCAGGCCACTAGGCCGGGGGACCGCATCTGGGAGAGCACCTCCCACTGCAATTGGGGGTCGATGTTGGCCAGGAACACCGCGGAGCATTCCTTCTGGCGCTGGGTCAGCTTGGGTCGGAAGGCCTCGAAGACGTTGAGATGTGTGGCGAGGGTCTTGGCGCTGTTGAGGTCCCGGCCGAAACGCCCGACCCAGCGGAAAGTCTCCCCGTCTACGGCTTCCAGCCCGGAGAGGTCCACCCCGCGGTCGGCGAGCATGCGCCGCGCGGCATCCGGAAAATCCCGCCCCACCACGCCGACGAGACTCACCCCGGTGAAGAGGCGGGCGGCCAGGGAGAAGAAGACCGCGGAGCCTCCGAGCGCCTCCCGGCTCTCGCCCTCCGGTGTCGTCACCGAGTCCAGCGCGACCGACCCGACGACCAGCATGGACGGGGGTTGAGCGGACATCAGCCTCCCTGTTCCCGCTGTTCTAGGAAACTGCGGATCTCTTCCTTCCCGGCGAGCTGGCGCAGGAAGGCGTTGATGCCCTCCACCGCGCGCCTCTGGCGCAGGGCTCCGGAGAACTCGTCCTTCTTCTTCTCGAAATCCTTGAGGGACCCGTTGACGCGCGCGTATTCCTCCCGGATCTCTGCGGCGGTCACCTTGGCGGAGCGCGCGACGACGGCCTTGAGCTTGGCGCTGAGCATCATCCGCCTCTGCTCCCGCTCGAATTGCTCCGGGGAGGTGCGGAAGGAGTAGCGCACGGCCTGGAAATAGAGCTCCTGATCGAAACGGCCCTCCCTCTGGAAGGCCGGGGTGTTGCGCAGGCTCAGGGAGAGCTCCATGTCGCTGATGCGCATCCCCATGCGCTCGGCCTCCCCGGCGAGGAGCTCGTCGACGATCATGTCCCGGAGCATCCCCTGGCGGACCTCGTTGCGCTGCGCGTCGCTGATCTCGGCCTCGGGCTTGTCCTTGTTGAGGGCCTCCAGGTACAGATTGACCTTGCTGCGGTAGCGCTCGTAGGGGATATCCCGCCCGCCGACCGAGGCGACGGCGTCGGATTTATCGGCCCCCGTGAAGAAATAACCGCCCAAGCCCACGAAGATGCCGATGAGGAACACCGCCACCACGGAGACGAAGAGGGGCTGGCGGTAGCGGCGCAGGACCGAGAGTATCATCCGGCCGCCTGGGCGCTCTTCTCGGGAGCGCGGCCCGGGGCGGCCTCGGAGGGGCCGACCTCTCCCATGGTGCAATGGCCCTCGAAAACGGCCCCTTCTTCGATGAGGAGCTTCGCGGTGCGCATGTCCCCGCAGATCCGGCCGCCCGCCTTGAGCTCCACCTGGCCGGAGGCGGTGACGTCTCCATGGATGGAGCCGGCCACGATGACCACCTCCGCGCACACGTCCCCGCGGATGCGGCCCTTCTTGCCGACCACCACGGTATGGGCCTCGGTGACGTCCCCTTCCACCTCGCCGTCCACCCGCAGCGAGCCCCGCACGGTGATGACGCCGTGGAAGAACGCTTCCGGGCCGACGATGGTGACGACGTCGCTAGCCTCCTGTTTCTTGGCTCCGCCCTTGGCGAACAAGCTCATTTCTCCTCGGAGCGGACCTGGAGGTACTTCAGAGGATTGACGGGGCGTTCGTGGACCCAGACCTCGTAGTGAAGATGGTTCCCCGTGGAGCGGCCGCTGGTCCCCATGTAGCCGATGAGCTGGCCGCGCTGCACGCGCTCCCCGGCCCGGACCGTGGTCTTGGAGGCATGGCCGTACAAGGTGGTATAGCCGAAGCCGTGGTCCACGAGGACCATGATGCCGTAGCCGCCGGACCAGCCGGAGTGGCGGACGACGCCGTCGGCGGTGGCGACGATCGGCGTCTCCGGGCGGTTGGCGACGTCGATGCCCGCGTGGATGTGTCCG
>CAYHRV010000161.1:0-7689 GCA_964359165.1 uncultured Elusimicrobia bacterium
GACCTTCGCCGACGTGGTCGAGGGCATCCAGTGGACCGTGGAGAACAAGATGGACGTGGCGAACTTCAGCCTCGGCGCCTCCCAGGGCACCCAGGCGCTCGAGGACGCGGTCAACGCCGCGGCCAAGGGCGGCGTCGCGGTCGTCGCGGCGGCCGGGAACTCGGGCGGGTCGGTCGGCTATCCCGCGGCCTACTCCTCGGTCATCGCCATCTCGGCTTCCAGCAACAAGGACAAGCTGGCCTACTTCTCCAGCCGCGGTCCGGAAGTCGACTTCATCGCCCCCGGGGTGAACGTGGATTCCACCTACATGGGAGGCGGCTACAGCAGTCTCTCGGGCACCTCCATGGCCTGCCCGCACGCGGCCGGGCTCGCGGCTTTGGCCGCGGCGGCGGGCGCGCACGGCAAGTCGGCCATCGAGGCGGCCCTCAAGAAGGCGGCCGCGCCGCTCTCGGGCCTCAAGCCCGAGGAGCAGGGCGCGGGGATGATCGACGCGGCCAAGATCGTCGGCCGCTGAGCGGATTCCGCGAAAAGCCCCTCCGGCGCGCGCCGGAGGGGCTTTTCTTTTCCCCCCGAACCGGGGTATCATAGGGAAGCGACATGCGACTCAAGACCCGCGCCGCCCGCAAAGCCGCCTCCGGAGCCCTGATCCTGGGCCTCTCCCTGGCCCTGCCCGCGGCCCTGGCGCGCCTCTCCCCCCCCTTCGTCCCCCAGGCCCCGGACTACCGCCATGACGGCGACGCCGCGGCGCCCGTGGTCATCTACGAGTTCTCCGATTTCGAGTGCCCGGCCTGCCGCGCGTCGGTGGAGCCCCTCAAGCAGTTGAAAGCCCTCTTCCCGGGCAAGATACGCCTCGTCTTCAAGCACCTGCCCTGGGATTTTCACAAGCACGCGAAGGCCGCGGCCATGGCCGCCGAATGCGCCGGCAAGCAAGGCCGCTTCTGGGATTTCCACGACAAGCTCTACGCGAGCCAGGAGGACTGGACCAAGGCCGAGAAGGTCGAGCCCGTGTTCCTGCTCTTCGCGGCCCAGCTCCACATCGAGGAGGGGCCTTTTCGAAGCTGTCTTGAGTCCGGCGAGAGCGCCCCGGCCGTGGAGGCGGACATAAAGGAAGCCGACGACCACTGGGTGCGCTCCACCCCGACTTTCATCATCAACGGCCGCAGGTTCGTCGGCGCCAAACAACTGCGCAGTCACGGCTACAATCTGGTGGAACGGACGATAAAACCATGAAGCCCAAGCCCGCGCTCCCTCCCGCCGACGACCGCCGTGCGCCCCTCGCCTCCGCGGCCCGCTGGGCCCTGGCCGCGGTCCTGCTCGGCTCCGGCCTGCACAAGGCGGCCGGGGGACCCGAGGAGTTCGCCGCGGTGCTCGAGACCTACGACCTGCTCCCCCAAGGCATGCTCCTGCCCTTCGCCGCTCTCCTGCCCTGGCTGGAGACGCTGCTGGGACTCTCCTTGGCCGCCGGCTTCGCGGCGCGGGCCGCGTGCGCGGGGGCGGGCCTGATGTTCCTCACCTTCATACTCGCGTTAGGGTCGACGATCATGCGGGGGATGAAGCTCGACAACTGCGGCTGTTTCGGCGCCGGGATACACCTGAGCCCCTGGCAGGCCATGAGCCTGGACGCCGTGCTCGCGAGTCTCGCCGTGTTCGTCTTCCTCCAGCGGGGCGGGCGTTGGACGCTCGACGCTTGGATCGACGCCGGAGAGCCTTAGTTATTGGTACAATGAGGCCCATGCCGAAGCGGAAGATACTGGCCATAGACGACGACTCCTCGATCTGCGAGCTCTACGAGACGGGCCTGCCGCCCTTGGGCTACGAGGTCGCCTGCGCCTACAGCGGGAAACAAGCCAAGGCCTTCCTGGAGAAGGAGACCCCGGACCTCATCCTCATGGACATCATGATGCCCGACCAGGACGGCATCAGCCTCACCCGCGAGATACTCTCCAACCCCAAGACCGCGCACGTGCCCGTGCTCATCATCAGCGGCTTGAGCGACGCGGCCACGCTCAACGACGCCCTGCTGTTCGGAGCCGCGGACTACCTGGTCAAGCCGCTGGACTTCGGGGTGCTCAAGACGAAGATCGAGCGCCTGCTCTCCCTCGTCGACAAGAAGAAATAACCCTAGTGCTGCGACTGCTCGATGAGGCTTTCGAGCTTGGCGAAGTCCACGGGCTTGGAGAGGAAGGCCTTCGCCCCCAGGAGCTCGGCGTCGGTCGCCGCGCCCTCGCTGGGCAAGCCGGTGACCATGATGACCGAGCCCGCCATCTTGGCGAATTCGGGAAGGGCGGAGAGGCCCATGCGCCCGGGCAGGCCGTTGTCGAGGAGCACGACGTCGAAGCGCTTTCCCGCGGCCAGGCGCAGGCCCTCTTCCGCCGAGGCGGCCAGCGTGACCCGGTGTCCCTTGCGCGTGAGGAAGGTCTTGAAGACCCCGGATACCCCGGGGTCGTCGTCTACGATGAGGACTTCCGCTGATCGTGCCATCCCATTTCTCCTGGGCCGCTCCCGACAACCCCTAGCGGCCCTAGACGATCTCCGTCTTCAAATCTTCCTGCGTCTCGATCTGGAGCGTGGTGTGCTTGATTCCGAAGCGCCGCTCCAGCAGTTCCTGGCCGCTCCGGAGAACTTCCCGGGCGTCCCCCCTCGGCCCCAGGACCAGGTGGCCGCTCATGGAGGCCTGTCCCTGGGAAAGGGACCAAAGATGCAGGTCATGCACCTGCGAGACGCCGGAGACTCCCCGCAGGGCGCCGCGCAGTTCCTCCACGTCCAGGCCCGCCGGAGCCCCTTCGAGCAGGATGTGGACGGAGTCGCGCAGGAGGTTGAAGGACGCCGAGCAGATGATGACGCAGATGAAGACCGTGGCCAGCGGGTCGGCCCAGAGCCAGCCCGTTTTGCGCATGATGAGGCCCGCGGCGATGGCCCCCACCGAGCCCAAGGCGTCGGACATGACGTGCAGGAACACCCCCCGCAGGTTGATGTCCTCCTTGCGGTGGCGAAATAGCATCGCCCCGGAGGCGAGGTTGCAGAGCAGGCCGATGAGGGCGATGACGAGCATCCAGCCCGTCTTGACGGCCGGAGGGTCCTGGAACCGGCCCCACGCCTCCCGGAGCAGGACGCCCACGGCCATCCAGAGCGCGACGCCGTTGACCAGGGCCGCTAGCACCTCGATGCGGTGGTAGCCGAAGGTGCGCTTGCGGTCCGGGGGAAGGCGGGAGGCCCAGACGGCGAAGAGGCCCAGGCCCAAGGCCGCGAGGTCCACGGCCATGTGCGTCGCGTCCGCCAGGAGGGCCAGGGAGCCGGACCAGAGGCCTCCGCCGAACTCCAGCACGAAGATGGCGGCGGTCAGAAAGAAGGCCAGCGAGAGCGGCGCGGCGGAGCGCTGCGGGGGCGGGGCGTGGCAGTCGAGAGCCTCAGCCGCCATGGGCCTGGCGCGCCGTCTCGTAGAGGAGCACCGCGGCCGCGGCCGACGCGTTGAGGCTCGCCACCCCGCCGGAGGACTGCGGGATGGAGAGCACCTCGTCGCAGCGTTCCCGCACCAGGGGGCGCAGGCCCTGGCCCTCGGAGCCCACGACGAGTATCATGGGGGTGTTGATCTTCACGCTCCAGCAGGGTTTGCCCCCCATGTCCGCTCCGTAGACCCAGAAGCCCGCCTCCTTGAGGCGCAGGAGCGTCTGGGAGAGGTTGCCGACCTGGAATAACGGCACCTTCTGCAGGGCCCCGGCCGAGGCGCGGGAGGCGCCTTGGCTGATCCCCGCGCTGCGCCGGTCCGGGACCAGGATGGCCGAACAGCCCAGGCAGGCGGCGCTGCGGGCGATGGCGCCCACGTTCTGGGGGTCCTGGACTTGGTCGAGGGCCACCAGCACGGTCTTGCTCCTCTTGGACTCGGGGAGCGAGGCGAGGAGGTCATCTAAGTCTCCGGCATCCTGCCCTACGACCTTGACCGCGAGCCCTTGGTGGGATTCGCCGGCCGAGAGGCGGTCGAGGTCCCGGCGGGAGACCCAGCTCACGCGCACCCCGCGTCCACGGGCCGAACGGGCCAGGTTCTCGGAGTCTCCCCCGCGGTCGCGCTGAATCCAGAGCTCCAGCACGCGCATCGTGGAGGAGCCCAGGGATTCCTCGACCACGTGCGACCCGTAGAGCCAGCGCCAGGGAGTCTTCATTCGCGCCTCCAGCGGGAGCCGGCGGAGGAATCCTCGATCTTGACTCCTTCGGCGGCCAATTCCTTGCGCAGGGAGTCCGAGGCCGCGTAGTCCTTGCGCTTGCGCGCCTGAACGTATAGGTCGAACTTCTCCTGGAGCCTCGGCTCCAGGGCTTTCTCCGCGGCCTCCCTGAGCCCCAGGCCCAGGACCTCCTCGGCGGCGTCGACGGCTCGCAGGGCCGCGGCGCAGTCGAGCGCCGGTCCGGGGCGCACGATGTCCCAGAGCGCGGCCAGGGCCCCGGGCATGTCCAGGTCGTCGCTGACGCGCTCCTTGAACCGGGCCAGGAGGGCCCGCGCCTTCTCCTCGGTCGCGGTCTTTCCCGCCGCTTCGCGGGTGATATCCCGGACCCTATCCTTCAGGTTCCGCCGCGCGCTCTTGGCCCCCTCCAGGGACTCCCAGGAGAACTCCATCTGCTTTCGGTAATGCGTATTGAAGCAGAGGTAGCGGTAATCGAGGGGATCGTAACCCTGGGGAGCGAGGTCGGAGAGCTTGATGAACGAGCCGGCGGATTTGGCCATCTTGGCCTTGTTGAGCACCAGGAATTCCCCGTGCAGCCAGAACCGGACGAAGGGCTTTCCCGTGGCTCCCTCGGCCTGGGCGATCTCGTTGGTGTGGTGGATGGGGATGTGGTCCACCCCGCCGCAATGGATGTCGAAGCTCTCGCCCAGATACTTCATGGCCATGGCCGAGCACTCGATGTGCCAGCCGGGAAATCCCCGCCCCCAGGGCGAGTCCCACTCCATCTGGCGCTTCTTATCCAGCGGCGAGAACTTCCAGAGGGCGAAATCGGTCGCGTTGCGCTTCTGGGCGTTGGCCTGGACGCGGGCGCCCTCCTGCAGGCCCGAGATGTGCGCGCTCCCGCCGGCGAGCCGGCCGTAGTCCGGGAACTTCGAGGCGTCGAAATAGACGCCGTCGTCGGTGCGGTAGGTGAAGCCCTTGGCCTCGAGGCTCGAAATCAATGCGATCTGCTCGGGGATATGGGCGGTGGCCTTGCAGAGCACGTCCGGAGGGAGCAGACCGAGCGCCTTGGAATCCTCCAGGAAGCTTTGGGTGTAGAACTCGGCGATCTCCCAGGCGGTCTTCCCTTCCCGGGCCGCGCCCACCTCCATCTTGTCGTCGCCCTCGTCGGCCTGGCTGGTCAGGTGCCCGACGTCGGTGATGTTCATGACATGGCGCACGCTCAGGCCCGCGAAGGAAAGGGAGCGGCGCAGGGCGTCCTCGAAGATGTAGGTGCGGTAGTTCCCCACATGGAGGTAATTGTAGACCGTGGGGCCGCAGGTGTAGAGGCCCACGGTCTTCCCCAGGGGAGAGAACTCCTCCCGGCGGCGCGTGAGCGTGTTGTAGAGGATGATGCCCATAGGGTCAGCTCCCACCCGGCATGGATACCGAGGCCACGGCATGGCACGCCACCGCCTCCCCGCGCCCGAGCTCCCCGAGCCCCTCATGGCTCTTGGCCTTGAGGTTCACGCGGGAAGGGTCGATCCGGAATATCTTGGATAAAGAGGCGGACATGGCCGCGTAATGCCCCTTGAGCTTGGGTTCCTCGGCCACCACCGCGGCGTCAAGCGAGAGGATGCGCGCTCCGCGCGCCTCCAGGGTCTCAAGGACCCGCGCCACGATGCGGCGGCTGGCGATGCCCTTGAATCGTTTCTCCTCGGGCGGGAAGAGGAGGCCGATCTCCCCGGCGCCCAGGGCGCCGAGCACCGCGTCCGCGGCCGCGTGCAGGACCGCGTCCCCGTCGCTGTGGCCCAAAAGCCCCTTGGAGTGCGGGATGCGCACGCCGGCCAGCCAGAGCGGGCGGCCCGGGACCAAGCGGTGGATGTCGTAACCCAGGCCCACGCGCGTCTCGCACATGGCGTCCCCTCCGGGAGCGGAGCACTGCCGCCCTGCGAGGACGGCGCGCCCTTGCGCGCCGCGAGCGGATAAGAGGGCTTCGGCCATGGTCAGGTCCTCCGGCGTCGTGATCTTGATGTTCTCATAGCCCGAGGGGACCACCTTGACCTGGAAGCCGGCGCGTTCGACCAGTTGGGACTCGTCGGTGGCTTCCGCCTCCCCGGCGAAGCGCTCGAGCGCCGCCTCCAGCACTTTCCGGCGGTAGGTCTGCGGAGTCTGCGCCTGCCAGAACCGGGAGCGCTCCGGCGTGTTCTCCACCAGGAGGGTGCGGGAGTCCGCTTCCTTGAGGGTGTCCTTGACGGGCACGGCCGCGAGCGCCGCGCCGGAACGCGCGGCCTCCCGAAGCGTGCTTAAAATGACTTTCGGAGACACCAAGGGGCGGGCTCCATCATGGACCGCCACCACCTCGGTGGAGCGGGGAAGGGCGGCCAAGCCGTTGCGCACCGACCCCATGCGCGTGGCCCCGCCCTCCAGGACGCGGACACGCGAGGAGGCCAGCCTCCGGCCGTGCACGCGAACGTTCTCCCTGCTCAAGACCAGCGAGATATGGCGGATCTCGGGGACCTTAAGGAACGCCTCCAGGGCGTTTTCGACCACGGTCGTCCTGCCCAGCGGCAGGAACTGCTTAGGTCCCCCCATGCGCGTCCCGGACCCCGCCGCAACGATTATTGCTCCAGCGTTCATTTCGTCATTTTTCTGAGCGGAATTTCCCGAAGACCATGCGCCCGGCCGAGGTCTGCAGGATGGAGCTCACCTGGAGGTCCACGCGCTTGCCGATGTGGCGCTTGCCGTCCTCGACGACCACCATGGTCCCGTCATCGAGGTAGCCCACCCCCTGCTCGCGCTCCTTGCCCTCTTTCATGATGAAAAGGCTCATGCTCTCCCCGGGCAGGACCACGGGCTTGAGCGCGGTGGTCAGGTCGTTGACGTTGAGGCAGACGACTCCCTCGATGGCCGCGATTTTGTTGAGGTTGAAGTCCGTGGTCAGCACGCGCGCCCCCAGGTCCTTGGCCAAGCGCACGACCTTTCCGTCCACATCCGATATCTCGGGCAGGTCCTTGTCCAGGATCTTGACCGGGATGTCGGGGTTCTCCTGCATGCGCGCGAGCATGTCCAGGCCCCTGCGCCCGCGCGCCCGCTTCATGCCGTCGGCGGAATCGGCGAGCTGGTGCAGCTCCCGCAGGATGAAGCGCGGGACCACGAGCGTCCCTGAGAGGAACTTCGTCTCGCAGATGTCCACCACGCGGCCGTCGATGACCGCGCTGCTGTCGAGCACCTTCATCTCCGAGCCGCGGCGCTTGGAGGAGGCCAGGATGTCCTTGTCGAGGCTGTCGAGCTCCGGGAACTTTCGTATGAACACGATCATGCCGAGTATCCCGAACGCCACGTTGCGCAGGATCTCATACATGTCCCAGACGCGGTAGAGCTCCTCGTTGCCGATCTGGAAGACGAACCAGTCCGCGGCCTTGGAGGCCACCAACCCGGCCACGGCGCCGAGCAGGCCGGCAATCATGGTCAAGAGGCTGATGCTCTCGATGGCGAGCTCGGCCAGCACGAGGATGAGGCCCACGCCCAGTCCGATGACGAGCCCGGTCCGGGT
>CAYHRV010000162.1:0-7678 GCA_964359165.1 uncultured Elusimicrobia bacterium
TGAGAGCGTTGGAGATGAGGTTCACGAAGACTTGGCGCACCCGCTCGGGGTCCCCGTGGACCTCCGAGAGCTGGGGGTCCAGGCGGTTGAGGAGCGTCACGCCCTGTTCCTTGCTCTTGGCCTCGAAGAACTGCACCACCTCGGAGGCCACCTCCTGGACTTTCATGGGCCGAAGCTGGCACTCCATCTTGCCGCGCTCGATCTTGGCCACGTCGAGCAGGTCGGTGATGAACCCGGTGAGGCGCTTGACGTTGATCTTGATGCGGCTCATGTACTCCAGGAACTGGGCGGGGTTGGCGGGCTGGCCGTTGACGAGCTTGGATTCGATGAGGTTCAGGAAGGATTCGATGGCCCCCAGCGGGGAGCGGAGCTCG
This sequence comes from uncultured Elusimicrobia bacterium, assembly GCA_964359165.1. Classification (GTDB taxonomy): domain Bacteria; phylum Elusimicrobiota; class Elusimicrobia; order UBA1565; family UBA1565; genus CAYHRV01. The sequence goes on from CAYHRV010000162.1 coordinate 375, forward strand.
TGGGTCACCGAGGAGACGAAGTCCTTCTTGAGCGCGTCGAGCTCCTCGAGGCGCTGGGACATGTGGTTGAACCCCTCCACGAGCGTCCCGATCTCGTCCTGGGAATCCCACTCCAGGCGCACGCCGAGCTTCCCCTTGCCGATCTCGGCCGCGGCCGCCGATAGGTTGGCGAGCGGCTTGGCCAGCCGGCGGGCGAAGAGGTCGGAGAAGATGAAGCCGATGATGATGGCGATGCCGAAGAGACGCATCAGGTCCCGGCGCAAGCGCCCGGTCTCACTCTCGATGCGTTCCTCCAGGACCGATTGGCTGATCCCGATCTGCAGGGTGACGCTCCTGCGGCGGTCGGTCGGGTCGCGGACGACCACGGTCCGCTCTGCCGCGCCGCCCGCGGATTCCGACCCGACCGATAGTGTCCTCACTCGTTCGCCGTCCGCCCAATTGACGCGGCAGTAGGCCAAGGCGTCGAAGCGCTCGCGCAGGAACTTGATGTAGCTCACCAGGAGCACGTCGTCGCGCGCGATGAGCGCGTCGCGCGCTGCCCGCTCCACCGTGTTCTCGATGAGCTGGACCTTCTCGATATTGTCGCGCTCGAGCTTGCGCGTCTCCAAGTTCACCAGGAGGAAGCCCAGCGTGCCCAGGGAGAGCGCGAAGAGCGCCGAGATGGAGAGGGAGAGCTTGGTGCGGAGCTTCATCCGCCGGCGGACCTCCCGCGGGGGTCCGCCTCCGTCCGGGAGGCGCGGCGCCGTTTCATCGGGACCCTCCTTGCAATATTTCGGACTGGACCCGTTGGAGGGCCCGGCGCGCGGAGTTATTGGCCGGGTCCATGTCGAGGATGCGCTGGAACATGTTGGCCGCCTCGCTCAGCCGCCCTTGCGCGTAGAGGTCCACGCCGGCCTCGTAGAGCTTCTGCATCTCCACGGGCGAGGGTCCCTCGGCCCGGGCCTCGGGCTTGGGGGGCTTGGGAGCCGCCGGCTCCGCCTCCCGCTCCAAGAGGGAGACCAAGGCATCGATGTAGGATTTGAGCTGCCGCTTGGCCTCCGGGTCGGACTCGAGCTTGTGCGCCTGCCGCAGGGACTTGAGGGCCTTGGGATAGTCCTTCTTGGCGTAGAGGGCCGCGGACATGCGCTTGTGCGCGAGCACGTTGGAGGGGTCCAGCGCGTTCACCTCGGCGCCGAGCCTGAGCACCTTGTCGTAGTCCCCTTCGCGCAGGGCGACTTCCATGAGCGCCATGGAGGCGCCGACGCTCTTCTCCGCGCCCAGGGTCGCCGCCGGGGGCGGAGGCGGGACCGGGGCCCGGCCCAATCCCGAGCGCGTCTCTACCGCCTGCAGAAGCCGCTCGAGGCCCTCATCTCCCGGCCGGAGGCTGGCCGCGTAGGCGAGCTTGCGCAGGGCCTCGGGATCCTTGCCCGCGATGAAATCCAGCGCTCCCTCGTAGAGCGCGGCCTCCCCAGCGTCGGTGCGGAACGCGGGCAAGGCGGGATAGACCTCGGCCACCGCGTTCATGCGCTCCAGGCTCCGGGCGATGGAGGGGTCCGAGGGGTTGAGCCCGGCGGCCTGGTTGAGCTTGCCCCGCGCGTCCGCGAAGCGGGCCTCCGAGGTGTCCACGCGCGCCTGGCGCAGGAATTCGCGCTGGGCCGTACGCTTGTAGAGGGCCAGGTCCTCGGACTGCGCCCGAAACTCGGGGGTGCCGACCTCGGCCAAGTCCCGCATGTTCTCGAGGATGGCCTCGGAGAAGCGCGGCTCGGCTCCGCGGGGCCGGCCGAAGCGGAAGCTCAGGCCCATACGGTGCGTCCCAAAAGTCCCGGACACCGTCCCCAGCGGGATGGCGAAGCTGTAATCGAGCTGGATCCGGTAGATTCTATAGGAGAGACCGGCCGTGGCCTGGCGGTAATCCCGGTCGCCGACCCCGATCGAGCCCCGGACCCCGAAACTGCCGTGGAGCAGGGTCGGCAGCCATTTCTCGACGGCCAGGGCCCCCACCCGGTCCGTCTTCCCGTTGGGCGCCTTGAGGAGCTGGAGCTCGCCCGATAGGCTCGTCCAGCCCGTCTGATAGGCGGCGCCGAGCTTGATGTTGCGCCCGAGCTTGTCGGTGTCACTCTCCGAGATCGCGATGTTGGGCTCGAGGACGTGCTGGACGTCGAGTCCCAGGTTCAGCCGGGGCCGCACGCGGTAGAGCAAGCCCAAGTCGAAGTCCATGTTGGACTTCGACCCCTTCTGGAGCACCGGGTCGGGCACTCCCACCTGGACCGAGCCGGTGTTGGTGAAGGAATTGTCCGCGGCCCCGACCTTACCGAGGGAACGGTTGAGGTACTTGGCGGTGACGCCCGCGAAAAGCCCGTTGGGCGCGGACTCGGCGAAGATGCGGCGGCCGTAGGCGCCCGAGAGGCTCATCTCGCGGTAGAGGTCGTCGAGGGTGAAGTAGTTCCAGGCGAGGCCGTAGGAGCCCTGCCGTCCCTGGCGGATGGGCTGGGAGAAGGCCACGAAGGAGTTCTGCAGGTTGGAGTTGTCCGAGAGCCCGGTGAAGAGTTTGGAGTAGGTGGTGGCCAGCATGGGACGGTCCAGGGTGCCCAGGCCCGCCGGGTTATAGTAGATGGAGTAGACGTCATCGGCGACTGCCGTGAAGGCGTTTCCCATTCCCGTGGTCCGGGCGCCGACGCCGACGTCATCGTAGGCCGCCTGGAGGAAGGGAGTGTAGCAAGCCCCGCTCAGAAGGGTCAAGGATAACGCGGTGAGGACGCGTCCCAAGGCGCTCTTCCTGGTCATGGCGCTCACCTCGCCACCACGACTGTCCCGGTCGTGGTCGCGTCCTCGGCCTGGATCTGATAGAGATACACCCCGCCCGGGACCGCTGCGCCGCCGGAGCGGCCGTCCCAGGTCAGAGCGTCCACCTGGGTGATCCCTCCCCCGGGCGGGAAAGTGCTGTTGCACCAAGCCTGCGGCGAATTCGCCGGGGGATTGGCGCCCTTGAGATAAGTCATCCCGGACACGAGCTTGCCGCCGAGGTCGAAGATGGCTCCGGAGACGGCCGAGTCCTTGGGGTTGTTGGTGCAAAGGATGGCGACATCGTTCTTGCCGTCGCTGTTGGGGGTGATGACGCGGACAAGGGCGCCCAGGTAGCGGAAACCGGTGCTTTGCGCCTCCGCGCGCCCGGTCTCGAGGGTAAGGGCGAGCACGACGGCGATGATGGCTCCTAGAGCCATCATCGCCCAGCGCAGGGCTCCGGTCTGGGCGAATTTATTGTGAAATTCATTTATCTTTTTCATGTGAGCCTTCCTTATATTACCAAATCTCCCGGAATCGCGTTGATTTCGCCTATCTCACTTTCTCCCGCTGCCGTACACAGCGACGAAAGTCGCTGTGCGTTTTGAATGGATGCGCCCATCGGGCGCGACCTTGAAAACGCGCAGCGCACTTCGTGCGCCGCGTATAAATCGGCGCGATTTCGAACCATCACCGTGCCACCACCACGGTGCCGTTGAAAGTCTTGCCTTCGGCCTTGATCTGGTAGATGTAGACGCCGCTGGTCACCGTCCTCCCGTCCATGCGGCCGTCCCACACCAGGGTATCCGGCTGGAGTCCGGGCGTCATCGAAGCCACCCGGGCCCCGCGCAGGTCGTAGATCACGCCCTCGACAAGGACCTTCCTCGGGTTGTCGAAGAGGAAGATGACCAGGTCGTTCTTGCCGTCGTTGTTGGGCGTGAAGATGCGGCTGGTGATGTTGGAGAGGTCGAAGGTCACCCCGCTCTCGCGGAACACGCTGCGGATCTGGAACTTCCCGAGATTGGGCGTCTCCACGCTCACGGTCTGGCCGACGGGGTCCACCTTCCCGTAGAGCTTCTTGTATTCCAACCCGTTGTTCCAGAACATGCCGAGATGCTCGACGGAATCTCCGGCCGCGGCCGGGGAGGCGGTCGGGCCGGCGGCCATCGCCCCACTGCGGCCGGCTGAGAGCGTCCCTCTCTGGCCGCGCGCCCGGGCCGCGCCGTAGGACGCGGTCTCGGCCACCGGCACGCCTCCCTCGGTGACGAAGTGCAGGACCACCGGGACGGGCTCGGGGAAGTGGAAATTGGGGATAGGCTGGCCGCCTCCCAGCATGGGCGCGAACTCGACGGCCTGGAGTATCTTGCCTCCGACCTCCTCGACGGCCATGCGCCGCGAGATGAAGACATCCTCGGAGAGGCCGCTGGTCTCCTTGTTGATCTGCGCCAACTGCTTGTCGCCCAGCTTCAGGTGGGTGATGCAGTCCTCGATGTAGAAGAACTGGTCGCCCAGGCTGGTCACGGTCAGGGCGCCCGTGGAGAAGCCCAGCGAGTTGAAGGAATGGATCTGGTAGAGATAGGACTTGCCGTTGGTGAAGTCCGTGAAGGTGGTGGAGGAGAGGCCGTTGACGCCCGCGGGCGCGAAGGGAGCGCAGGGGTCGGTCGAGCGCAGGATCTGATAGCCCAGCAGCTCGTCGGCGCTCGGCGTGGAGGTGCTCTCGAAGAGCGACGAGTCGCCAAAGCGCGTGGTCGGGTTCCAGGTCAAGGTCAGGGTGTTCGAGGAGATGCTCTGGCGGATGCCGAAGGGCTCCTGGGGCGGAAGCGTATAGGGGACCACGGACACGGTGGAGGAGAACACGCTCTCCAGGTTCTCCTCGTCGGCGGAGCTCAGTTTGTAATAGTAGGTGGTCCAGGGGGCCAGCGGCTTGTCGGTATGGGCCAGGGCCGCGGTGGAGACCACCCGTTCAAAGCCCGTGCCCGCGGCGGTGGAACGGTAGAGCCGGTATTCCTGGAAGTCCAGACCCTTGTTGAGCGCGGGGAGGTCGTTCCAGCTCACGAAGGCCTTGTTGATCCCCTCCAGAGCCTTGAGCCCCGCGGGGATGGAGGGCGGCAGGTTCAAGGGTTTCGCGAAAGCCTGGTCGCCGGTCCGGGCCCGCAGATCGAGCAGGCTCGCCTCGCCGATGCGGTCGAAGCCCTTGACGCCGAAGTAGAAAGTCGCCGAGGGCTTGAGCCCGCCGATGACCCGCGTCTCCAGGGCCCCGGGCTTCTTCGCCGGGGAGACAAGCACCGAGGAGGAGACCGACGAGGCGTACCATTTCTCCACGCCGCCGGCCGCGGCGGCGGAGAAGGTCGCGAAGCGGATCTCATAGGAGGCCATGGCCACGAAGTTCTGGTTGCGCGGAGCGGTCCAACTCAGGGCGATCTCGCCCTCGGCGGAGCCCGAGAGCGCCGTCAGGTCGCTCACCGAGTCCGGCGCCATGGGCACGAAGAGCGGGACGGTGAAGTTCGTGGTGTTGCGGCCCAATTCGTCCCTGAGCCATTTTCCGACGAGCGAGCCGGAATCCTCGGCACGCAGGGCGAAGTAGTAGGTCGTGAAGGGCTCGAGGCCGGTGAGGACCAGGTTAAGGGCCGTTCCGCCCGCACCCACGGCGGGCAAGGAGGTTTCTGTAAACACGCTCAGCGGCTGAGCCGCTTCGAACTCAGCGTCGTTGACGATGTTGCCCAGCGTGGAGACCTTGAGGGCATATCTCGATGGCTCGGTGGTCAGCGCACGGTAGGGCTGTGTCCAGCTCAGGCTCACGCTCCCGGGCTGCAGCCCGACCTGCGCGCGCAGGTCGCGTATCGCCAGAATGCCGCGAGGCCTCGCGGCGGCCTGCTGGCCGGAGGAGGCCTTAGAATCAACGGCGCTCAACTCGCCGATGCGGTCGGCGCTCCGGACCGCGAAGTAATAGAGCTTGCCGGGCTCCAAGCCGCCGAGGGTCAGGGTCTCCTTGGTTCCGGGAATGCCCGCCGGGGAGACGAGTATCGACGAGGAAGCGGCCAAGGCGAACCAGTTCGCCGCGCCGCCGGCCGCGGCGGCGGAGTAGGTGGCAAAACGCACCTCGTAGGAGGAGAGGGGCACGAAGTTCTGGTTGCGCGGCGCGCTCCAGGAGAGCGTCAGCTCGCCCTCCCCAGAGCCGGTCAAGGCGGAAAGATTGGTCACCGCGTCCGGCGCCATGGGCACGAAGAGAGGCAGGGCGAAGTTCGTGGTGTTTCGCCCCAGCTCGTCCCTGAGCCATTTGCCGAAGAGCGAACCCGAGTCCTGCACGCGCAGGGCGAAGTAGTAGGTGGCGAAGGGTTCGAGCCCGGTCAAGACCAGGCTCATGGCCGCCCCGCCCAAGCCCACGGCGGGCATCGAAGTGCCGGAGAAGGCGCTCAGAGGCAGGGCCGCGTCGAACTCCGCGTCGTCGGCGATGTTGGCCTTGGTCGAGACCTTGACCGCATAACGCAATAGCCCGGTGGTCGAAGCGCGATAGGGCTGAGTCCAGCTCAGGCTCACGCTCCCGGGCTGCAGCCCGACCTGCGCGCGCAGGTCGCGTATCGCCAGAATGCCGCGAGGCCTCGCGGCGGCCTGCTGGCCGGAGGAGGCCTTAGAATCAACGGCGCTCAACTCGCCGAGTCGGTCGGCGCTCTTGAGCGCGAAGTAATAGAGCTTGCCCGGCTCGAGCCCGCCAAGGGCGAGCGTTTCCCTGGTTCCGGGGATACCGGCGGGGGAGACTAGGACCGATGAGGAAACGGCCGAAGCGAACCAATCCTCCGCGCCGCCGGCCGCGGCGGCGTAGGTGGCATAGCGCACCTCATAGGACTCGATAGGCACGAAGTTCTGGTTGCGCGGCGCGCTCCAGGAGAGCGTGATCTCGCCCTCCGCGGAACCGGCCAAGGCGGAGAGGTTGGTGACCGCGTCCGGCGCCATGGGCGTGAACAGCGGCAGGGCCCAGTTGTCCGTGTTCCGTCCGGCCTCATCCCTCAGCCATTTCCCGAAGAGCGTGCCGGAATCCTCCGCGCGCAGGGCGAAGTAGTAGGTGGTGAAAGGATCGAGCCCGGTCACCAGCAGGGCCCCGGCGTTCCCGCCGGTCCCCAGCGAGGGCGCGGAGGTCCCGGAGAACGCGCTCAAGGGCCGGGCCGCGGCGAACTCGGCGTCATCGGTGATGTTGCCCATGGAGGAAACCTTCACCGAGTAGCGCACGGGGTTGGTCGCCCCCGAGCGATAGGGCTCGGTCCAACTCAAGCTCACGCTTCCAGCCTGGACGCCGGTGAGGGCCCTCAGGTCGGTGACCGGCATGATCCCCTTCACGCGGGCGTTGGTCTGCTGGCCGGAGGCGGCTTTAGCATCGACGGCGCTGACCTCGCCGATGCGGTCGGCGCTCTTCACGGCGAAGAAGTACTGCGCGCCCGGCTCCAGGCCGGAGAGCGTCAAGGTCTCCTTGGAGCCGGGCGTCTTCGCCGGAGCCACGGCGACGGAGCTCGACGCGGCCAGGGCGAACCAGTTCGCCGCTCCGCCCACGG
>CAYHRV010000163.1:0-7665 GCA_964359165.1 uncultured Elusimicrobia bacterium
CCCGCCTCATCGCCGCCCGGTCCAAGGCGCGGGTGGAGGAGATGAACGCCGTGGCTGCCGGCGTGGCCGAGATCAAGAAGGCGGTGGAAGCCGCCAAGATGAGGCTCGCCGCGGGCGGCCGCACCCTCTTGCTCATCGACGAGATCCACCACTTCAACCGCACCCAGCAGGACGTTCTCTTGCCCTCCGTCGAGCGCGGGGACGTGATCCTCATCGGCTTGACCACCGAGAACCCGTCCTTCTACGTCAACGCGGCCCTGCTCTCGCGCTTCACGGTCTTCGAGTTCAAGCCTCTCTCGGAGGCCGGACTGGGGGCCATCCTCGACCGCGCGCTTGCCGACCCGGAGTTGGGGCTCGCCTCCTTGCGCTTGGAACTCGACGGCCCGGCCCGGGTGCATCTGCTGCGCAACTCGGGCGGGGACGCCCGCAGGCTGCTCAACGCCCTGGAGCTCGCCGCGCTGAGCACCCCTCCGGGCAAAGACGGCCGCCGCCGCTTGGACCTCGCCGGGGCCGAGCAGTCCATCCAGAAGCGCAGCGTGCGCTACGACCGCTCCTCCGACGAGCACTACGACCACATCTCCGCCTTCATCAAGTCCATGCGGGGCTCCGACCCGGACGCCGCGCTCTACTGGATGGCCAAGATGCTCGAGGCCGGCGAGGACCCGCGCTTCATCGCGCGGCGCATCCTCATCTGCGCGGCCGAGGACGTGGGGAACGCGGATTTCCGGGCATTACTGGTGGCCGACGCGGCCTTCCGCGCGGTCGAGGCTGTGGGCCTTCCGGAGGCGCGCATCCCCCTGGCCCAGGCCGCGGTCTTCATCGCCTGCGCCCCGAAATCGAACGCCTCCTATCTGGCCGTGGACGCGGCCCTGCGCGAGGTGCGCAAGGGCCCCCGCCGCGAGGTGCCCCTGCACCTGCGCGACGCGACCATGGACGCCGAGACCCGCGGCCACGGGCAGGGCTACAAGTATCCCCATGACTTCCCCGGACATTTCGTGGAGCAGGAATATATGCCCGAACCCCTGCGCTTCTACGCGCCCTCCGACCAAGGCGATGAGAAGCGCATCCGGGAACGGCTCGACTCCCTGCGGCCCAAGAGGCCCGCGTCGTGAACGCCCCCCGGACCGCGCGCGAAAAGACCGAGGAGGACGCGCCGCCGCGGCGGGCGCTCAGCGTCACCGAGCTCAATTCCCGGGTGCACGACCTCCTCGAGGGCGCCTTCGCCGAGGTCTGGGTGGAGGGCGAGGTCTCCGACCCCAGGCCCTATCCCTCCGGCCACGTCTATTTCACCCTCAAGGACGAACAGTCCCAGCTCTCCGCGGTGATGTTCCGCTCCGACTCCTCGCGCCTGCGCTTCTCCCTGGAGCACGGGCTCCTGGTGCTCGCGCGGGGGCGGGTCTCGACCTATCTCAAGCGCGGCCAGGTCCAGCTCGTCGTCTCCCAGATCGAGCCCAAGGCCGCCGGCGCCCTCCAACTAGCCTTCGAACAGCTCAAAAAGCGCCTGGAGGCGGAGGGACTCTTCGCCCCCGAGCGCAAGAAAAAGATCCCCCCCTTCCCGGAGCGGATCGGCATCGTGACCTCTCTGCAAGGCGCGGCCCTGCGCGACATGCTCAGCGTGCTCCGCCGCCGCTTCGAGGGACTGCACATCCGCATACTCCCCGTCCCCGTGCAGGGGGCGGAGGCGGCCCCGCGCATCGCCGAGGCCCTGGCGGACTTCAACGCCCATTTCCCGGACACCCAGGCGCTCCTCGTGGGCCGGGGCGGAGGCTCCCTGGAGGACCTCTGGCCCTTCAACGAGGAGGCCGTGGCCCGGGCCATCGCGGGCTCGCGCATCCCGGTGATCTCCTGCGTGGGCCATGAGACCGACACCACCATCGCCGATTTCGTGGCCGACCTGCGCGCGCCGACCCCCTCGGCCGCGGCCGAGCTCGTGGTCCAGGACCGGGCCTCCCTGCTCGAACGGCTCGAGGGCCTGCAAGAAAGGCTCCTGCTGGGTGTGCAGGGCCTGCTCCGCTCCCTTTCCGAGCGCCTGCGCTCGGCACGGTCCTCGCACGCCCTGCGCGACCCGCGGCGCATCTTCGAGCAAAGGGCCCAGCGCGTCGACGAGCTCCTCTCCCGGCTCCCCTTGGGCCTGCGCGGGCTCTGCGCGCGCATGGAGGAGCGGCTCGCGCGCTTGGGGAGCGGCCACCTCTCATCTCTTTTCAACCAAGTCCTTCTCCACGCGGAGAAGGACCTGCGCCTTCAGCAGGAACGGCTCAACGCCCTGAGCCCCTTGCGCGTGCTCTCGCGGGGCTACGCCATCGTGACGGGCAAAAATGGGAGCATCGTGCGCTCCCCGGCCCAGGTGCGCGCGGGCGAGCCCCTGCGCGTGCGGGTAGAGAAGGGTGAATTCGACGCGGAGGCCAGATAATGACGACCAAGACCAAGGAAGGCAAGCGCGAGCCCTTCGAGAAATCCCTCGAGAAGCTCGAGACCACGGTGCGGGAGCTCGAGGACGGGGAGAAAGGGCTCGAGGAGTCCCTCAAGCTCTTCGAGGAGGGCGTGGGCCTGGCCAAGGACCTCACCGCCCGCCTCGAGGATGTCAAACGCCGCGTCGAGGTCCTCATTAAGGAAGGCCCGGGTAAGTTCAAGGCCGAACCGCTTGAAGAAGACGAATAACGGCCGGATGGGCCGGCGCGCCGTCGAAGACGCTCTGCTCTTCCTGACCAAGCGGTAGCGGCCGCGTCGAACCCCTTAGGAGGACGCATGAGACTGCTTGGAGCTGGAAAGATCTCATTCGCTTTGTTGGCATCTTGTGCCCTGATCCTCGCCTCTCCCGCGCGCGCCGGCATGGAGTCTTACAAGAGCGAGCGCCAGAACGCGGTCGAGATATATGGGAAGAGCCGCATCAACGCTTTGCCTCTGCTCGAGAATCTGATCAAGAGAAATCCGGAAGACGCGGAGATACTGGTCATGCTGGCGGGCGCCCTGATCAGTAGAGCTGTCACTCTTGACGACCAGGAGGCCGCGGCGAATGAGCGGATCCGAGCCAAAAAGCACCTGCTCGAAGCGAAGCGGCTCGGCCACGACACCCCGCTGGTGCAGACGCTCCTGGAAGAGATGGAATCCCTGCCCGCCGACGGAACCATCCGGTACTCGCAGATTCCCGCGGCCGATCGCGCGATGCACGAAGCGGAATCCGCCTTGGCCCGGCATGATTTCGTCAAGGCGATCCAGGGGTATGCGAAAGCGCTGGAATGGGACCCTGAAAACTACTCCGCGGCCGTTTTCTTGGGGGACGCTTACTTCGAATTGAAAAACTACGCCAAATCCAGCGAATGGTACGATCGCGCTTCCCAGATGAATCCGGACGCGGAGACCGCGTACCGGTATCATGCCGACATGCTCACCAAGCGCGGAGATCTAAAAGGAGCCCGGACCAAGGCCATCCAAGCTGTGGTGGCCGAGCCTTACAAGCCGAAGACTTGGCGTGGACTCGAGCAATGGGCCGAGGCGGCGGGGGTTTCTATACGCTATCCCGATCTCGGCCTCCCGAAAGACCCCGTGGTCAGGGAGGGAACAAAGATCGTGATAAACCTCGACCCGGATCGTTCAGCGGAAGCTGGACCGGTCTGGATGGCCTACTCCCTGGCCAGGGCAAAATGGATGAAGACCGAGTTCTCGAAACGTTTTCCTTCGACGAAGACGTACCGGCACACGCTTGCCGAGGAGTCCGAGGCCTTGAATACCGCCGCTGCGGTGTTGAAGGAACTGAACGCCAAGTCGAAACCCGCGGCGGAAACGGTCGATCCAAGCTTGGTTCTTCTGCTCGAATTGCACCAGGCGGGAATGATCGCGCCCCATATCCTGCTCAGCGCCGCCGATCAGGGGATAGCCAGGGATTACGCCGCCTATCGGGCAAAGAACCGCGAAAGGCTCGAAGCATACTTAAAGAAGTTCGTCGTGCCCCCGGTCCCGGCGAGCGAGTAATCGGTTATAAGTTGCGCCTCAATCCGCCGGGACGGTCCGGGAACGCGCCCACTCCCTCAAGGCTGAGACCTTCTCGCTCATCGTCTTCGAGAGGGGGAAGGTCGTGGAGGCCTCCTGCAGGAGCAGGCCCGACTCCAGGCGGGAGCCGGAGGCGAAGGCCGTATAGAGGGCCGCCACCACGACCTGCTCGATCTCCGCGCCACTGAAGCCCTCCGTCGCCCGGACCAGGGCGGGCAGGTCGAAGCGCCCCGGCGTCTGCCCGCGCTTGGAGAGATGTATCCTCAGGATGGCCTCGCGCGCCGGGACGGAGGGCAAGTCCACGAAGAATATCTCGTCGAAGCGTCCCTTGCGGATGAACTCCGGCGGCAGGCGGGCGATGTCGTTGGCCGTAGCGACGACAAAAACGTCCCCTTTGCGCTCCTGCAGCCAGGAGAGGAAGGAGCCCAGTATCCTCTGGGAGATGCCGTCGTCGGTGGAGCCGGACTGGGCGAAGGCCTTCTCGATCTCGTCGATCCACAGCACCACGGGGGCGAGCCGCTCCGCGATGCGCACGGCGCGCGCGAAGTTCTTCTCGCTCTCTCCGACGTACTTGTTGTAGAGGTTCGAGGGATCGAGCTTGAGCAGGGGCAGCCCCCACTCCGCGGACACGCCCTTGGCAAACAGGCTCTTGCCGCAGCCCTGCACGCCCAAGAGCAGGACGCCCTTGGGGAATCCCAGACCGTACTCCGCCGCCCTCTCCGGATCGCTGAGGATGCCGCGGCGCTTGGCGAGCCAATCCTTGAGCCCGGCCATCCCGGCGATCGAGTCGAGCGGCTCCTGCGAGGGATAGTATTCCAACAAGCCCTCGCGTTCCACGATGGCCTTCTTGGCCTCGATGACCTTCGTGATGGCCTCGACGTCCAGGAGCCCGTCCTCGACCACGGCCTTGGTGAGCACCTTCTCCGCTTCCAGCAGGGTCAGACCCCGCAGGTTCGCGAGCAGGCGCTGGAGGTCCTTGGCGGAGAGCGCCATGCGCACGCGCATGCTCCGAGAGACGTCGCGCAGGATCCGCCCGAGGAGCGAACGGTACTCCTTGGCATCGGGAGGAGCGAGCTTGAGGGAAGCGAGGACGGGCCTGAGCCCCTCGGGCAGGACCTCGAGCGCTCCGGTGAGGACGATGCAGCCCGACGCCTTCGTGAGGGACTGCGCCGCGTCCTTGAGCCTCCCGGAGACCACCTTGTCCTCGAGATAGGCTCCCAAGCCCTGGAACTGATAGAGCGCGGCCAGCGTGGAGCACTCGACATGGCCCAAGGCCGCGGCCGGGTCCATGCTCCCGTAGACCATGCCTCCGCCCGGCCCCCGCTTCGCCTCCGCCGCCGCGCCGTCGAGACGGCGCAGGCCCTTGGTCCGGCTCCAGGAGAAGAAGGGGAGTCCCATCCCGTCGGCCAGGTGGAGGAGCAGCGCCTCGGCGCGGTCCTCCTCCGGAGTGTCGAGGTGGACGGCCCCGTACCTGGACCGGATCAGGAGTTCCAGGTCCTTGAGGGCCCCCGGGCGGGCCCGGTCGGCTTCGGAGCTCTTCATTAGCGCAGGTCCTCGGAGCGGTCGGCTTCGATGCCGTAGGTCTTGAGGATCTCTCCGGTCGCCTGCTCGGCTTTGCGCGCGTCAAGTACGATGAGTCCTCCCGGGGAGGAGAGCCCGTCGGTCTCCACCACCAGGAATCGCCCCTGGGGGCTTGAGAGCGCCCGAAGAAGCAGCTCCATGTCGGCGACGGCCCGCCCGTTGACGCGCTCGATGACCAGGTCGCGGAAGCCCTCATAGCCCGCGTTGACCTCGTGGGGAAGCACCTTGCGCAGGAGGATGAGCTGGCGGCGCTCGGGCGAGGGCAGGCCGTGCTCCAGGTAAAACCTCAGCTCGGAGGGGACCTCGTCCTCCCCTCCCTCCGCCAAGAGGTCGCGCGTCAGCGGCATGAAGACGAGCCCCCCGTAGATGAGATAGCTCGGCCGGACATCGTAGAGCGGGTCCCCGGCCAAAGACGAGATGGTCCGCAGGGGAACCTCCGCCTCCACCCGCGCCCCCTTTCTGAGCACGGTGAGGCGGATCTTTTCGCCGATCTGGCGCACGGCGAGCAGATGAGTGAAGAGCACGCGCTCCTTGCCGCGCAGAGGGACCGAGCCGTCGTCGGCGACCGGGACGCCGTCGACGCGGGTGAGCACGTCCCCGGACTCGAGCGCGCCCCAGGCCGAGGACCCGAACGCCGTCGTCGAGACCCGGATGCCCGTCTCCCCGGCTCCCAGGCCGGCGAACTCCCGCAGGGCTTCGTTCTCCAGGGCTTGGTAACGGATCCCCAGATCCGGCACCCCGTCATAGCGCCCGTCCTCGATGTCCTTTAGGAAACGCTCGATGATGGGGACCGGGACGATGTAGCCCGTGCTCTGGGCTTCTTGATCGTATTGGAAGGTGATGCCGATGAGCTTCCCCTCCAAGAGCGCGGGGCCCCCGCTGTTGCCCGGGTTGATGGCCGCGTCGGTCTGTATCGTCAGGAGCCCCCGGCCCGAGTGCGCGTAGTCGGTGACCTCGATGCGCGAGACGATGCCCTCGGTGACGGAAAGATCCTCGCCGCCCACCGGGAAGCCGTAGGCGAACACGCGGTCCCTCTGGCGCGGCAGGGCTCCCAAGGCCAGCGGCTCCGTCCCCTTATAGAACGACGGATCATTGACCTTGAGCACGGCCAGCTCGCTGTCGTGCGCGGTGAATTCCACCCGCGCCGCGTACTTCTTGGGGTCTCCCGCCTTGCGCACCTGCAGATAGACCTGCCCGCTGACCACATGGGCGTTGGTCAGGATGCGGTCCCCGGCGATGACGCAGCCCGATCCGGTCGCGGACTCCTCGGGGCTCATCTGCCAGGGCTGGGCCAGATTGGGGCGGCGGGAGAAGACGGATATCTGGACGACCGAGCGGGCCTCTTTCTCCCCTTGCCGGTCGAAAGCCGAGGCCGGGCTCAGGAACAAGGATAGCAGGAGCGCCAGCATGACCCGATTGTGGACCATCCGAATGCTTGAGTCAAGCCCCAGTCTTAGGGCTCGAGACGGTAGCCCACCCCGACGAGCGTGGTGATGCGGCATGCGGAGCCGCCGAGCTTGCGACGCAGGCGGGAGAGGTGCACTTCCACCGTGGAACGGTCGTTATAGTCGGCGGGATCGTAGCCCCAGACCCTCTCCAGCAAGGCGTTGGCGCTCAGTACGCGCCCCTCGTTCTCCATCAGCGCCGCGAGCAGATCGAACTCCTTGCGCGTCAGGCTCAGGGGGACCTCGCCGCAATAGGCATAGCGTCCTTCCATGGACAGCCTCACGCCGCCGCAACGCAGGTCCGCCTTGGGCGCGGCGGAGGACGGGGAGTTCATCTCCAGCAGGGCCTTGATCTTGGCCAGCAGGACGGAGACATGGAACGGCTTGAGCAGATAGTCGCAGGCCCCGCAGGCGTAGCCCCGGAGCTGGTCGGCCTCGTCGGTGGCCTCCCCCGACATGAGCAGGACCGGGATGCGAACGCCCATGCGGCCCAGGATGCGGCAGAATTCATCGCCCGAGAACCCGGGCATCCGGACGTCCGAGAGGATGAGCTCCGGGCGGTGGGTCTCCAGAACGCGCAGGGCTTCCTCGGCGCGGGACCTACTTTCCGCAGCCTTGAGACAGGATATCACGCCACACGCGGTTCATTCGA
>CAYHRV010000164.1:0-7649 GCA_964359165.1 uncultured Elusimicrobia bacterium
CCGAAGCTAGTGCGATCGATAGCAGGTAATACAGCCACACCTTATGAGCCTCTTGGTTGATGGAGCGCAGACTCCGCGCGGGGTCCACTCCGAGAAGGGCCGTGAGGACGGCCACGGCGAGGTAAGCCCAGAGCGGGATTTCCAGCGCTCCGCGCGCGGCGGACCAGGATAAGGGTTTTGCGCTCCGGAGGCGGTAGAGCAGGGCCGCCAGCACCAGGGCCCAGCCGATGTTGGCCCCCGCGATGCTCAGCGGCAGGGCCAGGCAGAAGAGCGAGAGGGCGAGGGTGAGGAAGGCCGGGTCCATCAGCGTCCCAGCAGGGCCGAGTCCCAACGGTCCTTGCCGGAGACGATCTCCAGGCGGACCAGGAGCGCGAGGACTTCCCCGCCCAGGCGGTTCTTCCAGCCCGCGGGCAGGCGGGGGAAGTCCTTCATCGTCGTCAAGAGAGGGAGTCCTCGTCGGACGTTCTCGATGGATTGGAGGTCGTCCTGGCTGAATGGGTGATGGTCGGGGAAGCGCCAGGTCTGCTTGAGTGTCACCCCCACGCTCGTGACGCTCTCCTCGAAGGAGCGGGGGTCGCCGATGCCCGAGAGGCAGGCCGCGTCCTTGTCCTGGAGATGGGAGAGCGGGCGGCGTTCCTCGGTCTTCAAATCCAAGAACATATCGGGACGGTGCACGGCCTCGAGCACGGGCAGGTCGGAGCGGATGAGGCGGACCTGCTCGGCTAGGGCGTCGAGACGCTCGCGGGGAACGCGGTCGGCGTGCGTGAGCACCACGATGGAGGCGCGGCGCAGGCTCGAGGGCGGCTCGCGCAGGTCCCCCAGGGGGAGCAGGTGCCCTCCCCCGAAGGGGTCCTGGGCGTTGAGGAGGACGATGTCCTCGTCGCGCTTGAGGCGCCGGTGCTGGAACCCGTCGTCGAGGAGGATGACCTGGGAGGAGTAGTACTTCAAGGCCGTCTCCCCGGACTGGATCCGGTCGGAGCCGACGAGTATCGGTATCTCGCAACCCTTCAAGGCGCGATGCATCATCCAGGGTTCGTCGCCCACCTCCTCCCAGGAATGGGAGGCGGAGCCTTGGACGACGATCACCTCGCTCGCCCTCCCTCCGGGGCGCTTGTAGCCGCGGCTGAGGATGGCGGTCTTCACCCCCTTCTCATGCAGGGTCTGCGCCGCGAGGAGCACGGCCGGGGTCTTGCCGGTCCCGCCGGTGGTCAGGTTCCCGATGCAGACCACCCGCGCCTCCAGCTTGCGGGAAGGGAGGAGGCCCGCGGAGTACGCGGCGTTGCGCAGGAAGACCCCTGTCCAATAGAATCCGGAGAGGAGACGCAGGAGCAGGGTGCCCGGAACGCTCTCGGAAAGCGTGTCGCGCCAGCGCCGTGCGCTCATGTCTTCCCGGCTCGGGCGGCCCCCAGCGCGGAGGGAGGACGACCGCGCTCCGAGGACGGCGACCCCATGGCCGCCGCCTCGAAGAGGCGGCCCGCGGCCGCGTGGACTTCCTCCACGGGAAGCCCGCGCAGGCACTCGAGCGCGTAGGGACAGCGGTTCCGGCGGCAGCCGATGCAGTGCAGGCTCTCCAAGCGGATGAAGGGATGGCGGGTCGCGTCGGGCGGGTTCCAGCAGGCCGGGTCGCTGGAGGCGTGGATGGTCAGCGTGGGGATGCCGGCCGCGACCGCGATGTGCTTGGGTCCGTTGCAGTTGGTGACGGCCATGCGGCAGGAGCGAAGGAGGGCGGCCAGGTGCATGAGGTCCGGGGTGGGGGGGGCCAGGTAGGCTCCGGGACCGATGCCGGAGGCTACCTCCAGGGCGAGCTCCTTCTCGCCGGGCCCCCAGCAGACCAGGAGATTGGCTCCATGGGATTCGCGCAGGCGCCGCCCCAACTCCGCGTAGCTCCGCGCGGGCCACTGGCGCGTGACGCGCCGGGAGGCCGGGAGCAGGGCGATGAGAGGCCAGGTGGTGGTGCCGATCAGCCGGGCCAGGGCCACGGCCGCGAAGCGCTCGGAGTCCTCCGGGATGCGCAGGACGGGGAGGTGGTCGGACTCGTCGGGGGAGAGGCCTAGATGCCGCTGGACTTTGATCTTCTCCAGTGCGCTATAGCAGGGCGTGGAGGATTGCCGTAGGGGGCGGTTGTAGGCCCACCGGTGCAGGACATGGGCCGGGCCGGCCCGGATGGGCGAGCGCGTGGCGAAGGCGAGCAAGGCGGAGCGCGGCGTCCCCATGAAGTCCACGGTCCAATCGTAGCGGCCCTTGACCTTGGCCAGCCAGGAGAGGGTGGAGAGGGGGCCGGAACGGTAGGTCAGGACCTCGTCGATGTCCGGGTTCCCGCGCAGGATCTGAGCGCCCGGACCTTCCGTCAGGAAGTCGATGCGGGCCTTGGGGAACTCCCTGCGCAGGGCGCGCACCGCCGGGGTGGTGAGCAGGACGTCGCCGATGCGGCGCAGCATGATGACGAGGATGCGGCCCGGGATGGCGTCCTTCATTTTCCGGCCATTAGAAGCGGGACTTGCCCCGGGTCAAGTTGAGGTGGAAATCGAAGCGGTTATCGTCGCCGCGGATGAGCAGACGCGGGAGGGGGCCCAAGCCCGGCTCCCAAGCCCGGGGAGCGATGCCCTGGCGCACGCTGAAATCGTGCAGGTACCCGGCCTCCAGGACCGCGGCGCGCACCTCCGGCTTGAACGCCCCCGCGCCGTAGGGGTAGGCGAAGGCCGTGACCGGACGGCGCAGCGCCTCCTCGAGCCTCTTCTTCGACTCCCGCAGCTCCCATCGGACCTCCTCGAGGGGGATGGCGGCGAGGTTCTTGTGGGTCATGGTGTGGGAGCCGAATTCCACGAGCCCCGACTCCTGCATGCGCTCGATCTGGCCGAGATCCAGCATGCGCTGCCAGGGCTCCGCGGAGGGCGCGTGCCAGGCGTTGTGCCTGCCCAGGGTCTCGAAGACGAGGAAGACGTTGGCCTTGACCTTGAGTTCTTGGAGCACAGGGAAGGCCCTTGCGCAGTTGTCGGCGTAGCCGTCGTCGAAGGTGACCAGCACGGGGTTCTCGGGGAGGGGCTTTCCCCCGGAGGCGGCCAAGGGGCCGCCGTCCTCGGAGCGCGGCCGGTCTCCGCTCGCGAAGGGGGCGGCGGCCTTCAGGTCGGAGAAGAGCACCGGGGTGAATCCGTGGCGGAGCAGATACTCCATCTGCCAGCGGAAGTCCGGGGCGGAGACCCAGAGTTTCTTGAGGCGGGAGGAAGGCGGCGGCTCCCCGATCTTGTGATACATGAGCACGGGCAGGCCCTGGGCCGTCGGGCGCCACCAGTTCCAGCGGGCCGAGACGGCCGCGGCGACGGCCGCGCAGGCCGCGGGAAGAGCGGTTTCCAGGGTCACGGCTGAGCCGACTCCATCTCCCTGAGTTTCACATATTTGACCCAGGTGTGGAAAGAGGAGAGCGCCGCCCACGCCACGCCGGGGGTCCCATCGAGGACGCCCAGCCGGAGCACGAGGCGGTGGAAGAGCTCCCAGAAGGGCAGGAGGTGGTGGAGCGGGGAGAAGAGGCGGCCCTGCTCCCTGCGCTTGAGCGCGGCGGCGGTGGTGTAGACGCGGAGCTTGTCGAGATAGTCGTCGAGGTCCCGGTAGGGGAGGTGGACCATCTTCCCTTCCAGGCGTCCGGCCTTCCCCTCCGTCTCGATGCCCTCATGGAGGCGGCCGCCGATGAACCGGCCTTTAGTCCGACGGAAGAGGCGCAGATGACTCTCCGACCCGAGCCCTCCGAAGCGGAGCGCCCGTCCCAGGAAATGGACTTCGAAGGGAAGCTCGTAGGCGTTCGGCCCTCCGGTGGCCAGGATGACGGCTTCGATCTCGGAGTGGAGTTCCGGGCTAAGGCGCTCATCCGCGTCGATGGAGAGGACCCAGTCCCCGGAGGCCAGGTCCAGGGCGGCCTGCTTCTGCGAGGCGAAGCCGTCGAACTCCCTATGGTGGACTCGAGCCCCGGCGCGCCGCAGGATGTCCACGGTTCCGTCCGTGGAGCCGCCGTCCACGGCCACGATCTCGGCGTCGAGTCCCTTGAGGCTCTTGAGGCAGTCGGGGAGGTCCAGGGCCTCGTCGCGCGTGATGAGGATGACGCTCAGCCTGGGAGGGGCGCCCGGGGGCCGCGTCCGGGCCGCCGCGGGGTCCTCTGCTTCCCGCGCCTCGCGGGGGAGGAGGGAGGCGTAGACCTCGAGCATGCGCCGCCCCATCGCCTCCATCCCGAAGGCGCGCACCGTTTCGAGCCCGGCCAGGGCGCGGCCGTGCGCGGCGCCGGGGTCGGAGAGGGCTTCCAGGATGGACCGTGAGAGCGCTCCGGGGTCCCGGGCAGGGCAGAGCAAGCCCGTGCGGCGGTTCTCCACCACTTCCGGGATCCCGCCGGCGTCCGTGGCCGCGATGGGGAGGCCGCAGGCCATGGCTTCCAGGAGCACCGAGCCCATGCCCTCTCCCCAGGAGGAATGGGCGTAGAGGTCAAGGCTCCGCAGCCAGTCGCCGGGTCCATCCTGGAAGCCCGTGAACACGACCGAGCCTTGGATCCCAAGTTCCACGGCCAGGGATTGCAGGGAAGCCCTCAGGGGCCCTTCCCCCACGAGGATAAAGCGGGTGTCGGCGCGTTCCTTTAGGACGAGGGCCGCGGCCTTCAGCAGGGTCTCATGGTCCTTGTGCGGGACCATGGCCGCGAGAGTGCCGACCCAGCGCGTCTCCAGCGGCAGGCCCCAGCGGGAAGAAAGGGAGGAGCGCAGGAGAGCGCGCTGCGCGGCCGCGGCCGGGGCCAGCGGCGCCGCGAGACCGGCGGTCCTGGCCTCGGATTCTCCCACCGGCACGCAGTCGTGGACCACCTCGACGAGGGGGGCGCTCAGGCCGTCGTCCAGCAGGACGCGCTTGACTCCCTCGGAGACGGCCACCACGCTCCCGGCCGACTCGTATTTCAGGCGCCGAGAAATTCCCGAGGAAAGCTTGAAATCGACGCGGCGGTGGGCCACCCATGGCGGCCCGCCCAGACGCGAGGCGAGCGAGGCCGGGCCCGCGGCGTGGGCCGTGTGCGCGTGGAGGACGGGCGCCGCCGCCCTGGAGGCGGCCCGGCGGAGCAGCCAGGCGGAGACCGGGTCCCACTCTCCCCGGAAGGGAAGATGGAGGCGTCTTAAACCGAGGGCCGAGGCTTCGCGGGAGAGAGGAGAGCCCCACCGGCAGGCCACGATGTTCTCATGCCCCAGCGCCCTCATCTGCGCCGCGAGGTAGAGGAGTTGGCGCTCTCCCCCGCGCAGCCCCCGCTCCCCGTCGATGTGGAAAATAGTCAAGCGTCTCATGTCAGCGTGCCCCCCACGGGGGCACGCTCGTTCCAGGGGCGAGGCTCCGTTTCATTGGGAGTTTCCTTTTAGTTCTAAGCCTTCGAAGAACCGTTCCATGTCCCGCCCGAATCGTTCCATGGAGAACCTGTCCTCATAGCGTTTGCGCGCTCCGGCCGCGGCCGAGTCCCGCCGTCCGGGCTCCAGCATCGAGAGCGCCGCCCGGGCCAGGGCCTCGGGGTCTCCCGGAGGGACCAGTTCGCCCCCCTCGCAGCCTTCTAAGTACTCGGGCAGAGAGCCCACGGAGGAGGCGACGAGCGGGCGGGCGCAGGCGAGCCACTCCGCCGCGGCGCGGGAGACCGCTTCCGAGCCGAGCGAAGCCACGACCCCGAGATGACAGCCCCGCATGAAGGCCGCCGCGTCCGCGACATGGCCCAGGAAACGCACGCGCCCGCCGATGCCCAGCTCCCGGGCGAGGTCTTGCAGGCGCGCGGTCTTGGCGTTCTCCTCGCGTCCCGCGGCCAGGAAGCTCGCCTCGGGCACGCGGCGGAGGATGAGCGCGGCGGCTTGGAGGAGCACCTCGTGTCCCTTGACCGGGTCCAGGCGCCCCAGGATGCCGATGACGGGCCCACCGGCGGGGAAGGGGACGGGCGGACCGGGGTCCTCGACCCCGGGAAAGATGACCGCCGACGGGGTTTTGCCGGGCTCGAGGAGAGGGCGCGCGGCCTCGAGGATGGCCCGGTTGGCCGCGATAAAGCCGGCGGTGCGAGACCAGAGAAAGCCGGAGAAGGGTCTTCGCCGGGGCGCTTGCGCCCCGGCCCGGACTCGGACCACGCGGCAGCTCCCTGCGGGAGCCGCCACCGTAGCCGCGACCGCCAGGGAGTGGGCCGACCCCGTGTGGGCCACGAGGAGGTCGATGGACTCCTCTCGCAGGAAGCGCCTCAGGCCGCCGAGGTCCAGCCAGGGCCGCGTATAGGTGAAGGTGCGCAGACCGAGGCTCTGGGCGCGGCGGGCGGGAGGCAGGCCGTCCAGGGCCCCGATGACGCTGAGGTGCCCTCGCGAGGACAGGGCTTTCGCGGAGGAAAGGGCGTAATGGACCACGCCGCTGTCGTAGGGCTCATCGACGAGATGGAGCGTCTTCATCGGACTTGCGCCGGGGCGGCCAGCATCCCGGACGCCGCTTGGAACACTTCGTCGACCGAGATGAGGCGCATGCAGAGGAAATGCCCCTCCGGGCAGGCATTGGCGCCGTGCAGGCCGCAGGGGCGGCAGGGGAGGTCAACCTCGATGACGCGATGGCCTCGGCCGTAAGGGAAGAAGCCGAGCTCCCGCGTCGTAGGGCCGAAGAGGGCGAGGGTGGGGACTCCCGCGGCCGCGGCCACGTGCATGGGGCCGGAGTCGTTGGTGACAAAGAGATTCCACCTGGGCGCCAGGGCGATGAGCTCCGGGAGAGTTGTCTTGCCGGCCCAATCGAGCGCCGCTATCCCGCTCAAGCGCGCGACCTCGGCGCACAAGGGGGCGTCCTCGGGGCCTCCCACGAGCATCACCTTGGCCCCGGCCTCTTTGGACAGGCGGGAGGCGAGGCGCGCGTAGGATTCGGCGGGCCAGCGTTTGGTCTTCCAGACGGAACCGGGGTGCAGGGCGGCCAGCCGCGTCCCGGCGACGACCCCGGCCTCGGCCAGGCGCGCCTCCATGGAGACGGCCGGAGGAGGGGCGGGGGCTCCGCGTCCGGGCTCCAGGAAGAGGGCGTCCCGGTTCTCGATGCGCAGGTCGGGCTTGAGGGGGAGGAGCAGGGCCAGGTTGCGCTCGAGTTCGGGCATACCCCAGGAGAAGAACACCTTGCGGTGGAATAGGAAGCTGCCCGCGCTCGCGGAGAAGCCGATGCGGTAGGGGATGCGGGCGAGCCAGACCAGGAGCGCGCTGCGCAGGGAGCGGTGGGCCACGATGGCCGTGTCGAAACCCTTCGCGCGCAGGGAGCGCGAGAGCGCGAGAGTGCCGCGCACTCCCGCGTGGGCGCCCCGCTTGTCGTCTAAGAGGACCTCGTCGACCCAGGGGGAGCGGCGAAAGAGCTCGGCGGTCTGCGGGCGGGTGAGCACGCTCAGGCGGCAATCGGGCAGGGCCTCCTTGATCCGCCGCGCCAGGGGCACGGTGAGGAGCGTGTCCCCGAGGAAGGAGGTCTGGGAGAGGAGGACCTTGGCGCCGAGGGACCGCCGGTCGCGCCCTTCTCCGGCCCCCATCGTCCCGTAGTCCCCGAGGCTGAGCTCGCGGCTGCGCACCGGGACGCCCCAGGCGGCCAGGGGCTCGAGGTAGCGGTCCAGAGTGTGGCGCGTGAGGGCGGGGAGGGGAGGCCGAAGAGCACATAGAGGCGGC
>CAYHRV010000165.1:0-7596 GCA_964359165.1 uncultured Elusimicrobia bacterium
CGTTGTTCGTCGCTCAGATAGCTCAAGCTATCCTCGCTCCTCTCGCCTAGCGCTTTCCTCAATCTCGGGCCTCCAAAAGCCAAGGGAATAATGGGACACTACACTAGGGAAGGCGATAACCCAGCCTCATCCTCCGGATGAATACCAAGGCGTCGTAGCCGCGGATCGGGCTGAACTTCTGGAATCCCAGCTGATGCCGGTGCTCCCGATCCCCCCGGAGCAGCGCCCGGATATCTCCCTTCGCCCTCGTCAAGTCGAGGAAGAGGGCGGGAGCGGGGTCCGCGACATCCAGGAACCCCTTTTCCACGCAGCCGTGGCAGGCGGAGGTCGGGACCAGGTCCTGGTCATGGACCCGGGTCAGGTCTTCCCCGGTGGCGCGGTCCACGTAGCGGTCCGCGGTCGCGAAGATGACCGCGTATCCTCTCCCGAGTTGGTCGGAGATGAACCGCCCCTCCCCCTTCGAGCGCAGTCTGCCGAGCCGGACTCCCCCGAAGTCCACGTCCAGCGCGTCCTTGATAAGATGGGAGTTGTGGGCGAAGGCCAACGCCTTCCCATAGGTCTTTTCGGCCCATAAGACGTTCTCGGCCAGGGCTTTCTCGCGCGACTCGCGTCCCAAGAAGTATTCCTGCGCGGCCCGGGGATCGGAAAGGTCGCAACCGTAGTCGCCGACCTTCAGCCGGTCGTAGAGCCCCGCTTTCTTAAGGTAGGCGACGTTCTTCTCGAAGAACGGGATCTTCGGATGGGCTCTGCGGCTCTCGAGGTTGCGCACCATCTGCAGAGCGACCTCGGGCAGATGGGAGTTCCATCGATAGTCGTCGAGAGATCCCGCTTCGAGGCAACGGGCGCGCCTGCGCCGCATCGAGGTTGAGATGGACTCCAGGCCCTCTCGGAGGCGGGTCTTCTCCGGGTCGGTGAGTTGGTCGTAGCCGATCGACCCGAAGCCGTCGAGGAGGTCCGGGTCGATGTCGGGGCTGGGGACTTTCCCCGCTTGATGCATCGCCTCGAGTATCGAAGCGATCTGATCGGTGATGGCGCTCGCCTTGCGCGCCAGGGGCAGGAGCGCCTCCGCCTCGGCCGCCAGCCCGGCATCGACCCCCCTCAGGTAAGGGAGCAGCGCCTCCAGGGCGAGGGCCGGAGCGTCCCCCTTGACGGGGAGGTCCGGACCGACGAAGCGGAGCTTCCTGGATGGATGGGACTCATTGCGCTCCCTCATCCACAAGAGGATGTCTCGCGTCTCCTCCCAGGGACCCATGCCGTGGGTGATCCCCTTGGAGAGCGCGGCTTCCAGAGTGATGGCGGGATCTCCCTGGATGAACCGGTCGACCAAGCGGCTCTCCAATATCCCGGATTCCACCATCAACACCCGGAACCCGTGCCTCTCGACCAGGTATTTGAAAAGACGGTTGCGCAGTTGGGGGTGGTCATGGACGCCGTGGTCGCTTTCGCCGAAACCGATCACCCGAGCCCGGCGCGCCAAGGGATCGAATACCGCCAGATCGGTGAAGTCGTCATCGGGAACGGCCTCAACGGAACGGATCGGTTTGGAGTGCGCCTTCATCCAGTCGTAGAGCGCGGCGTCTCCCCCCGCCCCGGACCGGAGGGATGGCGGTGCGGCCAAGCCGGCCGCGGCCGCCATAAGACCGGCGGCGAGCAAAACGGAGGATCGCAGGAGCCTCATGTCAGAGACCGGAGCGTCGCGACCGCTTCCCGGCAGGAGAGGAAGCGGAGGGCCGGGTCTGGGGAAAGACCCCTGCGAAGAGCGTCCTCCAGCGCGGTGGGCAGTTCCGGTCGGCCTGCCAGGACGGGGGGCAGGGCGAGGAGCCTCTTTTGTTCGGCGAGATCCGGTCCCGGGAAAGGCGACCTGCCCGTCATAAGGGCGTACGCGCAGGCGCTCAAGCTGAATATGTCCATCGACCTGTTGAGCGGTCCCGAGGAATCGATCTTTGCGCAGGAGGACCCCACGCCGGCGAGTTTGGACGCTCCCGTAGAGAACAGCGGGCCGGAGGAACAGGTCGCGCAGGGGTGCTCCAAAGGCTGGAAAGTCCGGTCACCCGAACAGGGGAGCCCCAGTCCCCCTATCTGGACCGACCCGTCGGGGGAAAGCAGGATGTTGGCCGGGCATACTCCCCCATGGAAGATCCCCGAGGCATGCAGGCGATCGAGGGCGGCGGAGGTCTTGTCCAGGATATCGAACGCCGTCGATAGGGGAGGACGGCTCCCGGAAGGGAACAACTCGGCCACCGGCGTTCCCCGGGGCGCTTGCGTCACGAGGCCCAGCCTGCCCCCTTCCCGCAGGATGAGCGAGAGGCCCGTGAAGCGGGGGTCCTTGATGGATGCGGCGGTCCGGGCCGCCGCGGCGAGGGCAAAGACGCGGGACTCGGAAACTCCGCTGGAGGGGTCGAGTATCCACACCCGCACCGCCGAGTCGTTGCGGACGTCGAGGCCGTCGTATAGGGTCCCCAGGTCGTTCTTTCCGACCTCGGAGCCGAGCATGTAATGCTCCCCGAAGACCAGGAGCTTTGGTCCCGGGAGGGCCTTGCCGCCTAGGCCGAGCACCGGCCGGAGCCGGCGATAGAGCAGCGCCGCCGAAAGGATGAGGGCGGCACCGCCCCAGGCGCCCCCGATGCGCCTGCGCCGGGAACGGAGGAGCGCTTCGAAGGCCGCCTGCTCCTCGGCGAGGTCAACCTCGTACTCCCTCAGGAACGGTTCGTGGCCGCGGGAATAGGCCCGGGCGGAGCCGGGGTTGTTCAACCGGTCGGCCACTTTTTCGAGTTTCGCCTCCCCCTTCATGAATCTCCCGAACGCGCTGACGAAAGAGAGCTGTTCATACTCGTCGAGGCGGCTTCGGAAATCGCTGAGGTGGCGCCGGTACTCCTTGAAGGAGTCGGCGAGCTCGCGGCGCGTTCTCTCCCTCTTTTTCAAGAGGTCCCGGGAGGGGATCCACGCGGTCTCATAGTCCCGGCGGATGGACCCCAGGTCCGCCAGGAGAGAAACGGTGCGCTCTTTGAGCGGGTCGATGATGTCGCGTTCGGCCTCCAGGAAGGCGACGACCCTCTCCTGGGCCGTGGGAGCCGGGAGGCTCTCCTCTTGGGCGGATTCCTCCTTGCCCGCGGCGAGAGCCGCCGCCGGAAGGAGGCAAGCCGCGGCGGCGGTCCGGAGCATCCTGCATCCCGGCGCCCAGACCGATCGCATGGCTACTTCTTGAAGGCGAGAAGGAGACCGTCGCGGACCGTGAGCATGACCGCTTCCACGCGCTTGTCCCGCCGGACCCGGGCCGCGAAGGAGCGCAGGGCGCGGTCGCTCGCGTCGCGGGGCTCGAGGACGCGCCCGCTCCAAAGGACGTTGTCGGCTACGATGAGCCCTCCGCGCCGCATCTTGGGCACCACCGCTTCCCAGTATCTGCCGTAGTTGACCTTGTCCGCGTCGATGAAGGCCAGGTCGAAGCCGCCCTTGAGCTTTCGCAGGGTCTTCAGCGCAGGGCCAAGCCTCAGTTCGATCTTGCGTCCATGCGGGCTTTTCGCCCAGTACCGGCGCGCCATCGCGGTCGCCTCGGGGTCGATGTCGCAGGTGAGGAGCCTCCCTCCGGGGGGAAGCCCTTCGGCCATGACCAAGGCGCTGTAGCCGGTGAAAGTCCCCAGCTCCAGCACGCGCCGGGCGCGGCTCAGGCGTACGAGGAGGCGCAGGAATGACCCTTCGACCCGTCCGACCTGCATCTGCGGGACAGCCGTCTCGGCGAAAGTCTCGCGGGCGAGCTTCTTGAGGAGGGCGGACTCGGGCGCGCTGTGGGCGGCCGCGTAGGCGTCGATGAGGGGCGGGACGAGGGTCAGCACGGGGGTTTCTCCTTGGCGCGTTCCCGGCGGCGCGCCTTGCGCTTGCGCAGGCGCTCGAATCCCTTGAGGCGCTCGGAGGTTCCCGGGGAAATGCGCATCTCGATGCGGTCGACCAATTCGCGCAGGGCGAGGAAGCGATTGAGGCTGCGCCGCCGCTCCCGGTGGCATCGCACCACCAGGTCCATCGGCGGGTAGCGCAGGAGCACTTGGTTGGAGGTCTTCTGCACCTTCTGGCCGCCCTTCCCCCCTCCCCGGGAGAAGCTCTCCGAGATCAGGGAGAGGTCGATGCGCAGGCGGGCGATCCTCGCGCGCAATAGGAGGATCTTCTCCGGTGAAACGTCCACGAGTTCGTCGAGGATCAGATTTTCACCGAGTTGAGGAACTTGGCGCTCTCCTCCGGCAGCGAGGTGTTGATGAACATGCCCGAACCCAGCTCGAAGCCCGCCGCTTTCCCCAGGCGCACCACCAGGCTCAGGTACCAATGGAAGCACTCGGGCGTCCCGCGGTCGAGCGGCGCGGACTGGATGATGAAGTTGTAGTCCGGGTTATCGAGGCCCTCATGGACCTTGCGCAGGAGGGTGCGGAGCACCGAGGCCAGGTCGGCCAATTCCTCCGCGGTCGCGTCCTCGAAGCTCGCCTGATGCCGCTTGGGGAGCACCCAGAGGTGGAAGGGCGAGAGCGCCGCGTAGAGGATGAAGGCCGTGAAATGCTTGGAGTCGGCGACGATGCGCTCTTCCTGGCGCTTCTCCTCCTCGATCATCCGGCAGAAGACGCAGGCGGCGTTCTGGTCGAAGTATTTCTGCGCCTCGTCCATGCGGTGGCGGATGTTGGCGGGAACCACGCAGGAGCCTACGATCTGCGAATGCGGGTGCTCGAGCGAGGTGCCGGCGCCCTGACCGTGGTTCTTGAAGGGCAGGACCAGGGCCATGCGCCCGGTCTCGGAGAAGACGCGGAAGCGGTCCTGATACACCGAGAGTATGTCCCGCACCTGGGCGTCATCCATGAGGGCCAGGCTGAGGTCGTGCCGTGGGGTCTCGACGATGACCTCATGCATGCCCTCGCCGGGCAGGGAGCGGTAGAGGGTCTGCGTGGACTCGGGCTTGGGCGCGTTGGGCACGAAGGCCGGGAACTTATTGCGGACCGCGCGCACCTTCCAGGCATCCTTGGGCCCCAGGGTGAAAGCGGTGTCGGTCATCTTCTCGTTGCCCGGGCAGAAGGGGCACTCGGGATCCTTCTTCGGGGCCGCGATATCGGCGGCTTTCTTGGCCTTGAAGTCGTGCGGCCTGATGGCGCGCTCCTTGGCGATGATGACCCATTCCTTGGTGGCGATGTTCTGTCTCAGTTCAGGCATACGCGGTCCCCCTTTCGGCGAGCGAATCCAGTCCGGCCTTGAGCCCGTCATGCACGGCCTTCACATCCTGCGGCTTCCAGTCCTTGGGCTCGGCTCTCAGGAAGCTCGTCTTGTCCACGCGGTTGTCGAAGCGCGCGATGGGGATGTGATAGGTCTTCGAGCCCGCCCGGATGCTCAGGGTCCCCTTGCGCTCGGCGCGGCTCTCCAGCCAGTCCATGTCGTCACAGCCGTAATCGTTGAGCATGACTTCCAGCGGCACCCCGTGGTGCAGGATGGAGCCCGGGTCGTTGGGGTCGGTGCGCGCCTGGTTCTTGCGCCGCGACTCCTCCGGGCTGACCCACACGTAGAGGATGGAGGCCTTGGCCAGTATCTCGTCGCATAGGCAGGCCACGGAGTACTCATAGCCCAGCGGCGCGGGCAGGGGCAGCTTGGCGCCCTGCGGGCCGCCGCGCGCGAACTCGATGACCAAGGTCTTCCCCTCTAGGGTCTTGGGCAGGCCCTCGGTCCGTTCCTTGCGTATGTCCGAAGCCTCCTTCTCCAGGGCCTTGGCCACGCTCCGCCGCGAGGCGGCGTCGAGCTTGGAGAGGCGTGCCGGGATGCCGGCCTTGGAGGCCGCGCCGTCGATGCGGTCCAAAAGCCACACGGCGGCCGAGGCGGTCGTGGCCGGCTTCTTCCCGGTAAGGTATCCGTAGTCCTCGGTGAGCAGATAGTTGAGCGTGCCCCAGTCCCAGTTGTTTCGGAACGGCCTATCCGGGGAGTGGAAGAATATCCTGGCCTTGCCGAGCGCGGCCAACTCGTCGTCGACGCGGCGCATGAGGTGTACGTAAGGAAAATCGTCGAGCTGTACCGTGGGGCCCAGGTGAAAGTCGGAGGCGGCGCGCTCGGGCGGCAGATGCTTGAGATAGCGCCGCACCTCGGATTTCCCGGAGGCGGGAAGCGCGAGGAGCAGCACCGTGGGGAGTATGTTGTCGGCCGGCTGGGTTTTCTTGGCCATGGGATCTCCTCCGAGGTCAGAGATGCCCCATGGTACCAGAAAATCCCCTTCCTCTACCACAATCGGATCGATATCTGCGGGTCGGGAACCTTCCATGTGCTTTCTGCGCTCAACATCCTTTCTTTGAGGTCGCAGATTGCGACCTCAAATAAATTATTTAAATTACAGTATTAATTATATATTCGTCTGCTTGAGTCCGCTTAATGTTCCGATTACAAAGGGAACTTTTTTGTAGGTTTATCCGTACATGACTTCATGGATGTGCCAGCGCTGCCCATAGAGCCTGACCTTCGGATCCGCTCCATTCGCGGTATCCGTGTGATGTTGGACCGCGATTTGGCACGGATCTATGGGGTAAGCACCAAGCGGCTTAATGAGCAGGTCCGCCGCAACCGCGATCGGTTTCCTGAGGATTTTATAATTCGACTGACAGATGTAGAGGTCGGCGAGTTGGACTTGCAACAAAGGCATAGCGGCCGTGGAGGGCGACGTCATCGCCCCAATGCATTTACGGAGCATGGCGCCGTCATGCTCGCCAGCGTCCTGAACACGCCGTTTGCAGTTCAAGCTGGAATCGCTATCGCCAGGGCATTCATCCGTTTGAGGAGGACGCTTGCGGGGAATAAGGAACTCTCGGATAAGTTGCTGGAGTTGGAGTGCCGGATTGAGGGACATGACGGAGAAATCCGGGCTTTGTTTGAAACTATCCGCGATCTTATGGCTGGGCCTGAGCCTGGGTCAAAGTCTTCAATCGGTTTCCGTCCGGGTGACTTGCCGGAACGTTGACCTGCGGTCAGGGATGAGGGGAGGGATGGAGGAACAGGAACTCCGTCCCCCGGCAGCGGGGGCAGGCTTCGATCCCTTCGGAGCCGGAGGGGCTCATGAGGGCGAAGGAGGAGCCGGCGATCTTGAGCCATTCCGCGTTCTGAAAAGAGTCGGGGAGCGTCGTCCCGCAGGCGGCGCAGGCGGAGGCGGTCCTGTGCAGGAGCGCCGCGAGCTCGCCGCGCTCCTCGGGGCCCGAAGGACCCCGGCAGGCGTAGCCGATCATGGAGGAGAGCAGGGGCTTCGGCCCTTTGGCCGCGGTCCTGGCGCCCGAGCGCGCCAGGGCGAAGAATTCCGAGGCCTTGAGGAAATCGACGGCCTCGGCCACGATGTACTCCTCCCCCCCCACCTGTATCGTAGGCCTCGGGGACCACGGCCAGCGCCGATAGAGGAACCGGCAGGCGACCGCCGCGCCCGGGACACCCGCGAGGGCTAACGCCCACCAAGGAGAGTGGAAGAAGAAGAGCGCGACGAAGAGCAGGAACGCTCCTCCCCATTCGAGGAGCTTTTCCCAGGGGGAGGGGTTGGGATCAATAGGCATCTCGCCTCAACCCGGATTTTGCGTTAGGCCCTAGGCCGGGGCGGGCCATGGACATCTA
>CAYHRV010000166.1:0-7540 GCA_964359165.1 uncultured Elusimicrobia bacterium
GCCACAAGAAGGTGCTGGTGGCCTACGAGAACTGCATCGAGTGCGGAGCCTGCCGGATGCTCTGCCCGCACGACAACATCCTCTGCGATTGGCCCGCCGGCGGCTTCGGCGTCAAGTATAAATACGGATAGTCCGCTGAGCGATCCCACGGAGAGCGAACCCCCGCACGAGCCCCCGGAAACGGAGCCTGCCCGAACGGAGGAGGCCCTCGCCGCGGGCTTCTTCCTGCGCTCCGGCGCCCTCATCCTCGACGGGATGCTGATACTCACCGCCATCGTCCTCATCAATCTCCCGCTCGCGGCTCTCGGCGCGCCGCAAGCGCTTCTGAGCGCGGTGGGACTTCTCCTGCCCACGGCCTATCATGCCCTGCTCATCGGCCGCTGGGGACGGACCGCGGGGAAGAGCCTCGCCGGGATCGCCGTGGTCCAAGCGGACCTCTCGCCGGTCGGCTACGGCCGCGCCCTGGCGCGGGCCGCGGGGTATCTCCTCTCGGCGTTCACGGTCTTCCTCGGCTTCGCGCTGGCCGCGCTCGCGCCCCAGGGGCGCGCTCTCCATGACTATGTCGCGGGAACGCGAGTGATCCTGCGGGGGGAGACCCCGCCGTGGAGGAAGAAGGCCGTCATTTTCCTCGGCGTCCTCGGCCCGGCCGCCTGCCTGGTCCTGCTCCTCTTGTCTCCCGCTTCCCGCCTCGCCCGCCAATCGGGAGATCCCGGGGGGTTGGATGAAGAGGCGTCCCGGGTGAGGCTGGCGGCGTTGAGGCTCGCGTTGTTCCAGGCGGTGCGGGAGTCCGATGACGGACGCCCGGCCCCGACCTTGAGCGCGCTTGTCCCGGGATTCCTCAAAGAGTTGCCTCCAATCCACACCGGCGTCCATCCGGAGACTGCGCAGGAGGAGGCCTATCCGCCCGAGGCCTGCTCGGCCCAAGAGGACGGCATCGAATTGGACGCCTCCAAGCTCAAGGATACGGGACGCTGGGGCTACATCGGGGCGGGGGAAAAACCTTGCCTAGGCACGGTGTTCGTCGACTGCACGCACCTCGATCTCAACGGCAAGTCCTGGTACGGATACTAGGGCATAAAATGCGGCCAGGGTCGCACGAAGCGGGCCGCGAGCTCCGTGGATTCTGAGACGAGCACTTCCCCACGGTTCTTCTTCCATAAGAGGCCGATGAGCTCCACGGCCAAGCGGCCCGCCCGTTTGTCCTTGGAAGGGACCTCCTCGCGCAGGACTTCGACCTCGTCCTCATGGACGAGGCTGTCCTTGGGGCCGTAGACCAGGCGGAGTTTGGCGCGCACCTGCCAGCGGAAGTAGACGCCCAGAGGCACCACCCGGAACTCCTCCACGCTCCCTCCCACCAGATAGTCCGCCCCCGCGATCTCGGCGAGCTTGGGAGAGCTCAGGGCCTTGAGCTGTCCCCCGTCGGTGAACCCGGCCCGCCGCAGGCGCTCGTCCACCTCCTCGATGGGGGCGACCGAATAGCCGGCGGCCTGCACCGCCTCGATGAGCCTGCGGCGCACCTGCGCGTCGGCCTGCAGGTCCGTGGTGGCGTTCTCAAGCGGCAGGACGGCGACCAGCGTTCCCGGACCCAGCGCGGAAAGGGCCGGGGATGATTCTTGCTGGAGCCGGGAGAGGCCGCTGAGCATCTCGGCCCTATCCGCGCCCTCGGCCAGGCGGGCCAGTTCCGAGAACCAGCTTTTGGGCCGGGCTTGCGAGCGCTTCTTCTCCGACTCCAGGGCCTTGTCCCAATCCCCGAGCATCTCCTGGGCGACCGAGAGATTGGCCCAGGCCTTCTCATCATCCGGCTGGGCCCGGGAGCGTTCCTCCCACAAAGAGGCGGCTTTCTTCCAATCCCCGCCCTGCGCGGCGCTGAAGGCAGCCTCCATGAGCGGGCCCTCCCCCGGGTGGTAGCGGAGCACGCCTTCGGAGGGCTGGAGGCGGCCCAGTTTGTCGAGCAGGGCTTTGACCGCGGAGCGCATCAGCGGGGGTTGGTTGTCGTCGAACCAGCGGAGTTTCGCCTCGCGGGAGTCCGCCGAGTCCCCGCTCCAGGCGGCCGTCAAGGACGCTTTGGCGGACTTCATGTCCTGGGAGGTGTCGAAGAGCAGGGGCTGGAAGCGCGCCGAGAGCTCCAAGGAGACCGCGGCCGAAGAGGAACTTTGCTCGACCTTGGGCGCGGCGTTGACCCACAGGACGGGGAGATGCGGCCTCCAAAAGGGGATGAAGGCGGCCAAGTCCTCGGAGCGGGAGGAGACTTGATGGGAGCGCACGGCCGCGAGCTTGCGTTCCGAGAGGCCCTTGGAGAGCTCTAAGACCAGGAGGTCGCGCTTGAAAGGGGCCGCGTCGGCCCGGGGATCGGTCCCGGTCTTCCAGTGCAGGACCAGGTGGACCTCCGGGACCTCGGAGGGGGAGACCCCGGTCCAAAGATTGCGCTTGGCCACCCCGGGAGCCTTCCACCCGCAGCCCGACAAGGACGCGAGTGCGAGCGCTGCGAAGAAGATGATGGGTCCGGCGCGTCGGCTACAAGCTGTGTCAGGCGCCATCTTGCCGCAATAGAACGAGAGCGTCGGCGCAGGTGCCAGAGTTAAGTTTCCGTTCCGGAACGGATACTACATCCCTGGCACCATATGTGGTAACTAAATGCATTTGAGTCACCGTAGTTGAGATGCCGCGGGCCTTGTGCCCGCGGAGGATCACTTGCCCCCTCGTCAGTTTCGCCGAACGCCAAGGATGAGCGGCGGCGCCTATCAGAAATTTGGTCATCGAAGCGTCGGGCGCTCTATCCCTTGGTTAGCTGGAACACCGCCATCATCTCGACCGCGATACCACCAATATAGTCCATCGCTGTCTTGGAAAAAAAGGTGCGCTCCATCGGTTTCGATTCGTCCAATGAAACCGTCTTCATAGCGGATCAGTGCCCTTACGGTCGCGAATGTGCCCTCTGCCCAATAGGCAAACGGTTGAGGTTGTTCATGGTTTGGCTTCGGAGACACGATTGTTCTCTCGAGTTGTCTTTGAATCACTGCTTGGCCCGCAGAAAAATCCTTAACGCCTTCCTTGTCGACGAACTCAATGATAATGGCGACTACTTTTCCACCCAAGAATTCCTGGACTGAGATGCTTCGCTTCGTTTTTTGGTATTGCTTCAATTTCACTTGGTTCAAGCGACCCACTGGACGATTTGAGAACCCATGTCCGACATCTCCGCGTTCGCTCCGATTCGTGGCATCGACAAATCGGATTGAAGGCTGGTTGTCGGCTGCAGAAAGTAACGCCAGGACGCATCCCGCGCCAATCAAGATGAGCAATCTCGGAATCAAGCGACCTCGTTTTCTGCTAACCGAAAAGTCTACTGAACTGTGCAGCGCCGATGATGGAGGATATCATACCACGAAATCTTATTTTACCGTCAGAGAATCTCTCTTCGGCGGGACGCCCGGGGGCCGCGATATGCGGTAGAGTCGATCCGTGTATTACGATCCGGCAGCCGGGCCCCTTATTTATGCCGGGGCCGACCTCGCCAACGTAACGGGGGTGCGCAGGGGCGGGAGCCTCCTCCCCGTTCCCGCTCGTGCGGGTGCTTGACGCGGGACGGGGAGGACGGTCTCCCGACCCTTCCGCGGGACCCCGCTAAAAACGGGCGAGGTCGGCTTCGGGTTTCCTTGCCGCGGGGGGGGCAATAGAGTAGAATCCCCGGCATAGAAAAGATGTCCGAGGGGTACAGCGTCGAACTGAAGGGCATCCGCAAGAGCTTCGGCTCCGCGGCCGCGGTCCGCGACGCGGACTTCGGCATCCGCAAAGGCGAGTTCTTCGCCCTCCTCGGCCCCAGCGGTTGCGGCAAGACCACGCTCCTGCGCATGATCGCGGGCTTCGAGTTCCCCGACCAGGGCTCCATCTGGATACAGGGCAAGGACATGGCCAATGTCCCGGCCAACGAGCGCCCGGTCAACATGGTCTTCCAGCAGTACGCCCTCTTCCCCCACCTGAGCGTCTTCGAGAACGTGGCCTTCGGCCTGCGCATGAAGCGCGTGGGGCGCGGCGAGCTCGAGGCCCGCACAGCCGAGGCCCTGGCCACGGTCCAGTTGGGAGACATGGGGCGCCGCCTGCCGGCCCAGCTATCGGGCGGCCAGCAGCAGCGCGTGGCCCTGGCCCGGGCCTTGGTCAATAGGCCGGAGCTCCTGCTCCTTGATGAGCCCATGGCGGCCTTGGATGAGAAGCTTCGTGAGGACATGCGCGAGGAGCTCGAGGTCCTGCAGAACAAGATCGGCATCAGCTTCCTCTACGTGACGCACGACCAGGAAGAGGCGCTCGAGCTCGCGGACCGGATCGCGGTCATGGAGGGCGGCCGCATCGTCCAGGTGGGCGCGCCCGAGGAGATCTACGAGTCCCCCTGCTCCGCCTTCGTGGCCGATTTCGTCGGAGCCTCCAATCTCCTGGAGGGGAAGCTGGCCGAGGTCGAGGAATTGCTGGTGGACTCGGAGGGAGCGCAGGGAGGTAAGCGCAGGGCCTGGCTCGAGGTGGAGTCCGTGGGCCGCGTCGCGGTGCAGGTGGCCGGCGCCTTGAAGGCGGGCTCCATCGTGACGCTCTCCCTGCGGCCGGAGCGCATCCATGTCTCTACCTCGCAGGTCTCCGACCTCGACAACCGCCTCCCGGGCGTCGTCGAGCGCACCATTTTCCTGGGAAGCGACATCCATTACCACGTGCGCCTGGCTGGCGGGCGCATGCTCAAGGCCCAGACCATCTTCTCGCCCCTGCGCCGCGTCCGTCAGGAAGGTGACCGTGTCTATCTGCAATGGCGCGCAGAGGACGCCTGCGTCGTGCTCCGATGACACTGAAGTCCCGGCTCTCCCTCCCCGCCTTCCTTTGGCTCGGCGTATTCTTCATCCTTCCGCTGCTGCTCATACTCCTGGTGTCCTTCTCGGCGCGCGGCCCCTACGGGGGCGTGCGCTGGGGTTTGGGTCTGGGCAACTACCTGCGTTTAAGCGACCCGCTTTACTTGGTCCTTTTCCTCCGCTCCCTGGCCGTGGCGGGGGTGAGCACGCTGCTCTGCGCCGCGCTGGCCTTTCCCATCAGCTGGTGGATGGCCCGGCTTCCACGCCCCTGGCAGGGGATCTCGGTGCTCCTCATCCTGATCCCCTTCTGGACGAACATCCTGGTGCGCCTCTACGCGTGGATATTCATCCTGGGCCGCTCGGGCCTCTTCAACAAGGCGGCGCAGGCCTTGGGGCTCATCTCCGCGCCCTGGGAGATACTCTACACCAAGGAGGCCATACTCCTCGGTCTCGTCTACGGGCATCTGCCCTTCATGATACTGCCGCTCTACGCGGCGATGGAGAAGATCGATAAGGGGCTCATCGAGGCGGCGCGCGACCTCTACGCCTCCTCCTGGCAGGTGTTCCTGCGCGTCATACTCCCGCTATCGAAGCCCGGGCTCGTGGCGGGCGCCGCGCTCGTCTTCGCCTCCATCCCCTGCGATTTCGTCACGCCGGACCTGCTCGGCGGGGCCAAGAACATGATGCTCGGCAACCTCATCCAACAGCAGTATCTCACCGCCCGGGACTGGCCCTTCGGCTCCGCGGTGTCCTTGATGGCCATGGTGGTCATCGGCGCCGGGGTCATGGTCTATCTGCGCCAGGAGTCCGCAAGTTGAGGCGCGTTCCCTGGCTGGCTCTCGCCAGCGCCTTGACCCTGCTCTTCCTCTATCTACCCATCTTCATCCTGGCGGCGTTCTCCTTCAACGCCTCCCGCTATACCGCCCATTGGACGGGCTTCACCTGGCATTGGTACGCCTCCCTGCTGGAGAACGAGGACATCCTGCGGGCCACGCTCAACAGCCTGGCCATCGCCTCGGCATCGAGCCTGCTCGCCACGGCGCTGGCCACGGGCGCGGCCGTGGCCCTGGGCCGTTTTTCCTGGGAGCGCAAGGGGCTCTGGGAGGCCCTGCTCTTCCTCCCCTTGGTCATTCCGGAGCTCATGATGGGCATCGGCTTCCTCATCTTCTTCGGCCTGCTGGGCCTCGAGCGCCTGGATTCCTTCCACTTTCTCGGCGCCAACCTCGTCAAGCTCGTCTTCGCCCACAGCACGCTCAACATCCCCATCGTCTGGCTCATCGTCCGCGCTCGGCTCAAGAAGCTCGATCCCCGCCTAGAGGAAGCGGCCATGGACCTGGGGGCCACGCGCTGGATGGCTTTTCGCCGCGTGACATTGCCCCTGCTCATGCCCGGCGTGCTGGGCGGGGCGCTGATGGCCTTCGCCATATCCCTAGACGACTTCGTCATCAGTTTCTTCACGGCCGGGCCCAATTCCACGACACTCCCCATCCAGATATACTCGATGCTCAAGTTCTCCATCAGTCCGGAGGTCAACGCGCTCTCCACCGTCCTCTTCGCGGCCTCCATGAGTCTTGTGCTGGCGGCTTGGCTCCTCCAAGGCAAGGACGCCCATGCGTAGAGGGATGGCCTCCAGGGTCGCGGCGGTCCTCTGGCTGGCCCTCGCGGCGGGCTGCGCCTCCGGGCCCGGCGCGCCCGAGGTACATCTCTTCACCTGGGACAACTACGACGACCCGGAACTCTTCGCCGAGTTCGAGCGGCGCCACGGCATGCGCGTCGTCATCGACCGCTTCGCCTCCAATGAGGAACTGCTGGCCAAGCTCATGGGCGGCACGCAGGGCTACGATCTCATCGTCCCCTCCGACTACATGGTCTCCATCATGGCGCGCGAGGGCCTGCTCCTGGAACTCGACAAGAAGGCGCTGCCCAATCTCTCCCACATGGACTCCCGGTTCATGGGCCTCTACTACGACCGGCCCAACCGCTATAGCGTGCCCTATCTGTGGGGGGTAACCGGGATCGGCTACGATTCCGACGAGGTGAGCCCCGCGCCCGAGGGCTGGTCCGCGTTCTGGGACCCGAAGTACAAAGGGCGCATGAGCCTGCTCAACGACCAGCGGGAGGTCTTCGCCTTGGGTTTGCAGTCCTTGGGCTTGCGCGCGGACACCCGCGACCCCGCGGACCTGAGGAAGGTCCAGCGCAGGCTCAAGGAGCAGAAATCCCTGGTGAAGACCTATGTCAGCGAGAGCATGGAGTATCTCCTGCTATCCGGAGAGGTCGCCATGGCCCATGTGTGGAGCGGGGACATCAACCGCGCCAAGGCCGAGAAGCCCTCCCTGCGCTTCGTGATCCCCAAAGAGGGGGGTTTCATCTTCCAGGACAACCTCTGCATCCCGGCGGGCGCCCGCAACACGGCCGGGGCGCTCAAGCTCATGGATTTCCTGATGGAGCCCCAGAGCGTGGCGCGGCTGGTGGAGAAGGTCGGCTTCGGCTCCGCCAACCGTTCCGCCTGGAAGCTCCTGAGCCCCGAACTGCGCGCCAACCCCACCATCGTGCCCCAAGACGCGCTGCTCAAGCGGCTGGAATGGATCCCGGATCCGGGGGAACTGGGTCCGGTCTACGACCGTCTCTGGACGGAACTGAAGGCCCTTTAGACCGGAATCGCGGCAAAACCCCAAAGGGTTTGGGCGGGAGGGGGTGGGGGAGTTTTATAAGGG
>CAYHRV010000167.1:0-7531 GCA_964359165.1 uncultured Elusimicrobia bacterium
GGGTGGTTCCTAATCCTGCCCCCGCCCGGGTGGGCCATGGGCTTCGGCCTCCTGCGCCTGCGCTCCCGGCGGGGGTAATGTAACCGGCGGGCCGCGGAGTACTCCGCGGCCGTCCCGGCGTCCGCCGGTTCATGAGCCCTCTTTTTCTAAAGCGCTTGTGCTTAGCCCTCGGCGTCCTCGCCGCGCTCTGGGTCTTCCTCCTCTGGCGCGAGCATCGGCCTTCCCCCGTCGCCCTCCTGGCCGGGGACGCCTCCTCCGCGGCGAAGATCGTCCTCGCCCGACCCGGGCTCCCCCAGCTTTCCCTCTCCAAGGGACAGGGCGGCTGGGAACTGCTCGAGCCCTTCCGCTTCCCGGCCGACAAGACGGCGGTGGAGGGCTTCCTCGACAAACTCTCCAAGCTTCGCCTCTCCGACCCCCTGAGTTCCCGGGAGGACCGTCACGCCCTCTTCGCGGTCAACGAGTCCTCGGCCGTGCGCGTGCGGCTCTACCGCCTCGCCAGCGATGCCGAACCCTCGCTCGACGCCTGGGTGGGACGCTCCGGAGCGGAGTACGACACCTTCTTCCTGCGTCGTTCGGGGTCCGCGGAGGTGTTCGAGGCCCGGGGGATGGGGCGCTTCGAGTTCGAAAAAGACGCCGGGGAATGGGCCGAGCGCGTGGCCGCGGCCCTGGACGCCTCGAGCGTCTCCGCCATCGAACTGCGCGCTCAGAAGCATTCCCTGCGCCTCTCGCGCGCGGCCGGAGGATGGGTCCTGGAGGGCGGGAAACCGGTCTCCGCCGCGGGGGCGTGGAAGATCGACGCCGTCTTGACCGCGCTCTCGCGCCTGGAGAGCGACTCCGTATCCGCGGAATCCTCCCTCGACCCTCTTCTGCTGCGGGGAGTGAACAACCCTGAACTGCGTCTGAACGCCCGCTACGGACTGGGCCAATCCCTGACCCTGGACATCGGGCCCAAAGCGCCGGAGTTCGTGCACTGGGTCCGGCGCAAGGACAAGGAGGGCTTTCTCTACAAGTTCTCCGGCTGGAAGCTGGAATCCCTCCGCCTCACCGCCAAAGATCTTTAACCTGGATTCTTCAGGAAGGGGAGCCAGGCCGGGCGCACGGAGCCGTTGAGCGCTCCACCCAGGGTCTGGGCCTTAGGCTTGGCGGGTACGACCCGGAGCGTCATCTGGGCCTCCGAGGGCAGGCGGTCCCCCTTGCGCTTGTTGCACTCGACGCAGGAGACCACCACATTCTCCCAGCCCGACTTTCCGCCCCGGGAGCGGGGCAGCACGTGGTCGAGGGTCAAGCCCTCCGGCGAGAACTCCTCCCCGCAATAGCAGCAGCGGTGGGCGTAGTGAAGGTAGAGGTTGCGCCGGTTGAAGACGGCCTCCCGGCGCGGCATCCCCCCGTAGGCGCGCAGGAGTATCACCTCGGGGAGGGCCACCCGGAACCTCGGGGTGCGGGCGAAGCCCCCGGAGTAGCCCTCGCAGGACGCGGAGAAATCGAGCCAGCGGGGAAAATCGTAGGTGCGCCAGGACGCGTCGACGGCCAGCGCCCGCTCCAGCAGGATCAAAGCGATAGCCCTTTGCCAGCCGGTGAGAGTCACGGCATGGAAATGATTGTTGAGGACCAGAACCCGCCGGCCCTCCATCAGTAGATCCAACCGGGTGCGCTCGGGCGCCGCTTCTCGGGCGAGGGACGCCTGGGCCTGGAGGGGATGTCCTCCGGAGTCTTCTCCTCGAGCTCCTTGAGCCCCTCCTGCTCCGGCATGCTCTCGATGAAGGGGCGGCGCTGCTCCTCCCGCGTGCGGACTTCCACCTTGCCGAAACGCCAGCTCAGGCCCACGCGGTGCAGGTCTCCCATGGCCTCGGTCAGAGCCCAGGCGTAGTCGACGCCGAAGCCCCGCCACCGGGCGCCGAAGCCCACGGTGAGCCCCGCGATGTCGCGGTGGACCTGATAGCCCAGGCGCACGAAGTAATTGCGCATCGCCGAATATTCGACCCCGAGGTTCACATGCCATTGCCTCTCGAAATAGAGGTAGTCCCCGTCGGCGGCCAGCAGGAGGGCCTGGCTGGGAGGGGATTCGAGCATGTCCAGGGGGACGAGATAGCCGAAGCCCCCCTTGAAGGT
This sequence comes from uncultured Elusimicrobia bacterium, assembly GCA_964359165.1. Lineage (GTDB taxonomy): Bacteria > Elusimicrobiota > Elusimicrobia > UBA1565 > UBA1565 > CAYHRV01. Next base: position 2,110 of record CAYHRV010000167.1, read on the forward strand.
CATGGGCAGGGGGTCGGCCTCCTCGATGAAGCGCATCTTGCCCCCCATGTTGAGGGCGGAGAGCCCGAAGCTGAAGCCGGCGTCGGGAATCTTCACGAGGTAGCCCAGGTCCGCGGCATAGGCCGCGGCGGAGTGATCCTGCGCCAGGGTGGAGCGCACCCACTTCCCCCCCACGCCGATGAAGTGGTCGACGCGGTAGTTCTCTTTTTGGGTCTCCACGGGAGTCTCGGCGAGCCTCTCCGCGTAGCCGAAGGAAGCCACCAGGTCTCCCCCGGCCTTGAGCGTGCGAGTGTCCAGGAAGGAGCCATCGGGGCGGGTGCGGTTGACCTCGATGTCCCCGAAGCGCGACATCGTCACCCCCAGGCCCAGCGAGGAATAGCCGTTGCCGATGAGCCCCGCGAAAGGCAGGGGGAGGCCGAAGGCCGCGTGCTCGATGGTCTGGTCCACGAACCCTTTCATGTGCGTCAGGGTGAACTCATGGGACTGGAGCCCGCTCAGGCCCGCGGGATTGTACTCGAGGGCCGAGGCGTCGGCCGCGATCCCTGTATGCGCGCTCCCCATGGCCGCGGCGCGCGCGCTGAGCGGTATCTGCAACACCGGGGCCGCCGTCACCCCGGGGTTCTCCTGCGCCCCCGCCGTCGCGGCCGCCATGGCCGCGACCGTTGCCGTTAACCCAAAGAGCCAAATCGCGGAAATTTTCGGTGAAAATCTCCGCGATTTGGCGATTGTATTCATTTTATGACTATGATCTTCTGCGTCTTGGTGATCCCCGGCGCTTCCAGGTGCAGAAGATAGATGCCGCTCGCCACGCGCGAGCCCGCCGAATTGGTCCCGTCCCAATCCACCGAACCTTTGCCCGCGGGCTTGGCCTCATCGACCAAGGTGCGCACCAGGGAGCCGTTGACCGTGAAGAGTCTGAGCTTTACCTGGCCTGGCTCCAAGATCTCGTACTTGGCCGTCGCTTTCTCGCCCCGGAGCGGATTGAAGATGTTGTTCCACGCGCTCAACTCGGCGCTGCGGCCGCCGAGGTGGAGGGCGTTGGAGAAGCCCAGCGACTGCGACCGCCCCAGGGGATTCCTTCCGAAGATCTCGAGATAAACCGTGCCGACCGAGGGGAAGCGGGCGGCGAAGCCCGGAAGGCTCGGGGAAAGGTCCGCGAGCTTCAGCGTCCCGGAGACGAGCCCGCCGGAGCTGGTGGACCCCTGCACCCTCAGATACGAGGTCGCCCCGTCGGTCGCGGTGTCCGGGAGCGGGACCAAGGCATGGTCGCGCAAGCGCGCTCTGTGAAAGACGAAGTTCTGGGCGGTGGAGAAGGAGGCCGCGGCCACGCTGAAGCCGATGACGTCGCGGTCATAGGACGCGGCGATGGTCGTGGCCAGGGCCCCAGAAGGGCTGGATTCCACGCTCAAGGCGTACATTCTCGTCGAGGAAGTGCGGTCATTGGACCCGTTGTCCGTGATGCCGGCGGCGACCACCAGATAGAGCTGGCCCGCGGAGGGGTTGTCATATTCCAGGACGACCTGTCCGTGCGTGGTCAGGCACGGCGTGGCGGGCAGGTTCGGACAGCCCCCGTTGAGCGAGGGATTGACGTCGATGAGGGGGTCCGCGGTCTTGAGGATGTTGAACTTCCCATCGAGAAGGGTCAGCCCGTAGGCGTAATGGGTGCCGGGGGCCTCGGAGTGCTCCGGCAGGGAGAGCACGGCACGGAATCTCCCGGCGCCGGCGCCCGCGGCGAAATAGTCCTGGTCCGCGGCGGGATAGATGTTCCCGCTGATGGCCGCGGCGGTGGTGACGTCGGTCGCCGACTGGGCGCCGTCGTTGGGCTCGTAGGCGTCCTGCCCCGCCGAAGGCGCCGCGCGCTCCACGATGCCATGTCCGGAGAAGCGCGCCCGGACGAGGCCGTCCTGGCTCCCGTTGGCGCCGCAGTCGGGCGCCTGGAGGGCGGAGTTCGCGCTTACCTGCAGGATGGCCGCCAGGAGGTCCGTGAAATTGTCCGGGAAATAGAAGAGGGAACGGTAGACCAGCCGGTCCGCGCAGCGGCGGCCCGCGGAGGCGCCCAGGCTGCCGACCAGGTCGCGGCGCAGCTCGTAGAGAGCCTGGCTGACGAAGAGGCTGTCGTCGTGGATCTCCCCGGTCCAGTGGGTCGGGAAGATGCGGGTGGAGGCCTTCGTCGTGTCGATCTCGCGCAAGGCCCCCTCGTAGCCCAGCCCGGAGTTGGTGTATTTCCCGATGGCCGTCACGTCGGCGCCGACGGGGTCGTTGAAGGAGAAGGAGGCCGCGGCGAAGTAGTCGGCCAGGGCCTCGGAGATGGCGCCGTGCTGGCCGTAGTTGAGCACCGGGTAGACTTGGTCGATGACATAGTGGGTGTACTCGTGGCGGATGACGGTGGCGTCCCGCGCGTAGCCCTCGCCCACGGTGCCGAAGGAGAGATTCTGCGCCACCGGGTCATAGAAGGCCTGGGCGAGGTTGGGACCGGCGCGGGCCATGGCCACCACCGGCTTGCTGATGTAGGCGGAGGTGGAGGAGTTGGGTCCGCCCATGAAATAGTCGTGCATCTTGTTGAGATGGTAGAAGAGGTTGACCTCGTCGATGGTGCCGTCGAGGGTCATGGTGGAGGTCCAGGTGAAGTTGGAGGTCGCGGCGTCGGGGCTGGAGGGAGAGGCGCTGAGCGTCAGGTATCTCGAGGAGGTGACGTCGAAGCCGGAATGGGAGCCGGAAGCGTTGGAGGCGAGCTTGAGATTGAGCTTCGGCCCGGCCACGGCCGCGCCCTGGAAGGAGGCCGTCCGGTTCCCCACATAGGTGGCCACCGCGTTCCCGGAACCGTCGAGGATCGAGACTTGGTCGTCGTCGGAGATCTCCCCATAGAAGTCCACCGCTCCCACATCGAAGGAGGAGAAGACGGGCATGAGCTTGAGGGCGCCCGAGGGGGCGTTGATCGTGGAGATCGACACCGCGTTGTCCGCGTAGGGATGGGGCGAGGAGATGGGCGAGGCGAAGGTCGACCAGGCGCCTCCCCCGTTGTCGTAATGGGCGTTGCTGACGTTGAAATTGGCCACATGGACATAAGGCCCCTGCAGGGACGCGAAGACCTTCCCCTGGTCCCCGGAGCAGTAGCAGCCGGAGGCGCCGGTCAGGGCCTCGGCGGAGGCGGCGGGCGGCGCCTTCCAGATATGGACTCGCTGATGAGTGAAGGGCCGCGGCACGGGCCCGATGGTGCTGACCGGGTCGAGGTCGAAGACGTCTCCCATCACTTTTCCCGCGCTCCCCGCGCAAGCGGGGCAACCCTGGAGGCGCAGGTCGTTGTAGCGGAAAAGCACCGAGCCCTCGGCGGCGTCGACGAAGATCACCCAGCGCCCGCCGGGGGCGGCGAGGCGGAACTTCCAGGCGAGGCGCGGGAGGACCCCGCGCAGGGGGAGGAAGACGAGGGTGCCCCCGGAGCGCGGCGCGAGCGCTCCCAGGTCGGCCGCCGCGGCCGCGGCCGCGGCCGACTCGGGGACCGAGGGGATGGGGCTCAAGCCCGCGACGCTCACATAGCCCGAACGGACCTGTCGCACCTCTCCGCCCTCGTCGATATGGACCTTGACCTTCGCGCGCTCCACGGGCACGCCCTCGTGGATCTGCTCGAACATCAGGTGATGGACGCCCCCGTCGGTGCGCGCGAGCTCGAGCCTCAGTTCCGCCGGGTCGATGCCCAGCAGACTCCGGCTCGATCGCAGGAAAGCTTCCGCCGCCCGGCGCGCGTCCGGAGGAGAGGCTTGGGCGCCTCCGTCGGCCGAAAGCGCCCGCAGGCCCCGAGCGAAGCGGCGGCCCCCGCCCTGGGCGTTGAAGCGCCGCAGGGCCTCTTCCTCCCGCGCCCTCCGGATCGAATCCTCGACCGTAGGGGCCTGCGCGTTATCAAGTCCGAACCTTTTGATGTCCTGCCGGGAAGCCGGATCCGCCCGTATCGCCCACGAAACCCCGGGGAACCAAGCCGTCAAGAGGAACACGCCCAGCCATCGGCTCATGGCTTGGTTCCCCGGGGTTTCGGAGTTTTTTTCTGGAGGAGCCGGACGAGCGCGGCCGCGGTCCGCACCCGCACCCGCATCTCATTGTCCTCGAGGGCGAATTCCAATATCTCCACCGCCCGCTCCGATCCCACCGCCTCGAGCACCTCCACGGCCAGCACGCGCGTGTCGACATCCGATTGGGAGAGGGAGCGCTGGGCCAGGTTCAAATCGACCTGCTTGCCGCGGCGGGCGAGGCCGGCGGTGGCCAGCAGTTCGATGGTGGCGTTGGGCGACTTCAGGGCTTTCTCGAGGAAGGGGAGCACCGAGGGGCTGGGGATCCGGCCGAGGGCGGCCACGGCCTTGGAGCGGACCAGTTCGTTCTGGTCCTCCATGCCGGTGGAGAGCTCGGGGATGGCCACCACGTCCTCCGTGGCCCCGAGGCTCTCCATGACCGCGGCGCGCACGTGATAGCTGGGGTCCTCGGCCAGGGGCTTGAGCCGCGCCGTCACCGCGGGGCTGGCCACCTCCCCCAGGTCCCGGGCCGCCTTGGCGCGCACCATCGGGTCCTCGTCGGAGAGGGCTTCGACGAAGCGGTCGAGCTCCTCCCCGATGCCCAGGCGGGCCAGGGCCAGGGCGCTGGCGTCGCGCACCGCGCCGTCGGAGTCCTTGCGGGTCCGCGTCAGCGTCTTGAGGGAAGTGGGGCTCTTCATAAGGGCGAGGGCCCGGATGCCGATCGATCTCACCTTGTTCTTGGCGATGATCCGCATCCGCTCGACGGCGTCGAACTCCCCCCCCGTCTTCACGGGGTCCGGGGCGCGCTCCACGATGTCCTCGACCGTTTTCACCCCTGAAAAATCCCCCAGTTGGTACAGACTCCCCGCGGCCGCGATCCGCACCGTGGGTTCCTTGTCCTCCAAGGCCCGCTTGAGCACCCCCGCGGCCGCCGGGTTACCGATCGGCCCCCACTGCTCCGCGGCGAGCAGGCGGACGTCCCCGTCCGCGTTGAGCATGGCCGAGTGGAGCATCCCCAAGGCCCGCGCCCCCAGCTTGGCCCGGGCTTGTTCGGCGAGCGCCGGGTCGGGCTCCCCGCAGCGAGCCGGGACTCCCGCTATCCATAATGCCAGAAGGATTTTTCCAAAAGATTGCGGGGTTTTATACACAGCGACGGAAGTCGCTGTGCGTTCCGAATGAATGCGCCCGCTGGGCGCTACCTTGAAAACGCGCAGCGCACTTTGTGCGCCGCGTAGAGTGGTCATAAGAGATCGTGCGCCCGGCAGGAATCGAACCTGCACCAGCGGTTCCGAAGACCGCTACTCTATCCGTTGAGCTACGGGCGCGATGCGCCCCATTACTCTAGGATTTCCTATTGAATCCATCGCGGAGTCGGGATAAACTGTAGTAAAATAACGGACCTACTTTCCATCGGAGGACGACGC
>CAYHRV010000168.1:0-7318 GCA_964359165.1 uncultured Elusimicrobia bacterium
GGGCCGAAAGGGATTTGCCGTCGATGAAGTCGAAGACCAGGTAGACCTCGCCGTCGGCTTCGACGATCTCGTGCACGCCCACGATGAAGGGGTGGCTCAGGCCCGCGACGATGCGCGCCTCCTGGAGGAAGCGCTCGCGCTCCTTGGGGCTGGATTTGAGCTCGGTGTGGAGTTTTTTTACCGCGACCTTGCGCCCGAGCGCGTGATCGTGCCCCTCGTAGACCTTCCCCATGCCGCCTTCCGCCAAGGAGGCCCGAAGCTCATATTTTCCCCCCAGGAGTCCAGGCGGCTGCGCCGCGGGGCGGGGGGCGGCGAGAGGCGAACGCAATAGGTGGAGGCGCTGGGCCGCTTTCTCATGCGAGATGGGGGGCTCGGCCAGACGCGTGTAGACCTCCGCGGCCAGGTCGCTCTGACCGGACCTCTCGCAGAGCAGGCCGAAGGCGTAGTAGAGGTCGGGGGCGTCGCGCGGGGGCTTGCGGATGCGCACCGGGCCGTAGAGTTCCCGGGCCTTCTCCAGTTCGCCTAAATCGATGTGGAGGCGGAAGGCTAGCAGGTACGCGGCGTCGGACCACTCCCGCCGGGGCCTGCGCGAGAGGGTCACCACGGCTTCATCGGGCCGGCCCAAGGAGACAAGCAGTTCGGCCGTGAACGCCTGGTCTTCGGCGTCGCGAGCCGCGCTGGCCTGCAGGAGGGCCAGGGCTTTTTCAGGCATCGCGCGCCGCTCGAAGGCCCGGGCGAAGGCCGAGAGGAACTCCGGGGGCTTCCCCGCGCCGGAGGCGGCGAACTCTTTGAGCTTGAGCGCGCGCTCGAGGATGTCGAGGGCTTTATCGCAGCCGGCCGGCGTGCGCGCGGCGTGCGCGAGTACGGGGTCCTTGAGGAGGTCGAGCGCCTCCTGTATCTTGTTGGCCCGCGCGAAGGCGTCCGCGAGATCGAGGTTGAGCGCCGGGTCGTCTTGGGTCTTGTCCGCGCGGAGCAGGGAGAGGGCTTTCTCCGGCGCGCCGCGCTTGAGGAGCGTCTCCATCAGGGCCCGGCGCGCGCGGGGCCCCGCGCCCGCCTGGGCCTTGAGGATGAACTCCGCCGTCAAGCCCGCGCGGTCATAGATGTCGTAGGCGCGCTCGGGAGAGCCGTCGCGCCGGGACATCAGGGAAGCGATGCGTCCGGAGACGATCGCTCCGGCTTCCGCGTGCCGTCCGGCTTTCGAGAATAGTTCGGCGATGGCGAGCGCCTTGGGGTCGGGGATGGAGAACTTGGGAAGAGGCCCCTGTCGGGAGGCGACCAGGGCATGGATCTCCTCGGCGCTCAGGGCGTCCGGGTCTCCGTCGAGGGCCCGATACTCCGAGAAGGCCTTCCATGCGGAGCCCAGGTCGCGCGCTAGGCTCGAGCGGATGAAGCCGAGGAGCGAGGCTTTCCTGTCCTGGGCCCTGCGCTTTCGGGTGGTGGAAAGCCAAGTGGACAGCGCGATGAGTAAGGATAGGCCGACGACGGCGATGAGGAATCTCGGCGGGCCAGACGACGCGGATAGGTCGGGCTCGAGGGATGTTCCGCCCAAGGGGACGCTCGCGCCCCGGCCGGCGCCCTGTGGAGGGGCGGAGACCGGGGCCCCATGGTCCACGTCGATGATATCTCCCGCCGAGGCTCCGCTGTGCGCGGAGGGCGCGCGCAAGCGGCCCGGGGCGGGGCCGGGCCTCATCAGCGGCGACCCGCCGGGGAGCGCCCTATCCGGGAGGTGCCTTCCCCGCGGGGGAAGCTCGGCGTAGAGCATCCCGTCCCGCAGGGGAAGGGAGGACGCGCTCGCGACGATCAACCCCTCCAGGCGGGTGTTGACGCCGACCGGCGTTTCTTCCAGGGAGACGACCCGGCAGAGAGTCCCCGTGTTGGACGCCGAGTCCGGACCGGTCCGCGACGTGCCCATATCCCCATGCATCACGAATACCAGGCCCTCGGAGTTCCGGGCGGCTCTGAGGGCTTGGATGCTCTGGGGGCGGCCGATGAGATAGGAGAGGGTCTGCCCCGGCTGGGGCACGGAGTCGACGATGAGGAGGGGCGACTCCTCCGCCGCGCAAGGGCGCGCCCATGCGCCCAGGAGGATGAGGATCAGGAGTCGGCGCATCGGTCGGGCTCTATAAGGCGCTGAGCCGTTGGAGGAAATCCGCGACGGTCTGTATGCGCTTGTCCGGGTCGGGGTCCAGGGCCGCGGCGAAGAAAGCGTCAAGGCCCTTGGGGAGGGAGGGGTCCTTCGTCGAGACCGGGGGGTAGAGCCTGCGCTCTTTTTGAGCCAGATAATCGGGTCCGGTGAAGGGGAGTTCGCCGGTGAGCATCTCATAGAGCATGACGCCCATGGAGAAGATGTCCCCGGGCTTTCCGGACTTCCCCAGATGCTCCTCGGGGGCCATGTAAGCCGGAGTGCCGGAGATCTCCCCGGCCCGGGACTTGGAGACCGTCTCCTTGGCGACGCGGGCGAGGCCGAAATCCATGACGCGGGCGAACCCATCCCGGCCGATGATGATGTTGCCGGGCTTGAGGTCGCGGTGCAGGACGCCGAGGCGGTGGGCGCAGTCCATGGCCTGGCAGACATAACGGAAGACGGCCTTGCACTTGTCCAGGGCCAGCTTGCCGCGCTCGTCGAGGATCTGGGCCAGCGTCTTGCCCTCGACGAAGTCGAAGACGAGGAAGATCTCCCCGTCGACCTCAAGGATCTCGTGGATTGCGACGACATAGGGGTTCTGCACCCGGGCGACGCTGCGCGCTTCCTGGAGGAAGCGCGTCCGCTCACGGGGGAGGTCGCGGAACTCCGGGCGCATCTTCTTGATCGCCACTTTCCGGTCGAGGGCGCGGTCGTGCGCCGCGTAGACGGTTCCCATGCCTCCCTCGCCGATGACGGAGATCAGGTTGTACTTGCCGCCGACGAGGCTCGTGCCCTGGGCCGGAGCGTCTCCGGCGGGGGGGAGTTTCCCCTCGCGCAGGGCGGCTAGGCGCGCCGACACGTCCTTGTGCGGGAGCCCGGCGGTCTCGAAGCGGCCGTAGATCTCGATGGCCTGGCGGGTGTCGCCGGCTTTTTCGCATTGGATGGCGAAGCCGTAGTGGAGTTCGGGGTCGGCGCGCACGGGCTTGGCCAGGAGCACCCGTTCATAGAGGCCCTTGGCCGGTTCGAACTGGCCGTGCCTCAGGAAAAGGGTGAACACGGCGACCGCGTCCCCCGCCGTCCATTCCCCCTTGGGCACCGAGGCCAGGGTCTTGAGGGCCTCCTCCTTGCGTCCCATGGCGAGCAGGGCGTCGGCCATGCCCTTGAAATCCCCCGGGATCTTGCGCGTCTTGTCGTTGAGTAGTTTCAGGGCGCGGCCGGCCATGTTGGCCCGCAGCAGAGAAGCGGCCAAGGCCGAGAAGAAATCGTCGGATTTATTCTCCTCCTGGGTCGCCAGGAACTCGTCGAGCTTCCCCGCCGCGTCCAGAATGCTCAGGAGCCGGTCGAGGCTCGCTTCCGAGGCGGCCGCCGCGAGGATGAGCTTGTCGTCTAAGACGAGTCCCACGGCCTCCTGGTGGCGCAAAGCCTGCGAGAGATGGGCGGCGAGGCCGAGCGTCTGCGCGTCGGAGAGTCCCGGCGGCCGGGGGAAGAGCTCGGCCTCGTGGCCGGAGGAGGAGTATACCCAATAGATCTGCTCGGCGGTGAACGCCTCCTGGCTCGCGCCGGAGGCCGCGAAGGCCTTGTACCAGGAATGCACTTCGGACGAGGCCGGGGCAGTGGGTCCGCCCGAAGGGGGGCAGAAGGAATTGATCAGTCCCAGCAGCTGCGGGGGGGAGGGGCGGAGCTTGGGCCCGAGCAGGTCCCCCGTTCGTCCCGGGGCGCGGTAGAGCCCCTGGAACTCCTCGGGGGAGAGCAGGGACGGGTTGCCCCTCAGGAGAATGAACCTGCGGAAAGCCTTGAGCGCCCCGGCGGGGTTCGCGGCCACCTTGGAGCGCAGTTCGAGGAGGCTCTTCTTGAGGAGCGCGGACCTCGCCTTCATGAAGCCGAAGGCCCCCGCCCCGAGCAGGAGGATGAACGCGGCGAAATTGAGCCACGCCCGCTTGCCCCGGCCGGAGAGGGCGCGGTCCGCCTCCTCGACCTGGTCCCTCACGAAGGAGGTGTCGAAGATGCTCAGGGCCTCGGCCAGCTCTTTGCGGCAGCCTTCCCAGCGTCCTTGCTCCCGGGCTTCCCGGGCCTTGGTCAAATGCCCATGATAGGCCTCGATCTCCTTGAGGCGCTGCTCCATCTCAGCCTTGTATTCCGTGCCGCGCCCCGCGGTGACCCCTTCCAGCACGCCCTTGCGCAGGACCTCCTCGGCTTCCTCGAAGCGCTGGAGCTTGAGCAGGCTCAAGCCGAGGATGTGGCTCCAGGCTTGTCCCGGCGGGACTTTTTGGAGCTGATCGAGGGCCCCATTGTAGTCCGCCTGTTCGTAGAGAGCGGACGCGAGCCAGTTGCGGTACTCGGCGTTGGCGGGCTGCATCCCCACCGCTTGCTCGAAATAGTCCGCCGCGTGCTCCCGGTCGCCTTCTCCCAGGAACTTCTTGCCGCGCTCGAAGGCGTCCCTCGCTTTCGGAGAGGCCTCCGGGGAAGCGGGCGCCTCCTCACCCGGGGTCAGGGAGACGGGCTTGAGAGCCACGTCGGATTTCCGGTTCTTGGCGTCGGTGAGGTTCTTATCCGCTTGTAGGTTGTTGGGGTCGAGCTCGAGCGCCTTCTGGAAATCCGCGATGGCCTTGTCGAGCTCGCCCTTGTCGAAGAAGGCTTTGCCCCGCTTGTTGTAGAGCCCGGCGTCGGAGGGGAGGAGCTTGAGCGCCTGGTCGTAATCCGCGACGGCCTTATCGTAGTCTTTCTTGTGATAGTGGATGGCGCCCCGGTTCTGGAAGGCGTCCGGGTCCTTGGGTCTGAGCCGCACCACCTCGTCATAGTCCTCCAGCGCCTTATCAAGCTCCCCCCGGCGGAAGAGGCAGAAGCCCCGGTGGAAGTGCAGTTGGGACGACTTGGGGTCGAATCGTATGGCGTCGTCATAATCCGTGACGGCTTTGATGAAATCCGACCGCGACTCGAATATGAGGCCCCGCTTGAAGAGAGCCTGGCTCTTGGCCTTCAGTCCGTCCGCGGACCTCCAACCCTTGAGCGCCTGAGTGTAGGCGTCGATCCTCTCCGCGTCCGTGCCGGCATCGGCCGCCTTGTCGAACCACTCCCGGAATTCGCTCTTGCGGGCCTGCATGCCGCGTCCCGTCTGGAAGTCAGCGGCCTGGGAGGAGGCGGGCAGGGATAAGAGGAGCCAGAGGAAGAGGCGGGAGAGCGTCAGGATGGGGTGCGGTCTGGGCATGTGCGACCGTAGTGTAACTTAGCCTATTGACCGGAATCAATGCGGGGGGTTGACCGGCCTCGTATCCGTGCGCGCGCGCATGAATGTATACTCAAACTATGGGCAAGGCATTCCTCATGAGGGCGGCGGCGTGCGCCGCGCTCCTGTCATTTTTGACCGCGGCTTCCCCTCGCCCGGCGCCGGCCGGCATTGCCGAGAAAGCATGGGCCGAGGCCGCCTCCTTCGAGGCCGCTCTCGTCGGGGTCGGGGAGTCCCTCCGGGCTCAGGACCGGCCTCGCGTCTGGACGAGCGGTCCCATGGACGTGTTCCAGGACCTCGGCGCCTGCCATGGAGTCGACGCCCGGTTCTTCGTCCAGCCCCCTCTGAGGGAGGCGGTCCGGATGCTCGAGTCCTGCATGGACGCACTTTCCTACCGCTACGGCGTCTCGATCCGAGCCGAAGGGCGCGAGTTCGAGGTCGCGCAAGCTGGTTCCCCCCGGTCCACGATCGTGATCGTGGTCAGCGGCATGGTCGCCGGCACCCAGGTGCTCGAGGAGATGGAAGATTCCTTGGCCCTGCGCCAGGGACGCCTCCTCACCTATCCGACGGCGTTGATCGACCGCACGACGCTCCGGGCGAGCTCGCTGCAGCCCGTGGTGGATGGGTGCGTGCGCATCCTGGTCCACTCGGAGATCCGGGACGCGGGGGATTTCCTCGGCGTCTACGGGGGCTGCCTGCGCTCCGCCCAGGGGCAGGCTATCGAGACCGTCCGCGGCGTCAAGGAGCGCGGCCGCTCCCGCGTGGTGGTCTCCAGCAAGGCGGACCGGGAGACCGTGTCCGCCATGAACGGGAAAGTGACCGTCCCCTCCGCCGAGGGCGAGTTGGTCATCGAAGTCCGCGCCGTTCCCTTCTCCGCTTCCCGCCGGTAATCTACAAGCTTATCCCCCATAGAGACTTCGCCAGCAAGCCGATGGCGTAGGTGACGCCCAGCGCTCCGGCCATGATGACGAGGTTGATGACCATGCGCCGGCGCGCCGCCATGCCCGAGAGGAAGGAGAGGATCAGGGAGACGAGGAGTATCACCGCGCCGGCGGCGACGGCCGAGGCGAAGACGCTCCGGGCTCCCAATAAGACGGGGAGCACGGGGATGGAGGCGCCCAAGAAGTAGGAGACGCCCACGACCGCGGCGGTCTGCAAGGGACCTGAGCCCTCCAGGGAGGATCCTTCCCGTCCCAGGAAGCGTTCCCTCCCGCGCTCGAGAGAGCGCATCTCCCGCTCGGAGTCGGCCGCGACGAAAGCGCCGGCGGCCATGGAGATGGCCCCGGCCACGGCCACGCTCGAGCCGGCCATGAGCACCATCCCCGGGTCCTGAAAGGCCGCGAAGAACCCGCTGACCGCCCCGAGTATCTCGACCAACCCGTCGTTGAGGCCCAGGAAGATGCTCCGTATCCTGTCGGGGTCCAGCTTCCTGGCCGTGGCTTGGGAGACGATGGCGTCCTCATGCTTGAACTCGTCCTCGAGGATGCCCCGCACGGCTTCGCCCAGCGGGGTTCCCCGGTAGCGCTCCCAAACGGAGAGGTATTTGCGCACTCCATAGATCTCGATGCCCTCGAGGACCAGGTGGGAAGCGTTGGGGCCGAAGAGGCGGCAGGCCAGAACGAGCGCCCGGAGCTTGAGCCGGCGCCGCATGTCGAGACGCTCGCGCCGGATGTCGAAGAACTTCTGCCAGAAGGCGAAGTGCTCGGTCTCCACCGGGATGAGCTCGGAGAGTATCTTCTCGAGGTCTCCGTCGCTGAGCTCTCGCAGTTCCCGGTAGAGGGTGAGGTCGAAGAGTTCGTCAAGGACCAGGCGTTCGGCCAGTCCGGGGTCGGTGGTCGTCATCCGCCCATTCTACCATGGCATTGACCTTGACGGTACGGGGAGCGGGGGTTATAATTCGGAGGTTAGGGCCTGTCAAACAATAACTGATTCAATTTGGAGGGCCGAGTTTGAGGTGAGTTCGAGGCGCG
>CAYHRV010000169.1:0-7144 GCA_964359165.1 uncultured Elusimicrobia bacterium
GAGGCCCGCTCCGCGCGTGGAACCGAAACCTTGGCCGGCCAAGCGGAGGGAGAAAGTCGACCCCTGGCCCAGCGAGTCGAGGATGCCCAGGCCGAAAGCGCCGGCCCCCTGCGTGAATCGGCCGCTTTCGAGCGAGGAACCGTCTCCGTCGAGGAACAGGCCTCCGGCTCCGAAGAGTCCGGCTCCCAGGGAGACATCCCCGGCCCGGAGGGTCTTTGCCCCGCCCCCTTGAGGAAGATAGAGCAGCCCGATGCCGAAGACTCCCGAGGCCGCGCCGGAGGAGGACTCGACGAGGACCTCCGGGCTGAGGTCCAGGACCACCCGGACCTCCCCTTCGCCGGCGGCGCCCGCCGGCCCCCGGTAGCGGCTCTTTCCGCCGAAATCCACGAGCAGGACGACGCCCGAGAGGTCCTCCTGGGAATAGGCGTCCTCCCCGCCCCCCGAGAGCAGGACGTCTCCGATGGAAAGGCGGAGCCTCCGTCGCGTCAGCCCCGCGGCCTGCGCCGATGCGGACCGGAGCGCGGGAAGGGCTTCATCGACCGCGGACATGACATGGAGCGCCGCGGAAAGCAGCGCCGAATGATCGAAGCGCGCCATGAGGTCGAAATCGCCGGAGGCGACGCGGCCGTGATCCTCGTTGAGGAGCAGGCCCCGCATCACCGCGAGGGCTCTCTCTCTTTCTTCCGGGCTCAGGGATGAGACGGCCTTCTCCAGCAAAGGCCTGGCGGCCGCGACGGCCGAAAGGATGAGCCCGAGGGCCGAATGAGCCTCCCCGGAGAGGCCCGGCGGCGGCCCGTTCGGCGGAGACTCCCATTCGGAGATCATGGCCTTGGCGGCTTCGCTGGACTCGGAGACGGGTTGGGCGTCGAGAAGGCTGATGGCCAACTCCGCGAGCTCCACGGGAGGCGAGGCATCCCTCATCCTATCGGACCAGTCCGAGAGGGCCCCGGTCACGGCCATGGGGTCCTTGAGCAGGCCTTCCACGGCGGGGAGCGTCATCCGGGTATCCCAACGGTCCGCGCGCACGGCCAGATCCTCCCGGGAGAGCCTGAGCGCGGGCAGGGCGCCCAGCAGGGCCGTTTCGGCGGACTGCTCGGCGCGGGCGGGAGAAGGCGGGAGGCTGAGGACGAGCCCCAGCAAGGACGCGGCAAGGTGCATGGCTCGGATTAGCTCGTAAGAAGCATATCGTGACCCCTGGCCCGCCGCTTCCTTGGACCCCACGTCATCTATAATAGCCGGAGTTCCCCCCTCCTGCCAGGGGAAAATGGGAGGATCGGGGGACGCGCACGGTATGGATGCAGGATCTAGGCGGACTTGAGCGTCAGAGGGCTACGCGGGGGTGAGTTCCTCGGCCGCGAACGCATCGATGCCGTCGTCGAGGTCGGCCGGCAACTGGATTCCAGCTTACGCTGGAATGACGGCGACTAAAGCTGACGGAAGGCCTTCGGGCGGGCGCGGTCTTGGGAGGCTACACCCGCGCCTTGCTCGGCTCCGTCCCCTCGGCCGATTCCCGCAAGGACAGGCTGGAGACGAGCCCCTCCCACGCGGCCTCCTGCTTCCTCCTCAGACCCGACCGGCCGCCGACCGGCGGCTTGCTGCCGATGACATCGGCGAATTTGTTGCATAAGGCCGGGCATATGGAGAGAATGCGCGCTCTCTGGTCCCTCCTGGCCGCCGCTCTCCTCTGCCCCCTCCTCGGGGAGTGCGCTCCAGCACGGGAACCCTCGGAGCTTCCAGCGCAGACCGGCCGTCCCGGCGCGCTATCCAGCCTGAGCCAAGAGGCGGGCAGGGAGATGCTCAAGCTCGAGGAACTCTTCGCAGGGCTTGAAGCCCTGCAGAAAGAGGCCTCCTCCTGCCTAAGGGAGCCTGCGACGACGGACAGGGAGGCTCTCCGGGGCAAGATCGTCGTCTCGATGACCCGGCTCAACGCGGTGGAGAACGAGCTCTATGAGTTGCGCAGAGGAAACGTATTCCTTTCCCTGTTGGCGCCCGGCGCCGGCGAGCCTTCCCTCAATACGAGCATCGCGCGGACTCTGGCCCGCATCAAGAAAACGAGCCGTCCCGCCGGAAGAAGGCTGGCGGACTTGGACGCCGGCTTCGCCCAGACGCGGGCGGAGTGCGCACGCAGGCGCCGCCTCATCGGCCGCGCGGGGCTGTCGATCGGCGGCTTGCTCCTCCTTTCGGCCGCGGCCTTCCTCGTTCTCCGCCGCCGCGGCGGAGACGCTCCTCCCGTCGCGCTGCCGCCTCCATCGACACCGGCTAGGTTTTAGAGCGCCGGACCTTTCCTCCCAGCACCTGCCCCAGGACGGCACAGGCGACGAAGTTCTTCTCAGGATGATAACTGAGCCTCTTGATGGACAAGGCGGGAAGGCTGAGGACGAGGGGGGCGTCAGTGGGCGGCGGATTCCAGCGCGGTGGTCGCCGCATCCGCGGCCTTATGTGTCCCGATGTCGGTCAGGACATGGGCCGTCGCGTGCACCGCCCGGTGCGCGGCCAGCCTGTAGGCCGCGGTCCACCCGTAACGGGTGCCTTCCTCCGCCGCCTTGACGACGACCTTATGGGCCACGGCGCTCGAGGAGACCGCTTTGGTGACCAAGGCCGTCCCGGGGACCGGGAGGAGGGAGACGGCGGCCATGATGCCGGTCTTGGGCGAGGGCTTTTCAACGAGGTCCCGCACTGCCAGGGGGGCGAAATAGGTGGTGATCCCCGCCGCGGCGGCCTGCATCACCCCGGCCGTCAGCCCCCACTTGCCCGCCACGATCGTGGAGGTAGTGGCCAGTCCCGTGATGCCGGCGGCGGCGACCGGGGCCGGGGCGACGGCCGCGACCGTGATCGCCGCGGCGACGGTGACGGCCGCCACGGTGGCCGCGGTCTTCCAAGCGCCTTTATCGAGGCCCACCAATTTGGTGACCCCCTCTTGCACCGCGAGCCCCGCGGCGGCGGAGTAATGATAGGCCTTGTCCTTCAGGGAGGCCCCCGGCTTTCGAGCCTCCTCGACATGCTTGGTCCCCGCGTCCGCGATGGCGCGGGCCCTTCCCGCCCAGCGGGACTGATACTCCTCCATGCTCCGCGCGTAGTCCGCGCGCCAACCCTTCTCCGCCGGCCCTTTCTTCCCCGGCCCCGGAGGCTGGGCGGCCGTGACATAGAAACCCTTCGGGAGTTGACGAGCCGGCGCGAGTTCGGAGAATGCCGGCTTCACGGAGCGCCCCGGGGAACTCAGGGGAGCCACGGCGTCGAGGACGTCCTCCCTGCTCCCTTGGAGCAGGGACGCGGTCCTATGCGCGAGCAGGCCGCCTTTTTGGATGCCGGAGCCAAGGCTGGCCGATGCCTGCTTCATGGCCTCCAGATCCTTTGCGGAAGGGACCGGCTCCGGGGATCCTTTCGCGCCCTCCGGCGGGCGTTGAGCGTCGGATTGAGGCGGGAGATAGGTCTTTTTCGCTCCGGCCAGCGCCGGCCCCTCCAAGTGAAAGGAGCGCGCCAGGGACTCCACACTCCTCTCGATCCCGGCCCTGTCCTTGGCGGGCATGGAGGGCTTGAGCGGGAGCGCGGCCTTTTGCAGGGACAAGACCCGCTTGCGCAGGTCCTTGAGTCCCGCCAGGGACTCGGGCCCCAGGAGCGTCTCGAGTTCCCGCAGGCGCTTCTCGGGAAGGGCCTCCGCCACCGGAGTCCCGGCCGCAAAGGCCCGGGAGAGGTCCTCGGAGGCGTCTTCGAGCGCGGAGGGAGCGGGAGCCTGCCCGGGAGCCGCCATGGCCGGGAGGGCGAGCGCTCCGGAGAGGAGCGCGGCGGCTATTAAGGATATAGATGTCCTCATTGGCTTCCCTAATATGGAATTATGCCCCCTGTCCTTCATTCTGTCAAGGGGCTTCAGCTCCCCGTCCCTCCAATAAGGAGCTTCCATGGCTCCGATAGGGCCTGTCCGCGGCGGGGCCCCCGGGTGCCGGGCTTTAGAGCTATCCACGTGGATAGTAATGAATGCGCCGCCATCCGAGCTAGGTGTTATGGTCAACGACTCGGTCCAGGACCAAGTTCCGCGCGACATCGCGATCCCCGCCGCCTATCTACGGCTTAGTGGATTTGGGAGCCAGGGGGTCGGTCTGGGTGTGGAAGGGGGTGGATTTCTTCTTGTCGCCCATGAGCTCGGGAAGGGTCCAGATCATGTCCTGGCGGGAGAAGGCGGACATCTCCACTTGCCCTGAGTCCATGCGGATGGCGTCCTCCGGGCAGGCCTCCACGCAGTAGCCGCAATACACGCAGGTGCCCATGTCGATCTCGAAGCTCTTGGGCCGCTTCTCGATCATCACATCCGGGCTCTCCTCGGCCACGATGCGGATGGTCTTGGCCGGGCACACGGTCTCGCACATCATGCAGGCCACGCAGCGAGGGGTCCCGTCCTCCCGTTTGAGCAGGCGGTGGCGGGTGCGCGCCCTGCGCGCCACCACGCCCGGGTCCTCGGGGTATTGGATCGTGACCGCGCCGGGCTCGGCGGACAGGCCCAGGGCCCGCAGGGAATGGCGCCAGAGATTGACGAAGAAATGGCGGGAGGTGACCATGAGCCCCAGCCATATCTCGATGAGATAGACCCGTTCCCGCAGCCCCATCTCGGGCCTCTGGACCGGGCGCACCGTGTGTCCCATCAGCGTCCTCCCCACGGGCGGACCCAGCGTCCTCCCCGCGGGAGGATGCTCGTCCCAGGGGCCATGTCAGCGCACCCCCCGCGGGGGTGTGCTCGTCCGGGGGCCTTATTCCGTTTCTTAGGAAGATTCCTCATGCCAGCAGATACACCGCCCACGCCGTCGCGGCGAAGTTGAGCATCGCCAAGGGCAGGATGTTCTTCCAGCCCAGGTCCAGGAGTTGGTCGAAGCGGAAACGGGGCAGAGTCCAGCGCAGTTGCATGAGCAACCAGAGGACGCAGAGGAGCTTGGCGATGAAAGCCGCCGTCCCGAGGAGGGCGAAGACCGGCTGGGGAAGGCCCAGGCGCAAGAGGCCCGGCACATGCCAGCCTCCCAGGAAAAGGGCGGTGGTCATGCCCGCAAGCACGATGCTCTCTATGAAATCGGTGGTGAGGAACATGCCGAATTTCATGCCGGAATATTCCACGAAGTAGCCGACGATCTCGGATTCGCCCTCCGGGAGATCGAAGGGAGCGCGCTTGGTCCCCGCCGCGCCCGCGGTCAGGAATAAAATGAAGGCCAGGGGCTGGAGGAAGATGCCCCAGGCGGGAAGGAAGCCTCCGATGGCGTGGGCCTGGGCGCGCACGGCCTCGGCCAGGTCGAGGGTTCCATAGAGGGTGAGAGGACCGGCCAAAATCGTCAGCATGGCGACCTCATAGGAGATCATCTGGGCCGCGCCGCGCAAGCCTCCGAGCATGGAATAGACGCTCCCCGAGGACCAGCCGGCCATGGCCACCCCATGCACCCCCAGGGAGAGCATGGCGAGCACGAAGACCACGCCGCAGGACATGGGCAGGGGTTGGAGGTCCCACTCGCGGCCCATGAGGACGAGCTTGTCCCCGAAAGGCAAGGCGGCCAGGCAGAGGGCGGCGAAGAAGAGGCTCAGGGCCGGAGCCAGGTCGTGCCAGAGCCTCATCCCCTTGGGCGGGGCGAAATCCTCCTTGACGAGCATCTTGATCGCGTCGGCGAGGATGTGGAAGAGGCCCAGCGCCCGGAACCCGAATATCTCCGCCCGGTTGGCGCCGATGCGGTCCTGGATGACGGCGCTCTGCTTGCGCTCGACCCAGGTCAGCAGGGCGGCGGTGTTGAGCCCGAAGCCGATGGCGCCGAGGATTTTGGCGGCCGTGAAGGCCGTGTCCACCCAGGCCGGGCAGGCGGTTTCGCAGCAGGCCGTCACGCGGCGGCCTCGGCGGGGCGGCCTTCGGGCAGGAGGACCCCGTCTTTGGGGAGCTCGAACTTGAGGCCCGCGAAGGCGGGCTCGGCGGCGGCGAGCGCGGCGAACACGGAGCCGGCGTCGTCGTGCGGGAAAACCCCGCCCAGGGCGCGGAGGACCGCCCCGAACCAGGCCCAGGCCGGGGCGGACTCGCCCAGGGGGGGGACGGCGGCGCGCAGGCGCTGGCCGCGGCCCGCGAAGTTGGCCACGGTGCCTTCGGTCTCGGTCCAATGGGCCCCGGCCAGGACCCAGCGGGCGGTGTCCGAGCCCTGTGCGGCGTTGGCGCCCTGCCAGAGGGTGAAGGACAGGGACGCACAGCGCGGGTCGCCCGCGCGGCCGACGGTCCAGACGCCCCAGGGCTTGGCCGCGAAGGACTCGGGCCCCCGGGCCACGTCGAAGCCCAACGCCGCCGCGCCGGAGAGGTTCGCCACCTTCTCCTTCTTGCGCAGGAGGTCGTCGCCTTCCCCGAGCTGGTCGGGGCCGGGGGCCAGCAGGGCGTTCGAGAGCGGCACGCCCAGCCGCTTCATCATGGACTTGAGGGCGAAGAGGTCCTCGTTGGTGAGAGAGGCCGAGACGAGGAACGCCAGGCCTTCGGGGCCGTTGTCGGCGACGAGCGCGGAGAGCTCCTTGGCGACCTTGGCGGCGGCTTCGGCGGGGGCGAGCTGGACGGGAGCGCCGCCCGGGCCCAAGACCGAAGAGCCCTTCACGCGGGTCTTGGCGTCGGCGGACTTGTAGCCGTAGCGGCCCTCGTCGCACATCCACCAGCCGTTGACCTCGGGGTTGTAGCGGGGCTTGAGGCGCGCGACGCGGCGGCCGCCGGTGTGCCAGGGGCGCTTGGTGTTGGTGTGGACCTCGACCGCGCAGCCGCGCGCGCAGCCGGTGCACACCGAGGGCGTGCGGTCCAAGTACCAGGCGCGCACCGAGAAGCGGAAATCCTTGTCGGTGAGGGCGCCGACGGGGCAGATGTCCACCACGTTGCCGGAGTAGGGGTTGTCCAGGCGCATCCCCGGATAGACGTCCAAGACCGAGCGGTCGCCGCGGCCGAAGACGGCCAGCTCGTGGGTCTTCGTGACGTTGTCGACGAAGCGCGTGCAGCGGGTGCACTGGATGCAGCGCTCCTGGTCGAGCATGACCCAGGTGCCGATGTCCTTGCGCTTCTCCTTGTGCCGCTTGTCCTCGCGCACGGTGGACTTGTAGAGGCCGAAGCGCTGGTAGAAGTCCTGGAGGTGGCACTCGCCGGCCTGGTCGCACACGGGGCAGT
>CAYHRV010000170.1:0-3243 GCA_964359165.1 uncultured Elusimicrobia bacterium
TCATTCTGTATTAGAAACATCGTTCCTTCAGGCTCATTCCCGATTAGACAAGTCTGGGGCTCGACGGGCTCTCCGGTGAAGTGATAGGATAGCGCGGTGCGGGCGCTCTCACACTCCTCCATCCATCTCTACCTCGACTGTCCGCAGAAGTGGAAGCTCAAGTACATAGACCGCCTGCCCGAGAAGCCCAAGCATTTCTTCTCTTTCGGGAAATCCATGCACTCCGCCCTGGAGTTCCTCTACGGCGTGGCCACGCCGCCGCCGCCGAGCCTCGACAAGGTCCTGGCCTATCTCCGGGACAACTGGATCAGCGAGGGCTTCTTCGGCGCGGAACAGGAGGCGGAGTACAAGGCTGAGGGCGAGCGCATCCTGGGGGAGTACTACCGCAAGCACGTCGAGCGGTTCAAGGTACCCTTCTTCGTGGAGTACAAGTTCGACCTCAAGGTGGAGGGAGTGGCGGTGACCGGCTACGTGGACCGGGTGGACAAGACCGAGTCCGGCGGCCTGGCCATCGTCGACTACAAGACGGGCAAGGCCTTCGACCTCGACCGCGTCCGCGAGGACCCCCAGTTGACCATGTACCAGATGGCCTGCGAGGAACTCCTGGGCATGCCGGTGGAGAGCCTCACCTTCTATCATCTGCCCTCCCAGACCCCGCTGAGCGTGCCGCGCCGGGAGGAGTCCCTGGTCAAGGACCTGCGCAAGACCATCGTGGAGGTGGCCGGCCGGATCCAAGGGGGCTTAGCCGAGCTCGACAAGGGCGCGGCCGCGGATTCGATCATCCCGCAGTTCGAGCCCAAGCCCGAGGAGCGCAAGTGCGGGTGGTGCGATTTCAAAGCCCACTGCCCGGCCTGGCGCCACGCCTACGCCGCGCGCGAGGAGGCTCCGGCCGCGCCCGTGGCCAAGACCGAGGAGAAGCTCGCCAAGCTCGTGGACCGCTACGGCAAGCTGAAGGACGACTTGCGCGAGCGCGAGGCCAAGGCCGAGGAGCTGAAAGACCAGATCGTCGCCTCCCTGCGGGAGAAGGGCTATGTGCGGGCTTTCGGGGACGGCTACGAGGTGAGCCTGCATAGCGAGGAGAAGTGGGATTTCAGCGACAAGCAGAAGGTGCTCGACGCGATACAGCGGGCGGGGTTCTGGGACCGGATCATCTCCCCCTCCGCGCCCCTGGTGCAGAAGCTGATGGCGGCCTCCGACCTCCCCATGGACCTGCGCGATCGGCTCCAGCGGCTGGGACAGAAGGCCGTGCACTCGGTGCTGCGCGTCAAGAAAGTCGAAGAGGAGGGATGATGGGCGACCTTAAACTGGTGCGGCTGGACCGGCGTCATATCGGGGATTTCGAGCGCCTCCTCGGGAGCAAGGAGTTCGGCGGCTGTTTCTGCGCCTTCTGGAACAACCCGGGGTCCGAGTGGGAAGCCCGGTGCAAGGAGAGGCCCGTGGAGAATTTCGAGGACACGCGGCGCAGGGTCATCGCCGGAGAACCGCGGGGTTTCCTGGCCGTGCGGGAGATGGATGGGGCCGTGGTGGGCTGGACCGGCTCTGGACCCAAGACCGCTTTCCCCGCGCTCAAAGAGCGCCCCGGCAGCCGCTTGGGTCCCTGGGAGGACTCGGTGTGGGCCGTGGGGTGCCTGGCGGTGGGCTTTCCCTACCGCGGCCTGGGCTACTCCAAGCAGATCGTGGCCCTGCTCGTCGAAGAGGCCAAGTCCGCGGGGGCCAAGACGATCGAGGCCTATCCCCTGGACCCGGCCGGGGAGGACTCCGCCTGGCGGGGCCTTCGGCCCGTGTTCGAGTCCCACGGCTTCACGGTGGCCAGCGCCGAACCCCTCGCCGAGGGTGGGCCCCAGGTCCTGCGCATGGAGAGGAGCCTTTGAGCGGCCATGACGAGCGCGGCCGCGGCTGAGCGCGCCCCCCGGAGCGCCTCCGAGAAGGAGCCGTTCTGCCATCGCCAGCTCCAGACCCTCGCGCACTGGCTCTTCACGGCCTATCATGACATCCGCGTGCACGGGGCCGAGCATGTCCCCGCCTCGGGACCCGTCATCATCGCCTCCAACCACCCCACCTATCTCGACGGCGCCTTCCTCATGGTAGGCCTGCACCGCTCCATCCGCTTCATGGCCTGGGAGAAACCCTTCCGCCTCCCCCTGTTGGGCACGCTCATGCGCTCCTACGGCTCCATCCCGGTGGACATGAAGAAGCCGGGGCGCGCCTCCTTCGAGGCCGCGGTCAAGGTCTTGCGCGGCGGCGCGGCCTTCGGCATATTCCCCGAGGGCGGGCGGACCAAGGGCCTGGCCCCCATGAATCCGTTCAAATCCGGGGTGGCGCGCCTGGCGATGATCACCGGAGCGCCCATCGTCCCGGCCACCATCGTGGGCGGGCGGCGCGTGTGGCGCAAGGGCGACCTCCTCCCAAAACCCGGCCCGATCACGGTCTGCTTCCATCCTCCCATCCGCGTGGATCGCGCCCAGCGCCTGCGCTGGCGCAGGGACAAGACGCTTGAGGAGAGGATCGTGACCGACCTCATCGAGACGATACACCGCAAGCTACTCCCCGCCCTGCGCAAGGAGGAGCGCGTCGACCGCCTCTTGGAGGGTCCTCCCCAACCGCCGGCCGCGGCCATCGAGGGCATCCCGCTCTATTTCCTCCTCCTGAGCTGGCTGATGATACCCTTCGATTCCTGGGTCCATCACGCCCGCCCCGCGGCCTACTGGGTCGCGGGCTACGCCGCGGCGCTCTCCGTGGAGCTCTTCCTGGAGGCGCGGGGCCTTTGGGTGAAATGGCTGAGGAACCTGCTCCCGTGGATAGTGCTCCTAGGCATGGCCTTCCAGCGCATGAACGCGGGACACGCGCCCATCCGGGCCGCGGCCGGGGCCGCGCTCGCGGTGTTCGTGGTCTGGATGCAGATATTCCGCTTCCCGGCCTACCGCCGGATGAGGACGCCCCTGCTCATCGCGGGCTACGGCGGCTGGCTCCTCGACCTGCTCAGGAGCGTCCCTTGATGGAATACGTGATCGCTCTGGATCAGGGCTCCTCCTCCTCCCGGGCCCTGGCCATCGACTCCCGCGGGCGGGTCGCGGCCATGGCGCAGGTCCCGGTGCGCACCCGCTACCCCGGGCCGGGCTGCGTGGAGCACGACGCCCTGGCGCGCCACCTGGCCTTGCCCGCCGCCCACGCACTGGCGGAAGTGGCGCGGGAGCGTCAGGCGAGACTGGTGCTGCTGCCCGCTAGCACGGTGGGCAACGATCT
>CAYHRV010000170.1:3253-7141 GCA_964359165.1 uncultured Elusimicrobia bacterium
GGGCTGCGTGGAGCACGACGCCCTGGACCTGGCGCGCACCCAGGAACGGGCCCTGGACTCGGTGCTGCGCCGCCTGCCCAAGAAAGCCTCGGTGGCCGCGCTCGGCATCACGGCCCAGAGGTCCACGATCGTGCTCTGGGATTCCAAGACGGGCAAGCCTTGCGCGCCGGCGCTCTCCTGGCAGGACGGCCGGGCCGCTCCCCTGGTCGCGCCGCTCCTGGACCGCCAGCGGTTCGTGCACGAGCGCACGGGGCTCTATCTCACCCCCTATTACTCCGCGCCCAAGATCCGCTGGCTGCTCGAGAACGCGCCCCAGGTCCGCGACCTGGCCGGCTCCGGCCGCCTGCGCGTGGGGCCGATCTCCACCTACCTGCTCTGGCGCCTCACCGGCGGGGAGGTCTTCGCCGTCGATCCCACCATGGCCCAGCGCATGCTCCTCCTCGACATCCGGAGCATGGCCTGGGATGAGGAGCTCATCGCCCTCTTCGGCATCCCCCGCGAGTCGCTGCCCGCCATCCTCCCGACCGTCGGGCGCTGGGGGACGGTCGTACGCGGCGGTCGGCGCATCCCGGTCTACGCCTGCGTGGGAGACCAGCAGTCCGCGGCCGTCGGCCAGGGGGCCCAGGACACGGGCGAGGGGGTGCTCAATTACGGCACCGGCGCTTTCTTCCTTCTGCACACCGGGGAGCGCGCGCACCGCGTCCCGGGCCTGCTGACCTCCGTAGCCCTAACGCGCGAGAGCCGCGCGCCGACCTTTTTCCTCGAGGGAACCGTGCACGCGGCCGGCACCACCTACGACTGGCTCCGCGAGAACCTAGGCATCCTCAAGGACTCCAAGCAGGCTGACGCGCTCTGCAGCGCGTCGAAGGCCGCTTCGAAGGACACTCTCTGGGCGCTCCCGGCCCTCGGCGGGCTGGGCGCCCCGCGCTGGGACTATACGGCCCCGACCGTGCTCTTTGGCCTCACTCCGCGCACCCGGCGCGCGGACATCGTGCGGGCCATGACCGAGGGGCTGGCCTTCCTGGTGGCCGACATCGCGGCCGCGGCCGAGGCCGCGGGGCTCAGGGCTTCCTCGCTCAAGGCCTCCGGCGGCCTGGCGCGCATGGACTATCTGCTCCAGTTCCAGGCCGACCTGCTCCGCCGTCCCATCGTGCGCCTGCGCGAGAGCGAGGCCACGGCCTTCGGCGCGGCGACGCTGGCCGCGGAGCGGGCGTCTTTGCCCTGGGCCCAGGCCCTGCGCCGGGCCGTGGCGGACAAGGAGTTCTCCCCCCTCATGCCGGAGGCCGAGTCGCTCGGGCTTTCGGGGGCGTGGCGGGTCTTCGTCGAGGGCCAGCGCGAGCTCGCCGCGAAGCTGGCCGGCGCATGATCGCGGGACCTCCGCTCCGCGCTTGACGCGATAATATGTATATGCTATTATGTATATTATGAAGCGGACTACGATCATGGTGCCCGAGGATCTGCGCTCGCGCGTCCTGCGCCGAGCCCGGGAACGGGGGATATCCTTCGGCGAAATGGTCCGGGAGTCCCTGTCGGCGGCCTTGGAGGTTCCCGGCAAGAAGCGGGCCCAAGACACGCTGTTGGCCGACACGGCCGTCTACAAAGGCGCCGCCCCCGGGGACCTCTCCCTGCGCCACGACGACCATCTCTACGGCGAAGAACGGTGATCTTCATCGACACGGGTGCCTTCTTGGCGCGTCATGTGCTCCGCGACAGGAATCATCCGGCCGCCTCCGCCGCCTGGGAGCGCCTCGGCGCCCTGGGCCAGAGATGCTTCACCAGCAACTTCGTGCTCGATGAGTCCTTCACCTTGCTCGCTCGAAGGGCGGGCTATCCTTTCGCCGCCGAGCGCGCCCGCAACATCCTCTCCTCCGCGGCGCTGACCATCCTGCGCCCGGGCCGGGAGGAGGAACTCGCGGCGCTGAGCCTCTTCGAGAAGTTCGCCGATCAGGAGGTCAGCTTCACGGACTGCGTGTCCTTCGCGCTGATGCGCAAGGCTAGGATACGGCGGGTCTTCGGCTTCGACCGGCACTTCGAGAGGGCCGGCTTCGAGGTCTGGCCTTGAGATTCCCGGCCGGCTTCCTGTGGGGCGCGTCCACCTCCTCCTACCAGATCGAGGGAGGCAACGAGAACTCCGCCCTGGCCGCCTGGGAGAGGAAGAAGGGCTGGGAGCCCTGCGGCAAGGCCGCCGATTCCTGGCGGCTCTGGCAGGAGGACATCCGCTGTCTTGAGCGGCTCAACCTCAAGGCGTACCGTTTCTCCGTGGAATGGTCGCGCGTGGAGCCCTCCCCCGGCGTCTTCGACCCAGCGGCCCTGGCCCGCTACGCGGCCATGGCCGACGCGCTCAAGCGCGCGGGCATACGCCCCATGGCCTGCCTGCACCATTTCTCCGAGCCCGCCTGGCTCTTCCGGGAGAACCCCGCGGGCTGGATGAGCGAGGAAGCGCCCAGGCGGTTCTTGCGCTTCTCGGAGCGCGTGGTCGGCGCGCTCAAGGAGTCGGTGAGCGACTGGCTCACTTTCAACGAGCCCATGGTCTGGCTCACCGCGGGCTACGCCCTGGGGCATTTCCCCCCCGGAGTGCGGCGCTTCTGGGACATGGGCCGCCTCTTCCGCGAGCAAGGCCTTTTCCGGCATGTGCTCCTGGCGCACCGGGAGGCTTACCAGCTCATCCACCGCGAGGTGCCGCAGGCACGGGTGAGCATCGCGCAGAACGTGACCGCGCTGGAGCCGGCCACGGGCTCGGCCGCGGACGCCGCGGCCGTGGAGACCTGGGACCATTTCATGCACCGGGAACTGCTCGACGCCATGAAGGCGGAGGGGACACTGGATTTCTTGGGGATCAACTATTACACCCGCGTCTTCGTGCGCCGCTCCTGGATGCCCCTGGTGCCCTTCCGGGCCTTCGCCGCCCACGCCGAGATCGAGAAGATGCTCGGGCCCTTCCTCTTCCGCCTCCTGGGCGGGCGGCGCGGCGACGGGGTGTTGACGGACATGGGCTGGGAGATAGTCCCCGAGGGTTTCGAGCGCGTCCTGCGCGCCTTCTGGGAGCGTTACCGCCTGCCCATCCTGGTCACCGAGAACGGGACCGCCGATGGGGACGGCTCCCGCCGCGAGAGTTATCTGCGCTCCCACCTGGGCTCCATGCTCTCGGCCATGGAGGCCGGGGTGCCGGTGGAGGGCTACCTCCACTGGAGCCTGATGGACAACTATGAGTGGGGTTCCTACGCGCCGAAATTCGGGCTCTTCCGGGTGGACCGCAAGACCTTCGAGCGCACCCCGGCCGCCGGGGCCGAGTACTACGCCCGAGTCGCCAAGACCGGCGAGCTATAGGCCTTAGGGCCCATTTTCATATGGGCCCCCGGACCCCCGTTCTGGGGGCCGAACCCGTCTATTATTAATGAGCAAGCCGATGAAAACCTCGAAGCTCCCTGTCCTGATCCTGCTCGCGGCTCTCACCGCCTCCCCGGCGCGGTCGATGCCCGTCTACAACGGCGACGACCGCCAGGACCCCTACGAAGTCGAAGACCGGGAGGCGCTCGCCTTGGCCGATTCCACCGTGGCCCTCTTCCCATCGGACAAGGTCAGCTTCCGCGGGAACCGGGCCATGCTGAAGACCCGGGCCTTCGGCAAGGAGGCCGGCCTCTGCGAGGGCGAGCGCTTCAGCGAGCAGAGAGCGGGCGCCGATTGCTCCGGCGTCCTGGTGGGGCCGGACCTGGTCCTGACCGCGGGACACTGCGTGAGGAGCAACACGCTCTGCGCCATGACCTCCTTCGTCTTCGGCTTCGCCCTGAGCACGGAGGACTCGGCTCTTCGCAGCGTCCCGGCCTCGGAGGTCTACTCCTGCGCCTCCCTGGTCGGCCACGAGGCCGAGGCCAAGGGCGCGGACTGGGC
>CAYHRV010000171.1:0-7103 GCA_964359165.1 uncultured Elusimicrobia bacterium
CAGTGTCCACCCCTAGCGTCCCCCCCGCGGGGGGACGCTCGTCCCGGGGGCCCATGCCGGCATCCTACCCGCGGGAGGATGCCCGTCCCAGGGGCCCACAAGCGTCTCCCCAACGGGGAGGACGCTAGGAATGGAGGTAAGGAGCTGTTTAATTAGGAGTTTCCTTTTCATGTCGTGCTAGGATAATGCTACAAAAAAACGGGGCAATAAACGCGCGGCCGCGGGCCGCGGGATATAGGCCCTTAGGCCTATTTCAGTCCTAGGCCTCCAGGGACTTGTAGATCCACCCTTTTAGGCTATCCTAACGGTGTAGGACCAAGGACCCAAAGACGGATGGGTACGATGAATAGGACCAAGAATAAAACGATCGGATGGGAGGCCGCGATGAGAAGGACTGCGGCGGTTCTGAGCCTTTCTTTTTTCCTGATTCCCCCCGCCTCGACCCGGGCCCAGGAGGCGTTCAACCTGGCCAGCCCGGTGGCCTTGGAGCGGGCGGCCCTGCTGGACCTCAGCGTGTCCCAGGACGGGGCCGCGGTCCACTCCCGCAGGGACGCGCGGGGCGTCCAGCTCTCCCGGGACGCCATGGACCTCGCCGCCCTGCGGCGGGTGATGACTTTCCTCTTCAAGCTCCCCAAGGATGACCCCGAAGGCGGCATGGCATTGGCGCTCAAGAGCTATCTCTCCGCGCGCATGGATCCCCGCGAGCTCGAGGACAACGCGTTTCTGCGCCGGGAGGCGGGTGGGAGCCTGCGCCTCACCCAGCTCGGCAAGAACTCCCTTTTCGACATCCTGACGGCCCGGGACGGCCAGCACTTGGAGCCCTTGGCCGAGCCCAAGCCCAAGGACGGGCCCGTGATGGCCGCCGCGCCGGACTTCGCGTCCCGCCCGGGCGGCGTGGCCGCCTTCGTCCCCGAGCATCTCACCGACGCGGTCGCCGCCGCGATCTCGGACCCCTCCCGCGCCTTCGACGGCGGGCATACACTCGGCGCCTTCGATTGGGCTTCCTTCGGCTCGGCCGTCAACGCGCAGGCGGCCGGCGGCCTGGAGTCCTTCAGCCCCAAGGCGCGGGGCTTCTCCGTTAATGAGGAGGCCAAGACGGTCCGGGTCCTGGTGGCCGCCGACCGCTTCGCGGCCGCGGACCGCTTGAAGATATCGGAGGGTTCCCAGGAGGGCGCCTCCGTCCTCGCCGAGACCGGCCTCGACGCCCGCCTCTTCGACGCCCACGGGGCCAAGGTGGTCCGCTCGGTGGACAATCTCGTGGCCGTCGACGTCCCCCTCGCCCAGGCCGCGTCCTTCGGGATGTCCCTGCTCCGGGCCGGCGTGGAGAGCCGCCCCGCGCGCGCCTTCCGGGCCGCGGCCGCGGAGCTTTCGGGACCCGCGGGTGCCGTGCTCGGGACCTCTCTCTTGCCCGCCCCCTTGGGCGCGGCCGCCGATCTGGCGTCCTCCGCGGCGTCCGCCATGCTGAACACCAGGGCTATGCTGAAGATCGGCGAGCTCTGGGACGCGGGGATGAGGGGCTTGGGGAGCCTGGTGGGCATCATCGACTCCGGGATCGACCCGGAACACCCGGACTTCAAGGATAAGGACGGCAAGAGCCGCATCCAGGCGTACATGGATTTCACCGACGAGGGCAAGGACGACGTCATCGGCCACGGCACGCACGTGGCCGGGACCATGGGCGGCGACGGCTCGGCCTCCCAGGGAAAGTTCGCGGGAGTGGCGCCCGAAACGCGCTTCAAGATGGCCAAGGTCTTCGGGCAGAAAGGCGAGACCGACGAGTCCGTCATCCTCGCGGCCATGAAATGGATGGTCACCGGGGACAAGAAGGACCGGGTGGATGTGCTCAATATGAGCCTGGGCGGGCCCGGCGAGCCGAACAAGGACCCCATCAGCTCCATGGCCAATCACCTGACCGTCAAGAACAACGTCCTGGTGGTCGCGGCCGCCGGCAACGAGGGCGCGGCCGGGAACCGCACCGTGGGCTCCCCGGGCAACGCGCGCTACGCCTTGACCGTGACCGGAGTCAACAAGGACGGGGAGTTCCCCTTCTTCGCCTCCAAGGGCCCCATCTACGGGGAATCGGGGGAGCTTTACAATAAACCGGACATCGCCGCGGTGACCGGGGACGTGGACTTGACCAAGCTCCAGGATCAGATGCTCGTCGCGGGCAAGGACGGGGAGAAGGGCGCGCCGGCCTCCGGCTCCTTGGCCTCCGTCCCGCTCGCCGCCTCGGGCTGCATTTACGCTCCGGGCGGGGTCATCGCCCCGCGCAGCGGCAAGGATCCCGACGGAGTCTGCACGGTGGAGGGCTACCCCGGGTACCGCTACATGTCCGGGACCTCCATGGCCACCCCCATGGTCGCGGGCGTGGCCGCGGACGTCATCGGCTACCTGAAGGCGCACGGGATACAGTACGACGCCTTCCAGGTGAAGGCCGCCATCATGGAGACGGCTTCCGACATGGGCAAGGCCAAGGAAGTCCAGGGCTCGGGCCTGCTCAACGGCAGGAACCTGGTCCAGCGCGTCCTCGAAAGGGTCTCGCAAGGGACCCCGATCGGCAACGTGGCCTTCGAACTCTCCATGCGCCTGACCACCGAGGACCGCAAGCGCCTCAAGGACCAGCCCCGCTACACGATGACTCCGCTGGGACTCTTGGACACCCGGTCCAACAACGTGTTCAACACCGAGAGCGAGATGCTCAAGGTCATCGAAGAGCTCCGCGCTCCCAAGAAGACGATCTCGATCTAAAGAGCCTAAGGTTCCGGCCTGAGTTCTTTGCCCTCGACGCTGTGTCCCTCGGGGCGGGGTCCGCCGCGCCGGACCAGCGGTTCGGATTCCCCCGCGCGGGCCGCGCTCTTGAGCGCGCCGACGACGGCCTTCCTGTCGCAGGGAGCCTCCAGACAGCGGCGGGCGTATTCGTGGGCGGGGCCGAAGGCGGGCAGCGAGAGCGCCTTGTGATAGTCGGCCGAAGCCAGGGCTCTGCGGCCGAGCATGTCCCAGGAGGCCCCGCGGTAGGCGTGGAGCAGGGACGCCCAGGGGGGTTTCGAAGCTCCGGCCAAGGCGAGGTCCAGCCATGCCAAGGCGGATTCCAGGCTCTTGACCTCGAAGCAATGCTCTGAGGCCACGCCGCAGAAGAGGCTCAGCTGTTTGCGCCCGATGAGTTCCTTCTCTCCTTTCGAGCGTTCCAGGAGGGAGGCCATATCCTTGAGCGAGGCCTCCCGGTCCCCCAGGCGGTGCAGGAGGACGGCTTCGCGGAAGACGAAATAGGGGCTCGTCGGGAAGTTCTCCCGGAGCATGCGCAGCAGCGGCAGGGCGCGCTTGTCGTCGCCCGCCTGGAGATAGATGGAGAGCAGGAAGGAAGAGGCCTGGTGCTGGCTGATCCGGCCGCGCTCCATGGCTTGCCGTATCCGGTCGATGCCGCGCGTTGCGTCGCCCCGGATCATGATGAGTGCCGGGATCTTCAATACCCCGGGGAGCGAGGCGGCCTGGTAGTCGAAGACCCCCAGACCCAGGTAGGCGTCGTGGTAATCCGGGTCCAGTTTGACGCATTTCTTGAGGTGCTTGACCGCCTTTTTCCCGTCGAAATAGGCCTTGAGGAAGCGCCCGCGGTCGATCTCCCATTGCCCGTGGAGTCCCAGCGCCATGCCGGATGCGAAATAGCCGTCGGCTCGCGCCCGAGGGTCGTCGGAATCGATGAGAGGCTTCGCGGTCGCGATGGCCGCGTCCACGTCCTCCTCGAAGAGCCCCTCCAAGACGGGGGTGTCCTTGAAGAGCCCGAATTCGGCGGTCGCCTGCCACCAGAGCAATCCGGCTTCCCCCAGGTAGCCCAGGGGGTTGGAGGGCTGCGCGTCGATGAGCTTGCGCATCTCCAAGCGGGAGCGCGTGAAGTCCAGGTCGAAGAGAGCCTCCATGCTCCGGCGGATGAAGGGCTCGGCCGAGGCGTCGAAGGCCGCGGCCATGGGGCCGCGGTCCTCGGAGGGCGGGCGTCCTCCTTGCGCGGCTCCCGGAAAGGCGCAGAGGACAGCCAATAGCAGGATCAGGGCTCGGCGATGCATGTGTCCTTCCTCGTTTAGCTTTCCGTGAGCGCGGAGAAACTCTTGCGCTCGTGCACGGGGAAGTCGCCGTTCTCGCGCCAATAATCCCGTATGGCGCGCCACGCCTCCTGCGCGGTCTCGACGAACCGGATAAGCTCGATGTCCGCGGGGGAGATCACGCCCTCCTGCGCGAGTTCCTCCAGCTTGAGGACCTTGTCCCAGAAGGCCCTGCCTACCAGGAGGATGGGCAGGCGCCTTTTCTTGAGGGTCTGGACCAGGGTCAGGGTCTCGAAGAGCTCGTCGAAGGTCCCGAAGCCGCCGGGGAAGGCCACCATGGCCCTGGCGCGCATGAGGAAGTGCATCTTGCGTATCGCGAAGTAGTGGAAGCGGAAACAGAGCTCCGGGGTCACGAAGGCGTTGGGGACCTGCTCATGGGGCAGGGTGATGTTGAGCCCGATGCTCTTTCCCCCGGCCTCCCACGCGCCCCGGTTGGCCGCTTCCATGATGCCCGGTCCCCCGCCCGTGACGATGACGAAATGCTTGTGGCCGTTGCCTTGGGAGGCGCGGGTCACGATGGAGCCGAAGCGCCGCGCCTCCTCGTAATACCGGGAGAGGGCCAGCAGATGCTCCTCGGCCGCGAGGGCTTCCTGGAGCCGCCTGTCCTTCGGGCGCTTGGAGAGCGCACGCCGGGCTTTCAGGGCCCGCTCTCGCGCGGTCGCCGGGTCGTTGATGCGCGCGCTGCCGAAGACCACCACGGTGGATTCGATGCCCTGTTCGACGAGCGACATCTCGGGCTTGAGCAGCTCCAGTTGTAGGCGCACGGGCCTGAGCTCCTCGCGGGCGAGGAAGCCCAGGTCGCGGTAGGCCGGGCTATAGTTCGGCGAGCGCAGCAGGGACCGGGCCATGGCGGACTGGCGGGATTTGGGCGGGCATTTTCGATTCATTCTTGCTCCATTTATTTCAAGAGCCGGAGGCTCAATTCCGGCGCGTAGGTCACGGCGATGAGCATGGCGACATGGATGAGCCAGAAAGGGAAGCTCGCGGCGTAGAGCTTGGGCAGGGGCTCTTCGAAGCGGCGGTTGGAGAGGAAGAGGTTGAGGCCCAGCGGGGGCGTCATGTAGCCGATCTCGAGGTTGAGCAGGAAGATGACTCCCAGGTGCACGGGGTCGATGCCGTACTGGGCCGCGATCGGGACGATGATGGGGACCACGATGATGATCGCGGAGAATATCTCCACCATGTTGACGGCCAGGAGGATGACGTTGAGGAGCGCGAGGAAGGCCGTCTTCGAGGACACGACCAGATGCATCCAGGCAAATAGCTTATCCGGGGCCTCGGCGTCGATGAGGTAGTTGGTCAGCCCCAGCGCGGTGCCCAGGACGAGGAGGATGGCTCCGACGAGGGCCATGCTGCGCACGGCGATGTCCGGAAGGTCGCCCAGGGACAGGTCGCGGAGCACGAAGACCTCGGCAACGAGGACGTAGAAGGCCATGACGGCGGCGGCGTCGGTGGCGGTGAAAAGGCCGCCGTAGATGCCTCCGATGATGAGGAACGGCAGAGGGATCTCCCAGGCCGCGGCCCGCGCGGCCGAGCTCAGCGCGATCCAGGAGAAGGGGATGCGAGCGACCCCGGCGCGCAGGCCGGCGAGGACGCTGTAGACGGAGAGAGCGGCCAGGAGGATGAGGCCCGGCAGGGCGCCCGCCAGGAAGAGCTTGTCGATGGAGATCTTGGCCACGAGTCCGTAGAGGATGATGGGCAGGGAGGGAGGGAAGAGGAGGCCCAGGCTGCCGGTGCAGGTCAGCAGTCCCAGGGAGAACTTCTCCGGGTAGCCCTGCTCCTTGAGCATCGGATAGAGCAGTCCGCCCAAGGCGATGATGGTGACCCCGGAGGCGCCGGTGAACGCCGTGAATACGGCGCAGCAGGCCAGGCCGACCACGGCGAGGCCGCCCGGGACCCAGCCGAAGAGCGCGGAGGCCAGGTCCAAGAGGCGTTTGGGAGCCCTGGACTCCGCGAGCAGGAAACCCGAGAAGGTGAAAAGAGGGATGGCGATGAGGGCGGGCAGGCTCGCGAGCCGGTTGAATTCCACGATCACCGCGGAACCGTCTATCCCGGCCGCATGGAAGAGCCAGAGGCCCAGGGCGCCAAGGAGCGCGAAGACCGGGGCTCCCAGGAGGGCGAGGAGGAGGGCCAGGGCGGCGGTCAGGATCCCGCTCATGGCCCTTCCTCCGCGCGGACGGGCTTGCGGGGAGCTTCCCAGGCCAGAGCCATTTTAAGGAGGTAGTGCAGGGCGAGGAGGGCGAAGCCCGCGGGGAGAGCGAGCGCAGCCGTCCATTGCGGCGTCTGGATGCCTCCGGCGGTGAAGAGGACTCCTCCGGAGGCGTATTCCGCCAGGAAGAATCGCCAGGAGGCGAGGCCCAAGAGGAGGCAGACCGCGGCGGCGAAGGCATGGCCGAGAAGGGAGGCCGCCGAGCGCAGGCCTCCGGGGAGGAGGCGGGAGGCCGCGTCGATGGAGAATTGCTTGTCCTGGGCGGCAGCGACTCCGGCTCCGAGGAAGCCGACCCAGAGCACCAGATGGCGCAGGAGCGTGTCGGCCCAGAGGAAGCCCGAGGAGAACGCCCCGCGCAACACCACCTGCAGGAAGCTCATGGAGGCCATGAACACGATCAGGGCCGAGAGCAGCACCTTCTCCGCGCTCAGGAGGCCGCCTTCCGCCCTTTCGAGCAGGGGGCGCAGTCGTCTTCGGGTCATCGGCTTTTGGCCGGGGCGCTTTTCCGCTTGGATCGGAATTCCTCGAGGGACTTCTCGACCCGGGCGAGGAAATCGCCCGAGTAGAGCCGGCCGACGAGCTCTCGCCGGGCCGTGCGCCCGGCGGTCTCGAAGGCCTTGGGGTCCTCCGTGGAGGCGGGGGCCGTGATCTGGAGGCCTTGCTTCTCGAGGGTTTCCAAGGCGGCGTCGTTGTCCTTGCGGGTCTGGAGGTTGAGTTCCCCGAGGCGGCGGCGGGAGATCCTCAAGAGCGCCTCTCGCTGGCCCGGGGCGAGGGCGTCGAAGCCTTTCTTGGCGAGGAGCACG
>CAYHRV010000172.1:0-7071 GCA_964359165.1 uncultured Elusimicrobia bacterium
AGACGCTGGCTGGGTTTCGCCCGAGAGGGTGGCCGGATTTGGCCGGAATACGCAACAAACTGAACTCCTCCATTCCCCCCCACAAAAGCAGGACGACGGCCTGACTGCTGCCGTCGTCGAGGGACTGCGCTAGAGAGTTGGAGCGGGCGAGCGGAATCGAACCGCCGTCTCTACCTTGGCAAGGTAGCATTCTA
Organism: uncultured Elusimicrobia bacterium; assembly: GCA_964359165.1. Taxonomy (GTDB): domain Bacteria; phylum Elusimicrobiota; class Elusimicrobia; order UBA1565; family UBA1565; genus CAYHRV01. The sequence goes on from CAYHRV010000172.1 coordinate 195, forward strand.
CCATTGAACCACGCCCGCGTCGGGGAACGTCCTGTCAACGACCACCGGATTCTACAAAATTCAAACCCCCGGGAAGAACTCATCCATGAATTACCTAAATGGCGGCAAACGCTGCCGCGTTTGCCGCCATTTAGGACTGCTTTAGCGGAGCGGTTGTATCTTTTCAGCGAGGAGATGGCCTCCGGAGAGCCGGCTCATGTGCTCCCTCCAGACGCCCTCGACGAAGATCATCTCCCCCTGTTTAAGGCCCTTCCAGCGCTCGGATTCCTCGGCGTCGAGGTAGAGCACCTCGGTCTCATCGCGGGTGTCGACGTCGTGGCCGGAGATGCCGTAGCAGGTGAGCGTCCCCTTGGCCGCGGAGTTGCGCGCCACGTAGAGGGGACCCACCACGGACCTCTTCGCCGGACCCCCGCGAGGCGACTCCAGGATCGTCCGCAGGGGGCGCGCCTCGGCGGGGAGGTCCCGGGAGCGCAAGCCTCCGGCCGCGAAGGCGGCCAGGACCAAGACCAGGGTGAGCAGGGACCAGGCGGCCGCCGGCTTCTTGCGCCGGGGCTTCAAGCCGACCCTTCCTCGACCGCCCGCTCGCCGAGGCACATCTCCTCGACGGGGGACTTGCACTTGAGGAAGGCCTCGACTACCACCGGGTCGAAGAGGCGGCCCGACTGGTCGAGCATGTAGCGGAAGGTCTCATCGAGCGTCCAGGCGCCCTTGTAGACGCGCCGGGTGGTGAGCGCGTCGAAGACGTCGACCACCGAGACGATGCGCGCCTCCAGGGGGATTTCCTCGCCCTTAAGCCCGTGCGGATAGCCGGTCCCGTCCCAGTGCTCGTGGTGCGCGAGCGCGATGTTGCGCGCGAGCTTGAGGAGCCGGGACTCCGCGCCCTCGAGCATGCGGGCGCCGTAGACCGGGTGCTTCTTCATCTCCTCGTATTCATCCGGGGTCAGCTTGCCCGGCTTTAAAAGGATCGAATCCGGGATCGCGACCTTGCCGATGTCGTGCAAAGGGCTCGCGTAGCGCAGGTCCTCCACCATGTCGTAGGAGAGCCCCAACTGGGCCGAGATGATGGCCGTGTACTTGGAGATGCGCCGCAGGTGCGCCGCCGTGTCGGTCTGGTCCCGGTATTCCGCGACCATGGCCAAGCGGTAGATGGTCTCCAGGTGCGACTTGCGCAGGTTCTCGTAGAGCCGGGCATTCTCGATGGCCGAGGAGGCGATGGTGGCCAGGATGCGGAGGAAGCCCTCGTCCTCGTCGTTGAAGGGCCCCTTGTTCTTATTGAGGACCTCGAAGACCCCGAGCGCCTTGCCCTCGCGATCCTTGAGAGGGACGGCCAGCACGCTCTTGGTCTGGTAGCCGGTGAGGCGGTCGAGGTCCTGGGTGAAGCGGCGGTCCTTGTAGGCGTCGCGGATGTTGACCGCCGAGCCGGTCTTGGCCACGAAGCCCGCGATGCCCTGGCCCATGGGGATGCGCAGGACCTTCTCGCCGACGCCCAAGGCCACTTTGGTCCAGAGCTCGTTCTTGTCCGCGTCGACGACGAAGACCGAGCAGCGGTCGGCTCCCAGGATGTGGCGGACTTCCTCCGCGATGATGGTGAGCAGGCTGTCGATGCGCGTCTCGGTCGCGATCCTGCGGCCGAAACGGGCCAGAAGCATCTGCCTGCGTTCAAGATCTTGTCGTCTGCCCACGCCCTATCCGCCTTGCCCCTTGGGGCGCACCGTCTCCAACGCTTGCGCGACGAGCTCCGACCAGTGTACCACCTTGGCTTCAGGATAGTATTTCTTCAACCCGCGCTCAAGCTGAAGGAGGCAGGAAGTGGACGAAACCGCCACGATGTCGGCCTGGGCCGCGGCGACGGCGGCCGTCTTCCTCAGGAGCAGCTCCTCGGAGATTTCCGGGTTGCGCACCGCGAAGAGGCCCGCGCCTCCGCAGCAGGCGTCCCCTTGAGCTGAGCGGCAGGGCCTCCGGGCCGCGGCGTCGAGGGTCTCGCGCGCCCCGCTCCCCAGCCCCTGTCCATGGCCGGCCCGGCAGGACTCCTGCATCGCGATCGTCCCCTCGAGGGCTCCCGGAGGGAGTTTTTCTGGAGGCACGCATTCGACGATGTCACGCACGGCGGAGGAGAAGCGCTCCGCGCGGAGGAGCCAGGCCGGGTCCCCTAAGAACATCTGGGGATAGCTCTTGAGAAACGATACGCAGGAGGAACAGTCGCCGACCACAGGGGAACGGCTCCCCGCCGACTCCCATCGTTCGATGAGCGCCCGAGCTAGGGCTCGGGCGCTGGAGAGAGAGCCATAATTATAGCTCGCCAGGCCGCAGCAGCCCGCGTCCAGGAAGGCTCCGCGGCCCAGCACGCCGCGCAGGACCTTCAGCGTGGCCAAGCCCACCGCCGGGAATAGGAAGTCCGTCCCGCAGGCGGCGAAGTACGACCAGGCCGTGCCCCCGGAGCCCGCCGGCTCCGCGTTCTTGCGCAAGCGCTCCCGAAGGAAGGCCTGGGGAGGGTTAAAGAACCTCCCCGCCTCCTCCAGTCCCCGCCAGCCCAGGAGCTTGAAGAGCCCCAGCTTCGAAGCCAAGGAGAACAGTCCCCAACGCTTCATCGCGAAAGTGGCCTTCAGCAAGGCGCGCAGCAGCTCCGGCCTCTTCACGAGGAGGAAATCCGCGACCCGGGCCGGCCAGCCGGGCTCCGACCCCGTAAGGAGACGGCGGCCCTCCAAGACGAGGTCGGCGGTGGGCACATGCGCCGGACAAGCCGTCTGGCAGGCGCCGCAGAGCAGGCAAGTGGCCAGCGCTTCGCGAGCGCTGGCGGGGTCCAAGAGCTTGCCCTCCAGCAGGGACCGGACGATCTGGTTGCGGCCGCGCGGGGAAAAAGACTCCCGCGCGGTCGCCACATAGGTAGGGCAGACCTGCTCGCAGTAGCCGCACCGGCTGCACTGGCTGGCGGCGTCGTGATCGGACCGCTCCCCCAGAGCGGTACGCAGCCTTCCCAGCATCATCGTCCCACCCAGGCATTGAGGAGGCCCTTGGGGTCGAAGGCCTCCTTGAGCCGCCTCTGCCAGACGCCCCAGACCGGGAGAGAGGCACCGGCTGCCGAATTGGGGATATCGGGCCTCACCCGGGAGATCTTGAGTGTGACATCCAGAATGACGGCCAGGCTTCCCCAGGAGCCCAGCAGGAGCCGGGGGACGTCGTAGCCCGCCACGTTCTTGACCACGCTCCCGCCCAGCTCGGCCGTGGAGCCGTCCCAGAGGAGCACGCGCATGCCGAGGATGCAGTCCCGCATGCCCGTCCAAGGCCGGGTGGCGAGCAGTCCGCCGAGCGTCCCCACGGCCAGCGGCAAGGGGACATAGAAGCCCTCGGGCTCGAGCTTCGCCTTGAGGTCCGACATGCGGATGCCGCACTCGACAATGACCACCAGGTCATCGCGGTCGAGCCGGAGGATGGAGGAGAGGGGCCGGGTCGTGAGCGCCTCGGAGCCCTCCGCGGCCAGGACCTCCGCGGGGACCTTGCTGCGCGAACCGAAGACCGCGTAGGGCCGCCCCCGCGCGCCGCGCTCGCGCGCCGCGTCGATGAGCGAACGGGCGGAATCGGAGAAGGGCCTAGGAGGCCTGAGCAGCCCCTCCTCCATCCGCTCCCCGGGCAGGGGGAGCACCTTGTCCGGGTTGGCCAAGCCCTCGGGGTCCATGGACCGCTTGATCCGGCTGAAAAGCCCCAGCGTCTCCTCCGGGAAGAGCCAGGTCATGGCCTTGCGCTTCTCCAAACCGATGCCGTGCTCCCCCGAGAGGGATCCTCCCAATTCCACGCAAGCGCGCAGGATCTCCCGGCCGGCGCGCTGGACCCGGCCGGTCTGCTCCGCGTCGCGCTCGTCGAAGATCATGTTGGGATGGAGGTTGCCGTCCCCCGCGTGGAAGAGCAAGGCGACACGCGCCCCGTTGGCGGCGGCGGCCGCGCGGGCGCGCACGGCTGCTTCCGCCAGGCGGCTGCGGGGGACCACGCCGTCCTCGACCATGACGTTGGGCGCCAGCCGCGCCAGGGCCGCGTACGCGCCGCGGCGTCCCTCCCAAAGCCTGTCCCTTTCCGCCGAGTCCTTGGCCGAGCGGAACTCCGTGACCCCGTGCGCGCGGCAGAGGCCCGAGACCTTGTCGAGCTCCCGCCGCGAAGCGGGCGCGCCCGCCGAGCCTTCCAGCTCGATGAGGAGCACCGCTTCGGCCCGCGGGTAGCCCGCGGGCATGAAGGCCTCGATGGACTCCACCGTGAGCCTGTCCATGGCCTCCAGCACGCGCGGCAAAGTCCCCGAGGAGATGATCGCCCCGACGCAGGCCATGGCCGCCTCGATGGAGGGGAAGGCGGCCAGGAGCGTGAGGATGCCGGGCGGGACGGGCGTGAGGTCGACGAGTATCTTTGTCACCGTGCCCAGAGTCCCCTCCGAGCCGACCAGGAGGCTGAGGAGTTCCGGACCCGCGTCCTCGCGCGAGAAGCGCTCGAGGGAGCCGTCGGGCATCACGGCTTCCAGCGCCCGGACATGGTTCGTGGTCACCCCGTACTTGAGACAGCGCGGCCCTCCCGCGTTCTCCCCCACGTTGCCGCCGAGCGTGCAGACGCGGTAGGAGGCCGGGTCCGGAGCGTAGAAGAGCCCCAGGGACCCGAGCCGCTCTTGGAGCTTCAGGTTGACCACCCCGGGCTCGACCAAGGCCGTGCGCTCGCGCGTGTCCACGGTCAGGATGCGGTCCATCGCCGCCGTCGAGATCACCACGCCGCCGCGCAGGGGCACGCAGCTCCCGGCCAGGTTGGTCCCCGCCCCGCGGGCCAGGTAGGGGACCCGGTTCTCGAGGCACCAGCGCACCGCGGCCTGGACCTCGTCGGCCCCGCGGGCGAGCACCACGGCCTCGGGCCGCTCCCGCTGAAAGGACCCGTCGTAGGCGTAGGTGAGCAGGTCGGCTTCGCCGGTGAGGACGCGGCCGGGCAGCGCCCGGGAAAGGCCCGAGACGTCCCTCATCACGCCCGAGACGGAGTCGAGGGCATCCTCCGCTCGTTCCATATGAGCGGGGCGTTGGTCTTCATGAGTCTATCCTCCGTGGGGGAGGCGTGAAGGGCCCGGTGAGGGTGGGCAAGCCGGGCGCCGGGACCGGGGACTGCGGGCCCTGCGGGGATGGGGCCGCGGCTTCGGTCCCCGGCGGCGGCGCGGCGGGGATGGGGAGGGTGAAATAGAAGACCGAGCCCTTGCCGAGCTCCGAATCCACGCCGATCCCCCCGCCGTGCGCCTTGACGATCTCCTGGGCGATCTTCAATCCAAGGCCGAAGCCGGCGCGGCGCATCTGCTGGGCGTTCTGGGCCTGGAAGAAGCGCTCGAAGATGCGCGGGAGGTCCTCTTTGGATATCCCGATCCCCGTGTCCCGGACGCTGACGGTCACATAGGTCGGCCCGGTCTGGACGTGGAGATAGACGGCTCCCTTGTCCGAGGTGTACTGGATGGCGTTGGTGCAGAGGTTCTGGACCACCTGGCCGATGCGCAGGGGGTCTCCGTTGAACTTCGGCAGCCCGTCAGGGACCGAGACCTGGAAATTGATCTGCTTCTTGTCGGCCACCACCTGGATGCGCGAACGGACCTCGCCTATGACCTGCGCCAGGTCCATCTCCGCCATGTTGACGCGCAGCTTCCCCGACTCTATCGCGGCGAAATCCACCAGGTCCGAGACCAGGCCCTCCAGAGCCTTCGAGGAGGATTGGATGTGGGTGACGCACTTGAGCAGGTCGGCCTCCTTGATCTTCCAGGAGAGCAGTTCCGCGTAGCCGCGGATGGCGGTCAGGGGGTTCTTGACGTCGTGGGCCACGGTGGCGAAGAACTTGGACTGGAACCCCGTCAACTGCTCGAGCGCCTGGTTGGACTCCTTGAGCTCGTCGAGGAGGCGGGCGTTCTCCAAGAGCAGGCGCCGGCGCTCGAGGGCGCGGGAGATGGAGAACTTGAGCCGGGAGGGCTCGATGGGCTTGAGCAGGCAGTCGTCTAGGCCCACCTCCACCACCTGGCTGACCCCCTGCAGGGCGGCTTCCAGCGGATAGCGCTCGACCATGAGGATGATGCGCAGATCGGGGTCGAGCTCGCGCATCTTCTGCGCCAGTTCGATGCCCGTGTGCTGGCCGAAGGCCACGGCGGCCATGACCGCGATGTGGAAGCGGTCGTTCTGCGCCATCTCCAGGGCCTCCTCGCCCTTCATGCTCGCCGAGACGTCGTAACCGTCCGACATGAGGCTGGCCGTCACCTGGACCAGGGAAGGCTTGAAATTGTCCACGTAGAGCACTCGCCCCAGGTCGCGCGGGTCGGTCACCTGCCGCCCGAGCAGGAAGTCGGCCGACTGTCCGAAGAGGGGGCGCGGCAGGAACCCGGGATGCGCGCGCCGGAACGCGCGTTCGACGGCGTGCACCGAGCCGATGCTGCTGACCGCGAACACCCGCACGTTGCGGATCTCCTGGCGCAGGCGCTGTTCCACGTTCTCCGCGTCGATGGCGTCCCCCTTCCAGAGGACGATGACCGAGGTGGAGCCCGCCTGCTGGGGCAGGGGCGTCACCTCGCCCTTCTCCTCCTTGCCGATGAGCCGCGAGAAGATCCCCGACTTCCCGGGCTTCTCCGTCTGGGGCAGGGGCTTGGCCTGCAGCTTGAAGAGGTCCGAGATACCCACCGTGGACTCGCTGAGCATGGCCTGCTGGCCGATGGACTGCAGACGCGCCTGCAGCATGCCGGTCAAGAATAGGGTCTGGTCGGCCAGGAAGACCATGGGCGTGCCGCTCAGGCTGCGCAGGCCCTCGAGCACGGCCTGGTCCATGGGCCAGCGTAGGCGGGTCACGGGCTCGACGGAGGCGGCCGGGTTGGCCGCGTGCTGGGGCTCGAGGAGGA
>CAYHRV010000173.1:0-6992 GCA_964359165.1 uncultured Elusimicrobia bacterium
CCGCCGCTTCAATTGGTTCGAGTACCGGCGCGCCGACGCGCCCGAGAACCTCGTCCTCAATCCGGATGTCACCATCCGCTCCCGCGGGGTGATGGAGAAGTGCTCCTTCTGCGTCCAGCGCATCCAGGAGGCGAAGATCGAGGCCAAGCGCCTCGGCGTGCCCCTGCGGGAGGGGGACCTGCGCACCGCCTGCCAGCAGTCCTGCCCCACGCAGGCCATCGTCTTCGGGGACGTCCACGACAAGGAGAGCCGGGTGGCCGAGCGCATGAACGACCCCAGGCGCTACCGCGTGCTCGAGGAACTCCATGTCAATCCCGCGGTGGGCTATCTCACCAAGGTGCGCAACAAATCCGCATGAGCTCCATGGAACGCTGGATCGAGGGGGGAAAGACGCCGGGGGATGTCACGCGGGACATCGCCGCCCCGCTCGAACGCGGACCGCACCCCCTCTGGTGGCTCGCCCTGGCGGCCTCCTCGACCGTTTTCCTGGCCGGAGCGGCGGCAATCCTCTACACCCTCCTGAAGGGCATCGGCGTCTGGGGCCTCAATCGGACCGTGGGGTGGGCCTTCGACATCACCAACTTCGTCTTCTGGATCGGCATCGGGCACGCCGGCACGCTCATCTCGGCCATCCTCTTCCTCTTCCGGCAGAAATGGCGGACCTCGGTCAACCGCTCGGCCGAGGCCATGACGCTCTTCGCGGTGATGTGCGCCGGGATATTCCCCGTCATCCACATGGGGCGGCCTTGGCTCGCGTTCTGGGTGTTCCCCTATCCGAACGTCCGGGGCCCACTCTGGGTGAGCTTCAACTCCCCCTTGCTCTGGGACGTGTTCGCCATCAGCACCTATTTCGCGGTCTCCGCCACCTTCTGGTACGTGGGGCTCATTCCGGACCTGGCCACGATGCGCGACCGGGCGTCGGGCCTGCGCAGGCGCGTCCTCGGCTGGCTCAGCCTCGGCTGGGACGGCTCCATGCGCACCTGGCTCCATTACGAGAGCGTCTATCTCCTCCTCGCCGGGCTCGCCACGCCCCTGGTCATCTCGGTGCACACCATCGTCAGCTTCGATTTCGCCACCTCCGTCATCCCCGGCTGGCATACGACGATATTCCCGCCGTATTTCGTGGCCGGGGCCATCTTCTCGGGGATGTCCATGGTGCTGACCTTGATGATCCTGGCCCGCAAGCTCGCGCGGCTGGAGGACTACATCACGCTTCGCCACATCGACGCCATGTGCAAGCTCGTCCTGGCCACGAGCTGGATGGTGGGGACGGCGTACGCGACGGAGTTCTTCATAGCCTGGTACTCGGGCAACCCCTACGAGCGCTTCGTCTTCGTCAACCGCGCCTTGGGGCCGATGGCGTGGGCGTATTGGATCATGGTCTCCTGCAACGTGGCGATCCCCCAGTTCCTCTGGTCCCCGGCCGTCCGCCGCAGCACGGCCGCGGTGTTCGTCCTGAGCCTCTTCGTCAACGTCGGCATGTGGTTCGAGCGCTTCGTCATCATCGTGACCTCCCTGCACCGCGACTTCCTCCCCTCGAGCTGGGCCTCCTACTCGCCCACGATCGTCGAGCTCGCCATCTTCGCCGGGAGCTTCGGGCTCTTCTTCACGCTCTTCCTGCTCTTCTGCCGCTTTCTCCCCATGATCGCCATGGCCGAGGTCAAGGGCGTCCTGGTCCCGGAGGACCGGCCCGAGCGGGGCGCCCACGCGCCGGGGGTCCACGCATGAGCCGGAGGCTCCTGGCGGCGTCATTTCGGCGCGAGGACGATGTCTTGGCCGCGGTGCGGCGCATGAAGAAGGCGGGCTATACCGTCGTGGATGTCTACGCGCCCTATCCGGCCCATGGCCTCGATAAGGCCATGGGGCTGGAGCCCTCGAAGCTCCCCATCCTTTGCTTTATCCTGGGCTCGAGCGGCGCCCTCTTCGCCTTCCTCTTCCAGGCCTGGGTCTCGACGATCGACTGGCCCTTGCGCATCGGCGGGAAGCCCTTCTACGCCTGGCCCTCCTTCATCCCCATCGCCTTCGAGATGACGGTGCTCTGCGCCGGTCTGGGGACGGTGGCGGCCCTGCTCCTGACCCGGGGACTATTGCCCTGGAAGCGGCCGGCGTGCCCGCTTGCGGGGGCGAGCGATGACCGCTTCGTGGTGGCGGTGGACCGGGAGACCGCCGGGTTCGACGCCGCGGAACTCTCGAAGCTGTGCCGGGAATGCGGGGCGGTGGAGATAGACGCGAGGGTGGAGCAAGACGGATGAAACGGCATATAGTCAACGCGCTCCTCGCCGCGGCGCTCGTCGCGGCATGGACATTCACCCTGGCGGTGCGGGAGGACAGGACTCGGCGCAACCGGTCCTTCATGCCCGAGATGTCCTACTCCCTGACTCTCGAGGCGCAGGGCGAAAACGCCGCCCCCTTCGCGAGCGGAGAACGGCCGCGCTCCGAGGACGGCGGCCCCATGGCCGCCGCCTCGCGGGGCGGCGCGTTGCTTCCGCCGGAAGGAAGCATTCCCCGGGGGCATCCTCCCCTCGCTTATCGCGTGGGAAAAGAGGAGGCGGAGCGCGCGGGCCGGGAGCTGAAGAATCCCTTCAACGCGGCGGCTCCCGCTCTTGAGCGCGGAGCCGCCGTGTTCTCTAATTATTGCGTCGTCTGCCACGGCGGCACGGGCCTGGGGGACGGTCCTGTGACCAAGTCGGGCTTCCCCGCGCCTCCCTCGCTCTTGGGCGACTCGGCCCGGCGCATGGCCGATGGCCGGATATTCCACATCATCACCTTCGGCCAGGGGAACATGCCCGGCCACGCGGCCCAGATACCGCGGGAGGACCGCTGGAAGGCCGCGCTTCATGTCCGGACCTTGCAGCAACCGGCGGCCAAGGGGCCGCCCATAAAATCCGTTCCTGGGAAGGCCCCGTGAGGCCCCTGCATCCGCTCTTGGCTCACCCCTCCCTTCGCGACGCCCTGCTTAAAATCGCGGGCATGGGCCTGGTCTGCGCCGCGGCGGGGCTCTTCGTCTCCCCGGACCGCTTCTGGGCCAACGCTCTCCTCGCCGGTCTCCTCACCTTGACCCTGAGCCTGGGCGCCGCGGTGTTCCTCGCCACCCAGGCGGTCACGGGCGCCTCCTGGAGCCGGGGTCTTGAGCGTGTCGCCGGGCCCATCGTCTCCGCGCTGTGGGTGGGCCTGGCCCTGACCGCCGCCGCCGTGCTCCTGGGACACCATTCTCTTTATGGCTGGGTCCATGAGGCGGGAGCGCACTCCGCTCATTCCCAGGAGCTCTGGCTGGCCCGGCCCTTTCAAGCCGTGCGGCTGGCGGTCTACGCCGCGGTGTGGCTCACTCTGTGCGCCGGGTTGATCAGAAGGATGGGGGGAGAGGAAAAAGGGCATTCAGAGGGTACGCGCGGCTTCGCCGCGGTTTTCTTAGCGGTGTTCGCGCTCACCTTCTCGGCTGCGGGCATGGATTGGGTGATGACTCTGGAGCCGCACTGGTACAGCACCATCTTCAGCGTCTATCTTTTCGCCGGAGCCTTCCTCGGCGGCCTCGCTTCCATCGCCGTGGCTCTGAGCGTGGTGCGCCACCAGGAGGGGGTGAGGTCCTTCGTGTCCGAATCCCTCTATCACGATCTGGGCAAGCTCCTCTTCGGGTTCAGTTGTTTCTGGGCCTACATCATCTTCTGCCAGTTCCTGCTCATCTGGTACACGAACATCCCGGAGGAGACGGGATTCTTCCTGACCCGGATGCGCGGTCCTTGGGGCGTTCTGATGGCGCTATCGGTGGCCGTCAACTGGGTGGTCCCCTTCTTCGTCTTGATGGCGAGTGGGATGAAGAAGAGCCCGAAGACGCTTTTCCGCGTCGGGGTCTGCCTGCTCTTCGGGCACTGGCTCGACCTCTATATCGTGGTGATGCCCCGCTTCCTGCCCCAGGGTCCGGCTCTCGCGCCCTGGGAGCTCGGCTTCCACGCCGGTGCGCTGGCCCTCTTCGCCTGGGCCGTCGCCGGCGCCTGGGAAGCGCGGCAGGCGGAGCCCATCGAGCGCTCCGCCTGAGCGGAAGGTGAAGTATATGGAATAATTCCAGACAGTCTCCTCCAGTTTGAATGATATGATTGATTTGTCTTGACAAATCCCGTTACCGGGGTTACACTCCAAGGCGGGAGCCTTAGAGTGCCGAGATCTAGCTCAGCCGAGTCTTTTGATATTCCCTCCTTGCCGGCCCGCACATCCCCGCGCATCAACGATGCCTTCCCTCCAGGAGCACACCCATGAGCCCCAAGACCCGCCTTTGGAAACTCCTCTGTCCCATAGCGGCCCTGGCCCTTCTAAGCGGCTGTTTTCCAACCGCGGACTTCAAGGTTACGGTGAAAGTAGAAGACGAGCAAGGCCGCCCCATCCCGGACGCTCTTGTGCTGGTGGGCGCTTACGTCACGGCCGAGCCGCCTTTGGAGGCGCCCCACGACATCGGCCTGTCGGCCAATCGAGGCATGACGGGCAAGGACGGAAGCGTGCGTTTCAGGAAGCTGGAAGGCCTCTATGAGGGCGAGAAGCCCAAGGATGCTTTCTACAAGATGCTCGAATCCAGGATGCCAGGCAAGAAATACAGGATCACTGGCGTCAAAGGCGGAAGCGTAGTAGTCTTCGCGTCGGGATACGGAGCGTTCCACCAGCCCTTCGGCATCCAGGATTCGCCCGGCTTCCAGGAGGAGCTCAAGTCGCGGGGGTTGCTCACCGGCGAGTATGCCGGCTGGTTCGGCCCCGGGGACAAGGAATGGAATTACGAAGCTGTTTCACTTGAAGGCCGGGCCATCCTAAAAGGCGCGACGATCAGCGTAATAGTCCGGAAAACCTCAAATCCAGAACATCCCTATGCCTCTTTTCAGCCGGAGGTGCTCTGGTTGAGCGCCATCACCACCTCCAGAAAGACCGGCGGGAGCGTTGAGGACAAGAAGCTGGTCTACGACTTCTTCAAGGCCCAGATGGAATACGCGGCGAAGAACTCAGCCAATCCCTTCTACGAGGAGCAATTGCTCAATCTTGAAGACCCCGGCCAGCGCAAGGCCTTCGAGAACCCCTTGCGCGCCCAGGCATGGCACAACCACGATACGGTCATACATGAGTGGATGACCAAGAACGCATTGACGCTGCTTCCCTCAGACTACGAGGAGGTTAAAGAACATCTAGATGATATTTTAGAAGGGGTCCGGGATGAAGACAAGGACTTCCGGCCCTTCAAGCACTTCTACAACCCTTTTGATCCGGACTACGGCTGCGAGGGCAATCCCACGGCGCTCCAGTGGGGCGCGATCGGCTACCCGGACAATGCCGACAACGAATGGGACTGGCAGGACGCGCAAAGATACTACCGGGAGGGGGACAAGCGGAAGGCATACAAGGCCCTGGGCCACGTGCTGCATCTGCTGGAAGATTTGAGCGTGCCGATGCATACGCGCAATATCCGGCACGTATACCACTGGGACAGCGCGGCGGCCTTCGAGCTTTACTTCTCGAAGCTAGCGAAGTCGAACGAGGGGCTTCTTGGCTCTTTAGCGGCGCTGGCGCACGCGCCTAAGATTGCCGGGCTTAGGGAGCGTTTCGAGGAAACGGCAAGACTGACGTTCGGGGTCCAGATAGTGGACCGCTGGCCAATAGACTTCGACGCTTTCTACAAGTGGGAGAAGGGCCAGGAGGGGAAGCAGGCGAAGGAGCCTGAAGACTCGGACATTGAGCGGATGGGAAGGCATCTGTTCCCAAAGGCTATAGAGCACTCGGCTGGGCTGCTGATGGAGTTCCACAGGGTGACGCATCCTAAGGCGTTTGTGCAGGGCCCGAGGCAGGATGGGAAGGACGGAACAAGCAACGCCGGGCAAATATCTGACAAATTATCAGGCACGGTTGCAACGCAATCCGCAGAAAGGACGGCCTCGACAGACGAACCCTCACGACCGCAGAAGCTTCCAGAACTGACGATGCGGAGGATCGGGCCCAAGCTTGAGCCGAAGAAGAGCATTCATGTCATAAAGGAAAAGGAGGCTGGGGTTTTTTCCAAGAACGGTCAATTCGCGGGCGCGATTAGCTACTCCAGCGCTACCGCAAGATACGCTTTTCGGCTAATGGGGCCTGACGGCAAGACTATTTGGTCGCTAGAAGGTCTGCCGGAAGCGATTTACTACATTTCAAACCAGGGGCATGTCATCCAGAATGTCGGGGAGTATGGGGGCACATTCCGATTTATTGACCCGAAAGGCAACATCGTAGGGCGATTTGAAGGCCCCGATCTTGTTGCCACTGAAGGGACTGTTTGGTCGGAAGGAGTCGAGGATCATTTTATTATCACGCCTCGTAATTCCGAGAAAACGATTGTATTTCGGTGGGATGGCACCCGAGCTTTTGCTGTGCATCATCCAGGATTCACTCCGTTCTCGCCGGTGATAACTCCGAATGAGATCGTATGGAATGGAACCGAGGGGGTTTGGGATGGGACCGAAGGAAGCATTCACCGAGCAATTCTTGTTATGGACAAGAAAGGCCATATCCGCAAACGGATGCCCTGGCGAAAGGGAATGGTCAAAGCAGCAAAACGCCTTGGGGACAATCTATTGCTTGTGGCTCTCCGCTCCTGCATGTTGCTTGATAAGAATTATAACGCTATTGCTGAGTACGAGCCCGAACATAAAACCATTGTAATTGAAGATGGCATTGTGGGCCCCCTGGGCAAATCCATTGTCGTTACCCGCAAACGCTGGCTGACCGATTATTATATTGACCTTGTAGTCCTCAATCATGGATTGATCCCAAAGGCACAGAATGTTTTGGCTGGAAAAAAAGCTGGAGTCTGGTTTTTGGATGACACGATCATCCACTTGGAAACCGATGATGGTACATATGAAGCAACGATTAAGTAATCGTTGGATTCTTGCCGGTATCCTGGCTTTATCAGATGCTCCCTGTGGCCAGACCCCCATTCCGCAGTTCGCGCAGGGGCCTATCCGCGAATTTCCACCGTCGATGGT
>CAYHRV010000174.1:0-6953 GCA_964359165.1 uncultured Elusimicrobia bacterium
ACCACCTCCGGGTGGTCCCTTGTTTTCAGTCGATACCCGGAAATTCTTGGTACAATAGTCCTGCCTGGAGGAGCCTGTCCGAGTGATAGGTTCCAAGTACTCGGACAGGCTCCCATAGGGAACTTTTTCGCCCCTTGTCCGTACTTGAGGCATGAGGACGAAATCCCTTCAGGAGGCCACTATGGCAGAGAACGCGCAATTCAACCCGCTGGCGATGGTCGGTACGCTCCCGGCCTCGGACACTTCCGAGATCCGGTTTTACGTGGACGAATACAAAGGCTACCCGTTCGCCTCGATCCGCACCTTCGTGCGCAGGGAGAATTATTCAGGGCCCACCAAGGCCGGCATCACCATGAACCCCGACTTGCTGGGACAGGTGATCTCGACGCTGGAGAAGCTCCCCAAGGAGCCCGAGGCGACCCAAGACACCGAGCTCGCCCGCTTGGCCAAGAAGCCGGGGGTGGAGCTGGTCGTGCGCATCACCATCTACCGGGACGCGACCGGGGTGGACCTGCGTGAATGGGTGGATGACGACAACTACCAGGGCTGGTCCAAGAAGGGCGTGCGCATCGCCTACGCGGACATCTCGAAGGCGACCGGCTTCCTCAAGGAGATGCTGGTCCTGCTCAAGGACAAGGTCAAGTCTTCTTCGCCGCCGAAGAAGAGCGCTCGCTCATCCAGCGCAGAAGTTCCTTCAAAAAAGGCCGGTTGACCTCCCCGGAGAACATCTGGGCTCCGTGCCCGGACCCCGCGCGCAGGAAACGCGCGGCGGGGTTGCGGGCGTAGGGAGATAATTCCTCGCAGGACTTGGTCGCGTAGGGGTCATCGGCCGCCGCGGCCAGCAGGACCGGCCTCTCGAACCTCATGAAATCGGGCTTGATGCGCAGTCCCTGATACGCGATCCCGGGAGAGAGCAGGACCACCCACCCGACCGCGGGATGGCGCACCGCGCAGCGCAAGGCCAGGTTCGCGCCGATGCTGGCCCCGGCCAGCGCCGTCCGCTCCTCGCCGTAGCCCCGGCTCTTGAGGAACGAGAGGGCCGCGTCGAGGTCCTTGCCCAGGGCTTCCCAGGACTCGGGGGTCCGGAAGGTGTCGAAGCGGGAGCCGCCGGATTCGCCGTGCCCGCGGGCGTCGAGCTGGAGAGTCCCGAAACCCAACAGCCTGAGTTCCGCGACAAGAGGGTCCCATTCCCTGCGTCCGGCCGCGACCCCATGGAGCATGACCACCACGGGCTTGGCGCCCCGGGGCCTGGCGAAATCGGCCTTGATGCGGATGCCGTCCTCGGTCTGGAAACCCACGGCGATGGGACGCGGCCTTTCCTGCGCGGCGGATTGAGCATCACCGCGCGCGTGGAAGAGCGCCGCGCAGAGGAGGATGCCCAGGAGTCTTACGGCCATCGCGCTATTATACTCCCGCACCCTTCCCAAGCATAGGGCCTATCCCCAGGTGGGACCAAATCGGGCGGCGGCATGGGACATGCGGTCCTCGCGCGAGCGGCCGGAACGGATCACACTTCGGGTAAGATGGATGCTTTCATGAAAATAGCGCAGCGCACCTTGTGCGCCGCGTATATGTCCGCGCTCCTGCTGCCGAGCCCCCTCCGGGCTTCGCCGGCCCTGCGCGACGCGGCCCGGACCGTGCTCGCCTTACGGGGAGCCCAGGCCCCGGAAGATACCGACGCCGAGCTTGCCCGGGCCTTCGACGCCTTCGAGAACGCGCGGACCTTGGATGAAGGCGCGGACCATCCCTCGGTCGCGGCTCGGGGCAGGTGGGCGGCAAGACGAAGACTGCTCAAGCCCGCGGGCGGCGGGGACCGCGGCGCCGCGGCGCCGACGCTCCCCTCCGCGGCCTCCCCGACGGGCCGTCCCTCGCCCCTGCTCAGGTCCTTCCAAGCGGCGAGCTCCCCCCTGCGCAGTCTCCTGGCGCTGGCGTGGGGAGGCGCTTGGACCGGACTCAGGCCTTTGCGCGCTTTTTCGATTTAAGGCGGTCGAGCCGGAAGCGTTGGAGGTTGATCTCCGGCTTTTCACGGCGCAGGAGCGCGGTGATGGTCTGCGCGATCAAGGGAGCGAACATGGGGCCCCGCCCGGCCAACCCCGCGGCGACGATCGCGTTGGGCGCTCCCTCCAGCCGGTCGAGGATGAAATCTCCGTCCGGGGTGCGCGTGGTGTGGCAGACCCGGTCCTCGAGCTCCGAGAACCCCTGCAGGTCGGGCACCAACTGTTCCAGGAAAGTCCGGCACTTCTTCCCATAGCGCGCGTCCGTCGCGGGCTTGTTCGAGACTTGGGAACAGACGGGGCCGGGCGTGTGGAAACCCACCTTCATGAACCCATGGATGTGCACCGGGAAGGCGTAGAACCCCTTCTTCACGGCGGAAAAGACGGGGAAATGCCCGGGGCGATAGCGGCCCTGGTTGCGCGGAGGCCTGAGATAGAGGTTGTGCTGGAGCGTGATGGACAAGGGCAGGCCGAACTCCTTGAGCAGCTCCCGCGTCCAAGGCCCGGCCGTGAAGACGTATTCCTTCGCCTTCCAGACCCTCCCCTTGGAATCCTTGACGCCCGCGAGCCCGTCCTTGTCCTTGAGCAGGCCCGCGATGCGGACGTCGCTCTCCACCCGGGCCCGGCGGCGCAGCGCGTGGCGCGTGAAAGCCGCGATGGCGCGCTGCGACCAGACCAATCCCCCATCGGGATGGTAGGCCGCCCAGCGAAAGGCGCTGCGCCGGAACATCCGGAAGCGCGCGCAGGTGTCCGCCGAACTCCAGCGCTCGGCCCGCAGGCCGAGTTCCCCGAGCGTCTTGAGGCAGGACTCCTCGTAGCGGCCGTCCCCGGTGGCCAGGTCCAGCATCCCGGTCTGGAGGAGGAGCTCCTCATGGAGCTCCGCCTCGAAGCGCCGCCAAAGGGGGAGCGTCTTGGCCGCCAGGGAGCTGTAGAAGGAGTCGCTGCCGAAGGTGAGGCGGAAGAGGGCGGCATGGTCGGCCGAGGAGGCGCGGGGATTGGGTATGTCCGCCTGCTCCAGCAGAAGTACCTTGAATCCGCTGGCGGCCAGGGAATAAGCGCACGCCGCGCCGACGACTCCGCCTCCGATTACGATGACGTCATGACCCTGCATTCTGGAGCCAGAGTATATCAAAATAGGTCAGGCTGCCGGAGCCGCCGGAGCCGGAAAACCGCCGGATTTTGTACCATGGCCCGATGCGGCGATCGGCGTTCGCGGCGCTCCTATTGGCGGCCTGGCCCCTCCAGGCCCGCGGCGAGTCCGTGCGCGTGATCGCCTATGATGAGGGCGGAAAACTCCTCGAGACCCAGGCCCTGCTCAAGCACATCTCTCCCGCCGGGGCCGAAGGCGCCGGCGAGTCGGCCGGGCTCTACCTCGCGGGGCTTTCCGGGGCCGCGGCGCAGGGTCGGCCCTGGTGGGTCCGCTCCTCCACCGCGCCTCAATGGAGCTGGAGCGGCGCCGAGCGCGTGCGGGCGAGCCTGCCCTGGCCCGTTCCCCAGGACGGGTTCTCGACTGTCCGCCTCGACGGCGACGGCTCCGGCTACGCCGACGGCGGAATCGTCTTCCTTAATGAGGACGCGGCCAAGACGGCGTGGCGGCAGTTCCGGGAATCCCTCGACTACCGGGTGAAGTCCTCCACCCCCGCCTACCGCCCCTCCCCGGAGTTCCGGCGGCTGGAGGACAGGGCGAAAGAGGCCATGACGCAGGCCCATCGCCCGGAAGACCCGCGCCTGCGCGCGCGGCTCTTCGACCAGGCCCTGGGCGACATATCCGCGGCCTGGCAGAAACTGCTCTTCGAGCATGGCGCCCAGGCCGCCGCGGACCCGGCCCGCGGCGCGGGCCTGCGCTGGGGGCTCACCTTGGATGAGACCGCGGCGGACCGGCTCGCGGAGCTCGACTTCATCGCCGAGCGCGCCGCGGCCTCGGGAGCCGATTCGGTGCGCCTGGTCTTCCGCCTCAACCCGGAGGATTTCTACTACGAGCGCGGGTCGTCCTTCGCGGTCTACGACCGCATCGTGCGCGCCTTCTCCGTGCGGGGCCTGCGCGTCATGGGGTCCGTGCTCGACAGCGCGCTCTGGCCCAGGAGCCTCACGCCGCAGGACTACGTGGACCGCACGCGCAACCTGGTCTCCCACTACTCCTCGACCTCTTCCGAGCGCGCCGTCCAGATCCGCTCCTGGGAGGTGGCCAGCGAGCCCAACGGGAACTGGCTCGGAGGCTGGCGCAACCCCCTGCCCGACGAGACCATTCTGGTAAGCGTCAGCTCGGCCGCGGCCGAAGTCAAGCGGATCGACCCCTCCCTGGAGACCGTGGCCACCCTCTACTGGTGGGAGGGCACGGCCCAGGACGACAGGCACCCCCTCTTCGCCTGGCTCGCCTGGAGCCTGCCGAGGGGATTCGGGACCGACATCGACATACTCGGCTTGAGCATCTACCCCAATGACAATCCCATGGGCATCGCCCTCGACCCCGCCTGGCGCAGGCTCTCGGAACTCTTTCCCGATAAGAAACTCATGCTGGGAGGTTTCGGCTTCATGGAGAAGGACTCCCTCCACGGCTACTGGTGGCTGGAGCCCGACAGCGTCTGGGAGGCGCGAAAGGACATTCTGGTCCTCTACACCGGAGCCGCCTGCGCCCTTCCCCGGAGCGTCGGCGGAGGATTCTGGTGGCAGGCCCTCGACCAGATGCTCGCCGAAGGGAAGAAGCCTCAAGCCCTGCTCCGGCTCTACGGTTCCACCCTCAAGAGACTCAAGACCCCCGCCCCATGATCGGAGGGGCCGGGCTCTTGCTCGCCGCGGCGCTCTCCGCTCAAGGCGCGGCCGCCCCGGCGGATTCCCGGCGGGAGCCCCTGCTCAAGCTCGAGGAAGAGATGCTGGCCGCCGCTGAGGTCCTGCCCCCCCGGATCCGCGCCCTCGAGGAGGTCCGTGCGCGCTGCCGCTTCGCCGGCTGGCTGGAGGGAGAACGCCGGAGGAAGGAACGAGCCGCCCTGGAGGACGATTTTGAAGCGAGTCTCCTCCGCCTCCAAGCCGCGCAGAAGTCCTACGACCTCGAACGGCGCGAACTGCGCGGACGCAAGAAGTTCGAGATGGTCCGGGGCGCGATGGTCGGAGAGGTCTCCGAGGACAGCTACGCCGCCGCGTCGTCGAGGCACAAGAAGGTCAGCGTCAAGATCGACGCCGTCCTCGCCTGGGCCGCCGCGGCCCGGGCGGCGGAGAGCGAGGCCTGCTCCCGGCCCGAGCGCAGGCGCGCGGCCCTCCGTTTCGCGGCGAAATGGACGGGCATCTGCCTGGCCGCGGCGGTCTTGCTGGCCGGCGCGTATTATTTCGCGTTCCTGGCGGCTCCTTGACAACGCTTTCCCTTGTCCCTACACTGATGGGACCGATGAGCGCCCTTCTCTCATTGCTCCTGCTCTGCCTCCCCTTCTCCCCGGGCTTCGCCGCTCGCGCGGCGAAGAAAGCCGCCCCCAGGCCCCAGGCCTCGCCGCAACCTCCTTCCGCCGACGACCGGAGGCTCGATGAGCTCCAGAAGGAGATCACCGCGGTCATGGACGACATCTCGCCCAAGCTGAGGAGGGTGGAGGCCTTCAAGGAGGCCTATTACGAGAAGCAGGACGTCTATGCGCTCTCCGCCGAACGGGAGCAGGTCCTCGGCGGCATACGGCCCAACATCGAGAAGCTCGTCTTGCTGGAGGACGAGTTCAACCGGACGCGCCAGGCCCAGGACACGCTCAAGCTGGTCTCGACTTTGGGCCGCGTCATGAGCGGGACGGGCTTGACCATGGACGCGGGGACCGACCTCACCCGCCACCAGAGCCTCATGGAGTTCGGCCGCGACGTGCGCGCCTTCCGGGAGCGGGCCATGGTCACCCTATCGACGGAGGACACGGCCTTCAAGGCGGCCAAGCAGGCCCAGGACGCCCAAAAGCTCTGGCTGATGATCACGGTCGTGCTCCTGGTCCTGGCCGGAGCGGCCGGAACGCTGCTTTGGCGGCGGATCAGGTCCATGAAGACCGCCCAGTTCCTGAGCGCGAAGTCGACGAAAGCCGGCGTCCCGGGAGCCCCGGCTCTTCCCGGACCGGCCGACGCCCCCATCGGCCCGGGCTCGGTGCTGGGCAACAATTACCGCATCGAGCGCGAACTCGGGCGCGGCGGCATGGGCTTCGTCTACGAGGCCACCGACCTCACCCTCCACCGCAAGGTCGCCATCAAGCGCATGCGCCAGGAGATCTCCGCCTCCGGCAAGGAACTCGACATGTTCCTCGCCGAGGCCCGCATGGTCGCGGCCTTAAAGCACCCCAACCTAGTCGAGATCTATTCCATCGTCCGCGAGGGCTCCCAGGTGCTCCTCGTCTTCGAGTTCGTCTCCGGCCAGGTCCTGCACGCCTTCCTAGACGATGGCCGCCGCGTCTCCCTGCGCTCGACGAAGGGGGTCTTGCGCCAGATCTGCGGGGCCTTGGACTACGCGCACAGCCGCAAGGTCATCCACCGGGATTTGAAACCCGCCAACATCATGATCACCCCCGAGGGGGTGGCCAAGGTGATGGACTTCGGCATCGCGCACCAGGCGAAGATGACGGTGGCCAGGATGACGCGCACCGAGGCCTGGGGCACGCCGCCCTACATGGCGCCGGAGCAGGAGTTGGGGACTGTGTCTCGGGAGTCGGACTTATTCGCTTTGGGAGTGATCTTCTACGAGATGATGACGGGGAAGATGCCCTACGGCGGTCCCAATTTCCTGGCGCAGAAGCAGGAGATGGTGTTCGTGCCGCCCTCTAAGGCCGCGCCGGGCATCCCGGCGGGGGTGGACGGGGTGGTGCGCCGGGCCCTGCAGGCCGAGGTCTCCAAGCGCTTCCACAGCGCCGCCGAGTTCTTGGCCGCCCTAGAAGCCGTGGACCAGGGGTCAGACGTTGACTTTCGGACCTGATCGCATGTTTTTAGGTCCGAAAGTCAACGTCTGACCCC
>CAYHRV010000175.1:0-6951 GCA_964359165.1 uncultured Elusimicrobia bacterium
CCAAGGGCCTACCCGGGAAGGAATGCCCGCGAGCGCGCCATATTGGGTAGAATGGCTGAGGAATCCCCCATGGACATTTTTCGCCGGACTCTGCTCTGCGCGTGCGCGCTGGCCCTCTGCGCGGTCCCCGCGCGGGCGGGCTTCATCAGCATCGACACGGGCTTGAGCGCCGCGGACCTCCTCATCGGCGCCCTGATACTGCCTTTCGGCTACGCCTTTTCCCAAGGTCCGACCGGCTATCCTTCCTACCCCTACGAATCAGGAGACGGCTATGGAGCCGGACAGAGGCCGACGGCGACGGAGCTAAAGTTCTCCCGCCGCTCCCTTCCCGGGGGCCAGCGCACGATCAAGCCGTCCTTGAGGATGCGGGGACAGAACCGCCTGGGCTGGGACGCAGCCTGGGAGCGCTTCGACCATGGGCTCTTGTCCTCGGCGCAGAGGACCAATCTCTACTCAGGACACATGACGGCCCTTTGGCATCAGGCCCCGACCTCGCTCTTGGAGTTCGGCATGGGCGCCGTGAGCCTGCAGAACGAGGGGTCCCGCTGGGGACCCAGCGCCATGTTCTCCTTGGATCTCTTCCCGGCCAAGCCTTGGGGAGTCTTCCTGCGATACCAGGGCTCGCGCCTGAGGGGAGGCATCCCCTTCCACGACCTCTCCGCCGAGGCGGCGTTGCTGGTCGGGCCTCTGGGCTTCGGGGCCGGCTGGAGGACGACGCGGGGGACCCTGGGAAGGGTCGAAGGGCTGGAACTGGCCCTGCACGGCTGGTTCTGAGGGCGCGAGGCGGCTAAGCGGCTTCCTGAAGCCGGCGGATGCGGTCGTCTAGGCTGGGATGGCTGGAGAAGAGCATCCCCAGGAGGCCTCTCCCCTTGCCGTTGATCTTCATCGTGGCCAGGGCTCCCTGGCGTGTGTCCACCCTGTCTTGATAATCCTTGAGGGACTCCAAGGCGTGGATCATCTTCCCCCGCCCGGCCAAGCGCGCTCCGCCCGCGTCCGCGCGGTATTCCCGCCAGCGGGAGAAGGCGTAAATAAGGGTGCTGGCCAGGAGCATGAGGACAGTCTCCAAGAGCATGACCACCATGTAATGCGCGAACGGGCCCAACCCTCCCCGTTCGCGGCTGTCGGAATCCCTGGACCGCAGACCCTGGTCGATGGCGAAGGCGATCACGCGCGCGAAGAACATGACGAAAGTGTTGGCCACTCCCTGCAGGAGCGTCATAGTCACCATGTCCCCGTTGGCCACATGCGCGATCTCATGGGCCAGCACTCCTTCCACCGCGGAGTCGTCTAAACGCTCGAGCAGTCCCGTGGACACGGCCACCAAGGCGCGGCTGGAGGTCGGCCCGGTAGCGAAGGCGTTGACCTCGGGGCTCGCGTAGATGCCGATCTCGGGCAAGGCGCCCAGGCCCGCCTGGGAACTGAGGGCGCGGACCTTCTCCACCAGCAGGCCTTCCGCGTCCGATCCGGGACGGGAAGGGTCGATGAGCACGACGCCCATCATCGTCTTTGCCATCCAGCGCGAGAGGCCCAGCGAGATGAAGGAGCCGGCGAAGCCGAAGAGCGCGCAGAAGGCGAGCAGCGCCCCGTAATCGAGGCCGCGCTCGCTCAGATACGGGCGGATGCCGAGGATGTTGAGGAGCAGGGAGACCGTGACGACGACGAGGATGTTGACGGCCAGGAACAGGAATATCCGCTTCATGCCGGGAGCATCTCCTTGACCTTCTTGACGATGGCGTCCATGCCCGCTCCTTTCTGGAGCGCGCCCTCCGAGCCCTTGAGGTGGCCCTCTTTCTGCTCCTTGGCGATGTCGCGGCCGGTCATGATGAGTATCTTGGACTTGGTGTGCGTGCGGTTGCGCACGTCCAGGGCCGGGGTCACGGGGTTGAGCCCGGGCATCCCCATGTCCAGGATGACGAGGTCGGCGGCGAAGGTCTTGAGCTTGTTGGCGATCCCATCGGCGGATGCCGCGGAATCCACCGTATAGCCGCTGGCTTCCAGCGCGGTGCGCAGGAAATCCGCCATATCAGGCTCGTCATCGGCGATCAAGATGTTCTTGGCCATAAAGTCTCCCTGAGCCTCACCAGGCTCCTAGCGACTATTATATATCTTCACGGAACCGTCAAGCGGCCTTCCAGCTCGTCGGCCAGGGAGGGCATGCCGTAGATCGCGCGCAGGCTCTCCAGGATGCCGCCCGCGTGCACGGCGATGGCCCGCCCCTTCTCCTCCGTGTAAAGGAAGTCGAGCACCAGGCTCTCGATGTTCCCGTCGAAGATGAGCCCCACCAGCCGCCCCTCCTTGTCCACCACCGGGCTTCCGGAGTTGCCGCCGATGATGTCGTTGGTGGTGA
This sequence comes from uncultured Elusimicrobia bacterium, assembly GCA_964359165.1. Lineage (GTDB taxonomy): Bacteria > Elusimicrobiota > Elusimicrobia > UBA1565 > UBA1565 > CAYHRV01. The sequence continues at coordinate 2,348 of CAYHRV010000175.1, forward strand.
CGAAGTTGAGCGGAACGGACAGGTCCACCTTCCCCTCGGCTTCCCGGATGCGGGCAGGCAGGTCGAAGGGAGGCTTGCCGGAGAAGGAGGCGGAGCGGCCGTAAAGGCCGTGGAAATTGGTCCACGGAGGGACCAGCGTGGTGTCTTTCTCATAGCCGGCCACTTTCCCGTAGCTCAAGCGGAGCGTGAAGGTCGCGTCCGGATAAGAGGTCTTGCCCAGGACCGCGAAGCGTATCTTCGCCAGCTTGTTGCCTTCCAGCGCCTCCACGCTCTCGATGCGATCCTCGTACCACTTGCGCTGTTGGCGGTAGTAGGGCTCCAGACGCAGGGCCAGACGGATGAGGGGATCCGAGGAGGCCCGCACGGCCCCGAACCCGCCCTCGGCGAGCTGCTTACGCGTCCCGGCGTCGAAGAGCCGGGAACCGCGCAGAGCCTCGGACGCAGCCTGTTCCGGGGTCTTTGCGCCGAGCGCGGCCTGCACCCAGGGGTGTCCGGCCCCCAGCTCAGAAAGGGACTCGCGCAGGCTCGCGGCCAGGAGGACCTCCTCGAGGTCCGGGTAGAAGGGCGCCGGAGAAAAGAGCTTGAAGCGCAGCGACTCGAGAGCGGAGTCGCGGTATTCCTCATAACGCTTCTCGTTGGGCTTCTGGAGTTCGGCGCTCATGAGCACCAGATGCTCGGCCAGGCCGTAGAGCCGGGGGCCGTAAACTCGGGCCCAGGCGACCTCCTTGTGGCGCGCGGTCAGCTCCCTGTGCGCCAAGGCGATCCTCTCCCAGGCGCCGGCTTCCGCGGCCAGATCCAGCCGCATGGCCGCCTGTCCGCGCAGGGATTTCTCTTCCTCGGTCTTGCGCGCCATGAGCGAGGGTTCTTGGAGCCCCTGAAGGAAGCCGATGCGGGCCTTCAGGCCGTTCTCGTAGCCGTAGAGGCGGTCCTGGGCCCTGCGCGCCGCCTCCGGCCCGCGCGCGGCGTAGTCGCGCAGCGCCTGGATGCGGTTGCGATAGGCCTTCAGCCGGGCGGGGAGGTCGAAGTCCCGGGAATATTCAAGCTGGGTCAGGGTCTTGAGCCGCTCCGTCTTCCCGGGATGCCCGCTGACGAAGACCAGCTCACCCTGGGCGGCTCCTTCTCGCTTGAAGGGGAAATGCTCCTTGGAGGCCACGGGCTTGCCGTCCTGATAGACCCGGAAGAGGGCGAAATCCAGGTCGTGGCGGGGATAGGTGAAATTGTCGTAGTCCCCGCCGTAGAACGCGGCCTGGACCTCCGGCGCCATCACCAGCCGTATGTCCGTGTATTTCTTGTAGCGGTAGAGCCAGTACTCCCCGCCCTGGTAGAGCTCCACCACGTCCGAGCGTAGGCCGGTCTTATCCATGGATTCCTTCTCGATGCGGGCCATCTCGGCCTTGCGCGCCTCGTTCTTGGCGTCCTCCGGCGCGTCCTTGGGCACGGCGGCGAGCACGCGCGCGGTGACAGCCTCCATGGACACGAGCTGATTGAGCTCCAGGTCCGGGCACTTGAGCTCCTCCTCCCTCGTCCTGGCGAAGAACCCGTCGCGCACGTAGTCCTTGCTTTCCGAGGAGACTTTCTGGAGCTGGCCCAGGGCCACATGGTGGTTGGTGAGCACGAGTCCTTGTCCGGACACGAAGGAGCCGGAGCCCCCGTCGTTGAAGCGCAGGGAACCCAGCCGGACCCTATCGAGCCAGGCGGGCGAGGGCGTAAAGCCGTAGCTCTCTTGGATGCGCGTGAGGGGGGGATTGTCGAAGGTCCACATCCCCTCGTCGGCGGAGCATGGCGCGGCCGCCGGCAGCGCCAGCGCCGCGGCCGACGACAAGAGGATAGCGCGAGAGAGGACCCTGGAAGATCGTTTTATCATGGGACGGACATTGAATCAAATTTGACACCGACCCGCTGAGAATCTATCATCCCCTATCATGAGCCAAGGGGAAAAGGAAATACTCGTCTCCACCCAAGGCCCGGTGGGGGTCCTCACCCTCAACCGGCCCAAGGCCCTAAACGCCCTCAATCGGCCGCTCATGGAGCAGTTGGTCCGCGGTCTGGAGGCTTTCGAGGCGGACCCGGCCGTCCGTTGCGTGATAGTCGCCGGCTCCCAGAAGTCCTTCGCCGCCGGCGCCGACATCCGGGAGATGTCCTCCCTCAAGGACGGGTCCGAAGCCCGCTCTTCCCTGAACGCGCATCTGGCCCGCTGGGACAGGGTCGCTCATTGCGCGAAGCCTACCGTGGCCGCGGTCAGCGGCTACGCCTTAGGCGGGGGTTTGGAGCTGGCCCTCGCCTGCGACATGATCGTGGCCTCCGAGACCGCGGTCTTCGGCCAGCCCGAGATACTCATCGGCGTCATCCCGGGCGCCGGCGGCACGCAGCGCCTCACGCGCGCGGTGGGCAAGGCCATGGCCATGGAGATGATCCTCACCGGCCGCAAGCTCGGAGCGCGGGAAGCCCTGGACCTGGGCCTCGTCAACCGCGTCGTTCCCACCGAGAGCTTCCTGGAGGAAGCCCTCCGCTTCGCCAAGGAAGCGGCCGATGCCGCCCCATTGGCGGTCAAAGCCGCGCGCGAAGCCGTCCTTCAAGCCCTGGAATCCGGCCTGGACGCCGGGATCGCCCATGAGCGGACGCTCTTTTACGGCCTCTTCTCCACCCTCGACCAGAAAGAAGGCATGAAGGCCTTTGTCGAGAAGCGCAAGCCGTCCTTCCAAGGAAAATAACTGGCGATTCTTGGCGATTGAGAAAGATTCAATAGAATCTTTCTAAATCGCCGCTTAGGGGAACAGCCCACGAACGACGGCCGCTGGACCATAGGGCCTAACTCCTCCTAGGTCCCGGGCACCTGTCTCCATCCCCCTAACCGGCTACACTTAAGGCATGAGGGCATTGCTCCTAGGCCTGCTCCTGGCCCTGCCCGGGACCGATCTGGTCCTGGCCTCCAAGACCGAATCCACCGGCCAGGATTCCATGGGCGCGGCCTTGCGCAAGGTGTTCAAGGCGGAGGAGCAATGGCTCTTGAGCGTCCTGCTCAGCGACGAGGCGCAGGCCAAGGCTTTCGAGGAGGAGGGCCGGCTCGCGGCCCAGGCCGATGAGGCCGCGCGCAAGGACTTCGAACTGCGCTGGCGCAGGAAGACCGTGGATTTCGCCCGGCAATACCAGCGCCATCTGACCGCCACCGATATCGTCCCCGACGCGCCGAGCATCGAGAAGATGGTCACCGATTTCGAGTTCAACGTGATGAACTACTGGCTCATGCACCAGAGCCCCAAGGTGCAGGCCGAGGTCCGCAAGGACCTCGCGGACGGGAACTCCGTGTTGGGCTTCATGCGGGGCACCGTGGAGTCGCGGGTGCGCGCCAAGCGCAAAGAGGCCGCCGCCGAGATGGCCAAGTACATCGCCTCGCCGGAATCCCAGGCCGCCCTCGCCTATAAGGGGCCAAAACCCCCGGCCTCCGAGACCAAACCGGACGTCAAGCCCCAGCCCAAACCCGGAACTAAACCCGAGCCCAAGCCCGAACCCAATCCCCAGCCGGACGCCAAGCCCCAGCCCGAGCCGGAAAAACCCCAGGCAAGCCCGCCGCAGGAATCCGCCCGCGAACAACTCGAGCGCGCGGCCGGGGAGTCCGGAGCCGGCGCCCGGGCCCCCTCCCCTGAAGACGCGGCAGGGGGCGCCGATAGGCAGTTCTCGGGAGGAGACGATAACGGCCGGCCTCCGGCCTACTCCTCTCCGGAGAACACGCCCTCCCTGCCCAACGCCGGACTCGTGGGCCCCCAGACCGGTGGAGGCTTCCAGGTCAAGCCGCCTCCGGCCCCCGTGCTCGACCGCGAGAGCAAGGCCAAGTCCAATCCCATCATGGCCATGGCCAAGGAGATGATGCCCTCCATCATCGGCGCGGTGCTCGGCGGCCTACTCAGCTTCTTCATCGGCGGACCCATCGGCCTCATCGTCGGCGCCGTGCTCGGCGCGGGCATCGGCTACATGCTCAAAAGAAAATTCTAAGGTCGGAACCCGATCTGCTTCGTCTGCGGATCGGGCAATGCCGCCAATTCCCGGATGGCTTCGAAAAGCTCCATGATCCGTGCGTCATGGCTGGATAATCTTCGTTCCATCTCCTCCATTTTTTGAGCCAGTTCCTTATTGGACGCAACCACATCCCGAAGCCTGATGAAGGCCCGCGCGATGCGTATACTGGCCTCGATAGCCACGGGAGTATTGAGGATGCTGGATAGCATCACCGCTCCGTGCTCTGTGAATCCATAAGGACGATACCGTCTGCCCCCCCTGCCGGCCTTTGAGGTTGCAAAATGCAACCTCAAAGCCGCGATGTCATTATCGTCCAACTGAAACGCAAAATCTGCTGGAAATCTCTTTTTATTCCGGATGAACTGCTGATTAAGGCGTTTTGTGGACACTCCATAGATATCGGCTAAGTCCGAGTCCAGCATGATCCGTAATCCCCGGATCCTGAATATTCTGCTGGCTATGCCTGGTGGCTTGAACCTATCATTCATACCTTCCCAAGTACGAAAAAAGGTCAAATAAGTTCCCTCACACCCTGTCGGATCCTACTTTCCGCACTTCATGAACGCGATATCGCGCCAAGGACTTGGTCC
>CAYHRV010000176.1:0-6903 GCA_964359165.1 uncultured Elusimicrobia bacterium
TCCGTCCGGCGCTCAGGAAGAGCAGGCTCGTCATGCTCATGAAGGCCACGGCGATGCCCAGCGCGGCGTAGCCCGAGCGCACGGCCGCCCCCGGGTCGCCCCGTCCCATCCCCTGGCCCACGCGCACCGCGGCCGCGAAGGAGATCCCCAAAGGCACCATGAAGGTGAGGCTCACGAGGTTGATCGTCACCTGATGCGAGGCCAGGGGCACGGCCCCCAGCCTGCCGCAGAACATGGTCATGAGGCTGAAGGCGCTCACTTCCACGAGCATCTGCGCCCCGGCCGGGATCCCCAGGGAGAGCAGGTCCGCAAACAGCCTGGCGCGGAAGCCGCGGAAGCGGAAGGAGATGGCCCGCATCCTCTCCAGGGAAGCCAGGGCGGCCACGACGAACATCCAGAGGCTCGCCGCCAGCGTGGCGTAGGCCCCTCCTTGTATCCCCAGGGCGGGGGCTCCCAGCCGGCCGAAGATCAGCGCCCAGCAGAGCCCCGCGTTGACGAGATTCCCGGTGAGCACGGCCAGGAGCTGGGGACGGGTGATGTCCATGGCCTGCAGGTACTGGCGGCAGGAGGTGAAGAGCAGGGTGGGGAATATGCCAAAGCGCAGCACCCGGATGTAGGAGAGGGCCGCGTGGGCCACCTCGGCCTGCACGCCGACGAGTTGGAAGATGGGTCCGGCCAGGTCCAGGAGGAGGAATATGGGGGCGGCGACGCAGAGGGCGAGCGCGGCAGAGTGGATGAGCAGGGCCGCGCAGACCTCGGGCCTGCCCGCGCCGAAGGCCCGGGAGATGAGGGCGTCGGCGCCCACGGTCATCCCGATCCCGAAGATGGCCAGGAGGAAGTAGGTCGAGCTGGCCAGGCCCACGGCCGCGATGGCCTGGGCGCCCAAGCGGCCGACGAAGAGCGTGTCCACGGTCCCGTAGAGGACCAGGCCCAACTGCATGAGGGCCAGCGGCGCGGCCAGGACGAGGACGGAGCGGACTTCTTCTCGGAGGCTTTGGATCATGGACCGCTAGAGCACTAGAAGCCGCAGATTGCGCTCGACAGGAATCGAACCTGTATCACCAGCTCCGCAGGCTGGTGCTCTATCCATTGAGCTACGAGCGCAAACTGCGGCTTCTGTGAGATGGGATTATACTTATTTAAGCGCTTCCGGGCCTCGGCCACGACCAAACGCATGCGTTTTGTCGTGGCCGAGGGAATTTTGTAAAGTACTCCCTATGAAAACCGCTCTGCTCTTGCTGATGTCCGTAGTACCCCTTCACGCCTTCGACAAGGCGCTTCTCGAGGAGCATCTGCGGGAGTCCTATCGCCTTCCCGCGGACGTGTCGGTCGCCTTCTCCGACGCGAAGCCCTCCCAGGTGCCGGGATTCGACCTCGTCGAGGTCAGCATGAGCCGCAATGGAATGGACCAGAGCGAGAAACTCCATCTCTCCAAGGACGGGCGCTATTACCTCCTGGGAGACTTCAAGGACCTGAAGGTCTTCCCGGCGCAGGAGCGCGTCAAGAAGATGGACCTCAAGGACGCCGCCGTGCGGGGGAAGGCGGACGCCGCGGTCACCATCGTCGAATACACGGATTTCCAATGTCCGTACTGCCGGAAAGGCTACGAGATCATGCGCGACCGGATCATGAAGGATTACGCCGGGAAGGTGCGCTGGTTCTATAAATCCCTGCCCTTGGGGTTCCACCCCTGGGCCGAACCCGCGGCCGTGGCGGTCGAATGCGCCAAACTCCAGGGCCCGGAAAAGTTCTGGAAAGTGCATGACGCGATCTTCGACAAGCAGGGGGACATCGACGCCTCCAACGCCGCGGATAAGTTCACCGAGATCGCCAAGGCCGCGGGCGCGGACCCGAAGGCTTTCGCCGACTGCTATGACGCCAAGAAGACTCTCCCCGCGGTCAAGCGCGACGCCGCGGAGGCCGAGTCCATGGGCGTCAACGGCACTCCGGCCTTCCTGGTCAACGGCCGCCTCATCTCGGGAGCCGACTACGACGCCATCAAGGATGCCGTCGAAGCGTCGCTCAAGAAACTGAAATAAGGAGTGGCATGCGCCCCTGGGCGGCCTTTGGAGCCTTATGTCTGGCTGCCGCGGCTTTCGCCGAAACGGCCGGGCCGGCCAAGAAGATGAACGCCCTATCCAAAGAAAAGAGCCCCTACCTTCTCCAGCACGCCGATAACCCCGTCGATTGGCTTGCGTGGGGAGAGGAGGCCTTCGAGAGGGCCCGCCGGGAGGACAAGCCCATCTTCCTCTCCATCGGCTATTCCACCTGCCACTGGTGCCATGTCATGGAGAGGGAATCCTTCTCGAAGGAGGAAGTCGCCCGCGAGCTCAACGGCCGGTTCGTCTGCGTCAAGGTCGACCGCGAGGAGCGTCCGGACGTGGACGCGCTCTACATGCGGGCAGCCGCCGGGGCGGGCTGGGGAGGCGGCTGGCCTCTCAACCTCTGGCTCACGCCGGAACTCAAGCCCTTCTTCGGGGGGACATATTTCCCGCCGGAACCCCGCTGGGGCCGCCCGTCCTTGGCGGAACTGGCCGGGCGCATCGACGAGCTCTGGCGCACGCGCAAGGAGGACCTGCGCAAGGATGCCGAAGCCCTGAGCGCGCAATTGGAGCAGGCCGAGTTCGCCCACAGCACGGCAACGGCTTCGGGCGGTCGGACGGAGAAGGGCCGGCGAGCCGAATGGCTCGACGCAGCGCTCCGGGCGCTGGAAGCCTCCTTCGACGACAGCCGCGGCGGCTTCGGCCAGGCCCCCAAATTCCCCACGCCCCCGGTGCAGAACCTCCTCTTCCGTCTCCAGGCCCGGCGGGGGGGCAAGAAAGCGGCGGATATGGCCCTGAGGACGCTGCGCTCCATGGCGCGGGGGGGCATCCAGGACCATCTGGGCGGGGGGTTCCACCGCTATTCCACCGACGCCGGTTGGCGCGTCCCCCATTTCGAGAAGATGCTCTACGACAACGCCCAGCTCGCCGTGAATTTCCTGGAGGCGTACCAGGTCTCCAAGGACCCGGAGTTCTCCCGTACCGCCCGCCGCATACTCGACTATGTCGGGCGCGACATGACGCATCCGCAGGGAGGCTTTTATTCGGCGGAGGACGCCGACAGCCTCCTCTTCGGCGTCGACAAGGGAACCGACTCCCTCCACGCCGCAAAGGGGGAGGGGGCGTTCTATCTTTGGACGGCCGCCGAGGCGGAGTCCGAGTTGGGCCCCGAGAGGGCCGCTCTCTTTTCCTATCATTACGGCATCCTGCCGGAGGGGAACGCCCCGGAGGACCCGCATGGAGAATTCAAGAGGAGGAATATCCTCTACGAGGCCAGGACCGTGGAGGAAACGGCCAAGGAGTTCGGCTTGACCAAGCGGGAGGCCGAGAGCCGGCTCTCGCAAGCCCGGGAGACTCTTCTGAAGGCGAGGGCCAAGCGCCCTCGCCCGGCTCTCGACGACAAGATCATCGCCTCCTGGAACGGCCTCGCTCTCTCCGCCTTCGCTCGGGGAGCGCAGACGCTCGAGGATGAGGCCTATCTGCGCAGGGCCGAGAACGCCGCGCGGTTCCTACGCGCGAACCTCTATGACGAGGGCTCGGGCACGCTCTACCGCTCCTGGCGGGACGGGGGCCGCTCGGTCGAGGGGATGGCCGACGACTACGCCTTCATGGCCGCCGGACTGCTCGACCTCTATGAGGCCTCCTTCGACCCCCAATGGCTCGACTGGTCCTTGAAGCTATCGGAGTCCATGCTCGAGCGCTTCTATGACGCGGAGAAAGGCGGATTCTACATGGTGTCCACGCAGACGGCCAGGGGGCTCTTGGCGCGCATCATGGTTGACCAGGACGGCTCCGAGCCGAGCGCGGGGTCCATGGCCGCGCTCACCCTCCTGCGGCTGGCCCAGATCACCGACCGCGAGGACCTGCGCAAGGCGGCGGAGAAGACCCTCGAGCGCTTCGCTCCCCTCATGGACCGCTATCCGAGGGCGGCGGCGCAGATGCTCTGCGCCTTGGATTTCTCCCTGTCGAAACCCAAGCAGATACTCATCGCCGGGAAGAGAGACGATCCCGGCACACGGGAGATGCTCCGCGTCGTCCATTCCAGGTACCTTCCCAACCGGATCCTCATACTCATCGAGGGCGAGGAGGCGCGCAAGCGCCTCTCGCGCCACATGCCCTTCGTAAAAGGAGTCTATCCGATACAGGGGAAGGCGTCGGCCTATATCTGCCTGAATTATGCCTGCGAACTCCCCACCAACGACCCGCGCGCGGCGGGGGACATTTTGGACGGCAAGGCCGCGCGTAAGCCTTTTCCATGATCCTGAACGCGCCGGGCCGCCGGCGTGCGCACGGACATGAGGAAGGAGACTTGAAAAACCACGGCAGACGGGCTCCTATGCTCGCCCGTCTGCTTTTCCTAGGAGGCATACGATGGCGATACAGAACTTCCCCTACGTGATCGACGAGACGGCGGGCCGCAAGGCCTGGTGCGCCTGCGGGGAGTCCGAGAAACAGCCTTATTGCGACGGCTCACACGCGCGCAAGAACACGGGCAAGAAGCCGACGATCGTCGAGCTTGCCGAGCCCAAGAAGGTCGCCTGGTGCGGCTGCCGCAGGTCCGCCGCGGCGCCTTACTGCGACGGAAGCCATAAAAAGGCCTGAAAAACGCGCCGGGCCGCCGGCGGGCACGGCTTTTAGGGAGGGGGCTTGAAAAACAACGGCAGACAGGCTCGGGGACTCGCCTGTCTGCTCATCCTCGCTCTCGGCACGCAGAGCGCGGCCTGGGGAACAGGCCCGGAAACGAGGACCCCCGAGGTCCTGATATTCCCACCCGCCGACGAGCTCTTCAAGCGGCTGTTGGCCGATCCCCGGCAGACGCGGACGACGGGACGCTACTATCAACAGGGGGAGTTCCATTTGGCGGACATCTCGCTGGGCAACTCCTGGGGGATGGTGCGTTGGGGCATGGGGGATTGGAAGGCCCAGTGGAACGTCGAGGGGATGGCCTACTCCAGGTTCCGCTTGACCGGTGGGATCAACGAGTTCCAGACCATCGATTTCTTCGGCAACCTTCCCGTCGAGTTGAGGCGGGGGGATTTCTCCGCGCGCCTGATGCTCTTCCACGAAAGCTCCCATCTGGGGGACGACTACATACGCAGGACCAACGACCTGGGCTTCCGCTACAGCGTCGAGGGGATCCGCGGAGTCGGGTCTTGGGACGCGCACCCCTTCCTCCGGCTCTACGGGGGCGGGGTCGGGATGATCCACTCGGTGCCCCGGCGCCAGTCCGGCGAGCTACAGGCGGGTTTCGAGGCCCGCGGGCCAGACCTCCACTGGATCACCCGCCACCCCTGCTATTTCTACCTGGCCCAGGATACGCAGTGGAAGGGCCGGACCGCGTGGAACCCGAACTCCAACACGGAACTGGGCCTTCGGATCGCCTATACGGGAGCGCTGAGGTCCCTGCGGGTGCATGGCAGCTACTTCGGCGGGCATTCCGAGTTCGGCCAGTTCTTCTCCCGGCTCGAGAACCGCTTCGACTTCGGCATCACCCTGGACTTCTAGGGGCCTAAGTCCCGACAAAACGCATGCGTTTTGTCGGGACTTAGGAGGTTTGGGGCCCGGAGATCAGGAACTCCCGCACCTTGTAGCGCGTGGCGCTGAGGACGAAGACCGCGGAGACCGCGGCCATCAGGATCGCGAAGAAATAGAAGAACCCCGCCCCCGTGAACTTGTTGATCTTCGAGACATAGGCGGTCAGCAGGTTCCCCACGAAGACGGTCAGGAGCCAGAAGCTCATGATGGTGCTCTTCATGGATTTCGGAGCCTGGGTGTAGGCGAACTCCAGGCCCGTGATCGAGATCATCACCTCGGCCATGGTGATGAGGAGATAGGGGATGAACTGCCAGGCCACGTTCACCCGTATCCCGGAGTCGAGCGCGGTCTCTATCATCGCGATCGGGACGAAGGAGAACGCGGCCAGGACCATGCCGGCGGACATGCGCCGCAGGGGGGTGACCTTGACGCCCAGCTTCTCCACCGCGGGATAGAGCAGATAGGAGTGGATCGGGATGAGCACCATGACCATGGCCGGGTTGAGGGCCGCGATCTGCGAGGCCTGAAATAGCCAGGGCCCCACCTGAAGGTCCATGCGCTTGGCCTGCAGGACCCAGGTCGAGCCGTGCTGGTCGAAGAGCGCCCAGAACGCGGAGACCGTGATGAAGAGCTTGAACACCCCCCACGCGGCTTCCGCGGCCTCCACGTCCTCCTTGCGATACTTGTCCTTGGCGATCCAGAGGAAGTCGTGGCCCGCCTTCCGGTGGTGAAGGTTGCGCAGAGAATAGAAGAATATCTCCATGAAACCGGTCTCACCCATCTGCGAGGACGGGGGCACATTGACATAGAGGGACCGGGCCGACCAGAAGATCGCGGTGGCGATGGCCATAAGCACGCCGGGGATCCCGAAAGCCACGCTGGGCCCGTAGCGGGGGAGCGTCCAGGGGATGATCATGGTGGAGAAGAAGGAGCCGAAGTTGATGGACCAATAGAAGATGTCGTAGACGGTCTTCACAAGGTGCTTGTTCGACTTGGTGAACTGGTCGCCCACATAGGCCGAGACGCAGGGCTTGATGCCGCCTGAGCCCAGGGCGATGAGGCTCAGGCCGATGAAGAGCCAGGTCCTGTCCTCGCGGAAGGCGATGGCCGCGTGGCCGGCGCAGTAGACCAGGGAGAGCCAGAAGATGGTGCGGTACTTTCCGAGGAAACGATCGGATAGGAAGGCGCCGAGCAAGGGGAAGAGGTAGCAGGCGCTCACGAAGACATGGTAGGCCGCGGTCGCGTCCTCCTTGCCCATGAGAAGGTACTGCGTCATGTAGATGACCAGTATGCTGCGCATCCCGTAGAAGCTGAAGCGCTCGCAGGC
>CAYHRV010000177.1:0-6880 GCA_964359165.1 uncultured Elusimicrobia bacterium
GAGGCGCGCAAGAGCGCTCCGTACTTGTCCACGCCCGCGAGGATGGCGGAGAGGAAGACGAGGAACTGCACGTTCCTCTTCGGGGCCGCGCCGCCGGGCTCGAGAAGGTTGTTTCCGTCGGAGTCCGCCAGGGAGAAGTTGAGATGCTTTCCGCTCCCATTGATCCCCGCGAAGGGCTTCTCGTGCAGGAGGAGGACGAAGCCGTGGTCTTCGGCGGTCTTGCGCATGATCTCCATCATCTGGAGGTTGTGGTCCACCGCCAGGTTCGCCTCCTCATAGAGAGGAGCGATCTCGAACTGATTGGGGGCCACCTCGTTGTGGCGGGTTTTCGCCGGGATGCCGCGGGCCAGCAGGGCGGTGTCGAGATCCGTCATGAAATCCACCACCTTGGGCTTGATGGAGCCGAAGTAATGGTCCTCCATCTGCTGATGCTTGGCTGAGGCCGCGCCGAAGAGGGTCCGCCCGGTGTAGATGAGGTCGGGGCGGCGGTTATAGAAGTCCTTGGCGACCAGGAAATACTCCTGCTCCGGGCCGATGGTGGCGCGCACGTGCTTGGCCGTACGGTTGCCGAAGAGCTTGAGCACCCGGTAGGCCCTGTCCTCGAGCACGTGCTGGGCCCTGAGCAAGGGGGTCTTCATGTCCAGGACCTCCCCGGTGTAGGAGAGGAACACCGAGGGGATGACGAGCGTCGCGCCCCGACCATTTTTCAATAGGAAGGCCGGCGAGGTGGGGTCCCAGGCCGTGTAGCCCCGCGCCTCGAAGGTGGAGCGCATCCCTCCGGAGGGGAAGGAAGACGCGTCCGGCTCTCCCTGGATGAGCTGCCGGCCGGAGAAGCGCTGGATGGGCGCTCCCTCGTCGTCGAAGCTGAGGAAGGCGTCGTGTTTTTCGGCCGTCACTCCGCGAAGGGGCTGGAACCAGTGGCAGAAATGGGTCGCTCCCTGGGAGATGGCCCATTCCTTCATGGCATGGGCGACCTCGTCGGCGATCTCCTCGTCGAGCTTCTCGCTGTTCTCCACGGTGTCCATGAGCTTCTCGAACACGGACTTGCTCAGATGCTTGGCCATGGCTTTCTTGTTGAAGGTCAGCGCCCCGAAGGACTCCATGGCGGTGTGGCGTTCCGCGGCCGAGAAGCCGTTGGACGCCTTGGGGATGGAGTGGATCGCTTCTTCCGCGGCGCTGCGCTCTGCGAGTCCCATGAATGACACCTCTGGCGAGTCGATTTTGGAATCGTCCAATGCATTTAAAAATGAATTAAAAATGCATTAACGAAACACATCTACTGCTAAAATAGCAGATTCCTGCAAGTTTTGCAATACCATGATTGAAAAAATGCACAATATATTAAAAAGTCGATGTAACATATGACAATAAGGTCTCCTCTCATGAAACGCGCGCGGTCGCAGACCGCACGCGTTGATTTCCGCGGCGCGTTAATTGCATGATGTGCCTCGACCATGATCGATCCTCCGAACGCGGGCGACGGCTCCGGCAGGCCCGAGGACGCGCTCTCCGGGCGCCTGCTCAGGGCCGTCCTGGAGTCGGCGCAGGAGGCGGTGCTTTGCGCGGACTCCGAGCGCCGTGTCCTGACCTGGAACGCCGCCGCGGAGCGGCTCTTCGGCTATCGCGTGCATGAGATCGTGGGCCGGTCCATCGACATCCTAGTCCCCCCCCGCCACCTGAAGGCCCATCAGGAAGGCTTCGCCCGGGCGTTGCGCGGCGGGATGCTTTCCTCCCCCCGGGAGCCCATCGAGATATCGGCGCTCTCCAAGGAGGGAAGGGAATTTCCGGTAACGATACGGCTCAGCATGGTCGGAAAGAACAAGTCGGCCATCTGCGTGGCCTCCATTCATGACCTCTCCGAGAAAAAAAAGCTCGAGGACGCGGGGCGGGAGCTCACCCAGCGCCTGCACATCCTCTTCGAGACCGCGCCCATCGGCATCGTGATCCTCGACCCGGACGGAAAGGTGGCGATGCTCAATCCCCACGCGGAGAGCATGTTCGGCTGGAGTTCCGAGGAGCAGATCGGCAAGCTCCCTCTCCAACTTCCTCCGAGCGAGGGTGACTTCTTTCGACGGCACTTGTCCGCGATCCTCTCCGGGGAGACCCCCCCGCCCGTGGAGGTCCCCTGCCTGCGCAGGGACGGGAGCGTCATCTTCTGCACTCTTTCCGCCGCCGCGATGCGTTCGGCGCAGGGCAAGATCGCCGGGGTGATCGCCCTTCTCCTGGACGTGACCGAGCGCAGGGAGGCCGAGGAGAAGACCCGGAGCGCCGAGACGCGCTTTCGCACCGTCTTCGAGCACTCGCCCTTCGGCACGGCCATCCTCGACCCGGAGACCCTGCTCCATCTGGAGTTCAACGAGCGCGCCCATCTCATGCTGGGCTACGCCCGGGAGGAGTTCGCCCGCCTCAAGGCGAGCGAGTACCTGGTCGGGTGGACTGCGGAGGGCATGCGGGAGAATCTGCGCAAGATCGTGCGAGAGGGCCGCGCCGAGATGGAGCTGCGCTTTCGGACCAAGTCCGGCGAGGTCCGCAACGTTCGGGTCAACGCCCGGCGCATCGAGCTCTCCGGCAAGGCCTACATCCTCTCCATGCGCCAGGACGTCACCGAGACCCTCCGCGGACAGGCCCATGAGCGCCTTCTCGGGCGCGTGGTCGAGGCTAGTACCAACGTAGTCATCGTCACGGACCCGGAGGGCCTCATCGAATACGTCAATCCGAAGTTCACCGAAACCACCGGCTGGTCCGCGGAGGAGGTGCTCGGAAAAAACCCTCGCATCCTGAAGTCCGGGGACGCGCCGGTCGAGGTCTATCGGGGGCTCTGGGAAACCGTGCTCTCGGGCAAGGAGTGGCGCGGCGAGTTCAAGAACAAGCGCAAGGACGGCAAGTTCTATTGGGCCTCCTGCTCCGTCTCCTCCATCCGGGACGCGGAGAACGCCATCACGCACCTCATCGGGATACAGGAGGACATCACGGAACGCAAGCGCCTGCAGGAGCAGTTCCTCCAGGCTCAGAAGATGGAGAGCCTCGGCCGCCTGGCCGGCGGGGTGGCCCACGATTTCAACAACCTGCTCACCGCCATACTGGGCTATTCCGAGCTCGCGCTCTCCGCCCTGCCCAACGACTCCCCGGTCCGCGAGGATGTCTCCGAGATCCGGGAGACCGCGCGCCGGGCCGCGAACCTGACCCGCCAATTGCTGGCCTTCTCCCGCCGGCAGGTCGTGGCCGCCGTCGAGCTCGACCTCAACCCCGTGGTCATGTCCCTTCACAAGATGCTCCGCAGGCTCATCGGAGAGGACGTCGAGCTGGTCATCCTGCCCTGCTCCGAGCCCCTCTTCGTCCGGGCCGATCCCGGCCAGTTGGAGCAGGTCGTCGTCAATATGGCCGTCAACGCCCGCGACGCCATGCCCGAAGGAGGCAGCCTTCGCCTCGAGCTCTCCTTCCTGCGCTTCAAGGAGACCGATACCGTCCCCGTGGCCGGGATGCCTCCCGGAGAGTACGCGCGCCTGCGGGTGGTCGACACCGGCGCCGGGATGAGCCCCGAGGTCCTCTCCCGGATATTCGAGCCCTTCTTCACCACCAAGGAGCAGGGCAAGGGGACGGGCCTCGGGCTGGCCACCTGCTTCGGCGTGGTGAGCCAGAGCGGCGGCTTCATCTCGGCCCAGAGCGTGCTGGGACGCGGGACCACCATGAGCGTCTTCCTCCCGCGCCTGGGGTCCGCCGCCGCCGCCGAGCCGGAGCCGGCGAGGGCGGCGGCGCAGGCGGGGACCGGCACCATCCTCCTGGTGGAGGACGAGCCGGCCGTGCGCAGCATGGCCGCGCGGGTCCTGCGCCGCTCGGGCTACGCGGTGCTGGAGGCCTCCAACGGCGAGGAGGCTCTGCGGGTCGCGGCCAAGAGCGGGCCCGGCAGCATCCAACTCGTGCTCACCGACATCGTCATGCCCCAGATGGACGGGAAGGCCTTCTCCGAGGAGTTCACCCGCCTCAACCCGGGCGTCTGCGTGCTCTTCATGTCGGGCTACATCGAGGAGTCCATGCTGCGCAAGCAGGCCCTGGACCCGGACAGGAATTTCCTCCAAAAGCCCTTCACGCCCGCGGCTCTGAGCGCGCGGGTGCGCTTGCTCCTCTCCGGAACTTAGCGGCCGTCGGGTCGTGAATCACCCCCCCCTTGCAATTCCCGATTGGACAGTTGTATAGTTATACACCTGTATAATACAGTCCTATGCCCCGACCCAAAGGCGACGCGCAAGAGAGGCTCCTGGAGGCGGCCCGGGCCCTGGCCCTGGAACGCGGCTGCGGCGCGCTCTGCGTGCGCGAGGTCTGCCGTCGTTCTCGGGTGAACCTGGGCCTCTTCCACTACCACTTCAAGAGCAAGGACGCTTTCATCAAGCGAGTGCTCGAGGACGTCTACGCGGAGTTCTTCGCCGAGCTCTCGAAGGCCGCGGAGGAATCGGGCCCCGTCCTCGCGCGGCTTCGGGGGGCCTTGCGGGTCATCGCCCTGTTCGCGCGCGAGCATCGCCGGCTCTTCGTCGGCCTCCTGCGCGACGCGGTCAACGGCAACAAACTGACTCTCGAGTTCGCGGCCTCGCGTTTCCCCCATCATCTTCCCCTGGTGATGGGCCTCATCCGCGAGGGCGTGCGCGAGGGAAGGCTGCGCGACCTGCCGGAGCCCGTGCTCCTCTCCGTTCTCATGGGCGCGATCTCGGTCCCGGCGCTCATGTTCACCCTGCTGGAGGATGCCGGAGCGAAGCTCCCTTTCGGAAAGAGCATGTCCGAGGTTGAAAAAGATCTTCTATCGGACCGCTCCATCGAACTCCGCCTCGACCTGGCCCTGGCCGCGCTGAAGTCCCCCTCCAGGAGGGGGCGTTGAGGGCTTCTCTTCTATCGGCGGTTTCTTGGGCGCTCCTTGCCGCCGTTGCCGGTTCCAGCGGAGCGCAGGACGGCGGGCGCGGCGCGGCCGCGCCGACACTCACCCTGGAAGCCGCGGTCCGGGAGGCCTTGGAGGCTTCTCCCGCCGTGCGCGCCGCGGCGCGCAGGCATGAGGAGGCGGCCCTGGAGGAGCCGGCCCTGCTCGCCAAGCTCGATCCGCGCTTCGAGACTTCCTTCCTTTACGCCGACGACCGCTCTCCACGGGCCCTGCCGGTCTTCCAGGGCTCGCGCTCGCAAAACGAAAGGTTGGAGGCCGGGGTGGTCCAGAACACGCTCTTGGGCACGGAGGCCAGGCTCGTCCTGCGAAACGACCGCCTCGTCAATGCGACCCCTTTCCGTCCCTTGGACCCGAGCGTGGACTCCCGGCTCAACATCGAGCTCCGCCAGCCGCTCTGGCGTTATTTCTGGGGCCGCCCGGATAAGGCGCGCCGGATGAGGGCGCGCGCGGGAACCCAGGCCGCCCGGCACGCCTGGCTCTTCGCGCGCGAGGAGACCGCGGCCGCCGCGGCCCGGGGCTTCCTGGAATGGAGGCACGCCGTGGGACTCATCGCGGTGCGCGAGGAGGGAGTCGCCGACGCCCGGAGGCTGTTAGCCAAATACGAGGAGAAGGTCCGCTACGGCCTCTCGGAGGAAAGCGACCTCCTCCAGGCCAAGGCCTCGCTCGAGATACAAGAGACGGAGCTCCTACTCGCCCGCTCCCGCGTGGAGCTCGCGCGCCACGCGCTCCTCTTCGCCATGGGCCGCCCGGGGACCGACGCGCTCCCTTCCCCGGATTCCGCCGAGTCCCCGCGCCCCGCCGTCTTCGATGCGTTGAGCGAGGAAGAGGCGGTCTCAGGCAGGCCGGAGGCGGCGGAGGCGGCGCGCCGCCGCGAGCGCTCCGAGTGGGACCTGCGCGTCACCCGCCTGGACACGCTTCCCGACCTCTCCCTGAGCGCGGCCTACGGCTTCGCCGGTTTGGACACCGCTCCCTCCGCGTCCTGGCGCGACCTCGGCGGCTGGCGCCATCCCGCGGCCGCGGTCGGCGCGGGGCTTAGCGTGCCGTTCGGGTTCAAGGGGGTGGGTCTATACCGTCGGGGCGCCGAGCTCTGGCTCGTGGCGGCGCGGGCCGCGGAGGAGGACTCCCTGCGCCGCGCGCGCCTCGAGCGCAGGAACGCCCTGGAGTCCCTGCGCCTCTCCCGCGCGCGGGCCGAAGCCGCCCGGCGGCTCTTGGAGCTCCAGCGCCGGAAATTCGCCGCCGAGGAGGCGAATTTCAAGCGCGGGCGCTCCAGCACGGACCTGCTCCTGCGCTTCTCCCAGGACATCCGCCAGGCCGAGGCCGAGCGCCTGCGGGCCGAGACGGATGAAGCGCTCTCCCGCGTGGAGCTCGCGAGAACCTGCGGCCGCCTGGCTTCGGAGCTCGCGCCGTGACCGGGGAATTATGACCCTTTTGGAGGCCCGAGATTGAAGGAAGCGCTAGGCGAGAGGAGCAAGGATAGCTTGAGCTATCTGAGTGACGAGCAACGACGCGATTCCCCGATATCGGGTCTCCCGCTATCAGAGGAAGGAGGACGCCTTTTTCGAGGCTTTCACCCTGATAAGCGGGCCGCGCGCTTTCAGGCTGCGCCTTTGCGCCGCTCGGCTTACAGGCCTTCAGGCCTGCTCGCCTCGCGTCGCTTCGGCTCGCTCCAGAAATCGCGCGGCCAAAAGAGTCATAATTCCCCGGTCACGGCACTCGCGCCGTGATCGAGTTCTTCCTCAAACGCCGCGTCCTGACCAACCTCATCACCCTCTTCATCGTCGTGGTGGGGACCTGGCAGTCGCTCAAGGTGCGCCGGGAGGCCTTTCCGGACATCGACTTCGACATCGTGAGCATCGTCACCGCGCTCCCGGGCGGCTCGCCCGAGGAAGTGGAGACGCTGGTCACCCGGAAGGTGGAGGACACGCTCCGCGGCCTGAGCGGCATCGACCGCGTGGA
>CAYHRV010000178.1:0-6806 GCA_964359165.1 uncultured Elusimicrobia bacterium
CGTGGAAATACGCGAAGCCTAGGACGCCGAGAAGGAACAGCCCCCTAGCCATCATAGGCCGCGACAGGCTTGGCCTTGCCCTTGACGCTCACCACGCGGCGCCGGGCTTTGGGACGCCGCTTAAGGCGCTTCCACGCCGCGGCCGCCAGCAGGACATGGCCCGGCGAGGCGTTGGATTCCATGCGCTGGGCGAGATTGACCGCGTCGCCGATGTAGGTGTACTCCCGGCGGCTGGGCGAGCCCACATTGGCCCGCACCGCCCTCCCCCAATTGATCCCGATGCGCACCTCGAAAGGACTGCCCCGCCTCCTGCGCCCGGCCACGAGCGCGAGCATCCTCGATGCCGCCTCCAAGGCGGCGTCGGCGGAGGGGAAAGCGGCGAAGAGGCAGTCCCCGATGAACTTATCCACGTCGCCCCCGCAGTCGTAGACCGCGCCGGTGGCCGGGTCGAGGATGCCGTTGAGCTCCCGCACGACCTCGGAGGGCGGGTGGGATTCGCTAAACGAGGTGAAGCCCTTGACGTCCATGAAGAGGAAGGCTCCCTTGAACTCGCCGTCGGGGACCTCGTACTCCCCGCGGGCCGCGCGCATGCCCACCTCCTCCCAGATGCCGTGCGGGGTGTAGCGGCGGATGACCTCGCTCTGCCGGCGCAGGCGCTCTCCGTCCTCGTAGGATTTCCGGCTGAGGTTGGAGAGTATGCTCTCGGTCCGGTCCAGCGTCGACTCGCTCCGCTCCAAAGCGGCGCGCAGATCGGCGGGGGCGGAGAGCATGTTCTTGTCCAGCCGATCGCGGGAGGGCAGGGGCAGACCCCGGGGACGCGACCTGGAAGGCAAAGACAAGGCCATGAGCGCCAAGGTGGTCGTATGGAACCCCGAGGGCGGAGCCTGGGGGCCGGACGCCTCGCGCCAGCGCTCGAGCGCGGGGACTATCTCGCCTCCGGAATAGTACCCGAACACCGGAACCTCCTCCCCGAAAGACGCGCGGATCTCCGCCAGCTCCCGGTCGATGCGGGTATGGAGGATGGATGCCCGGGTGCAGCAGCTCACGGCCACCACCAGGTCCGCCGGCCGGCCCAGCGCCTTGCGGCAGCGCTGGGCGGCCAGCCGGGCCCCGGCGAGCAAGCCCCGCCGGCTGGCGAGGATGAGCCGCGCGCGCCGGCCCTGGAGCTCCGAGACGGGATAGAGGGAGACCCAGCCGCCCCGCGCGTCCACGGAGACGGGCAATTTGAACACGCTGCGCCCCCTCTCCGTCTCTACGGCGAAACCGTAGCGCTGTATCATGAGCGAGAAGAAGCCCCGGTCATGGCCGTGGCCCAGAAGCCTCCGGTAATATTCCAAAACCGGACGGCCGTCGACCTCATAGACCCGGCCCCCCGAAGCGCGGGTGATGGTGAAGGGTGGCCCGACCGGGTCCCAGCCGTGCTCGTAGGCGAACGCCGCCGAGACGCCCTCCGGCAGGGAGAACACCGCGGCCTGGACCTGGTCGCGGGTAAGACGCTCGCCGTACTGATAATTGGTCCAAAAATCCGGATGCTCCATCCCGAGGTCGTAGTCCCCGCAGGTTATGCCCCCGAAGAAGGGGATAGGGCCCAGCTCCCCGCGCAGCTTTTCAAGCGTCTCGTTGTCCCGCCCGTTGGCCACGGCCCCGACATAGAGGCCCAGGGGCCTCTTAAGGCCCGGCCGGGAGAGGCCTTTGGCCAGGGAGGACCCCGTGCGCGGCGGTTCCCCCACCCTTGCCCGCGCCGCGGACACCGGCGCCCCGCCGAGGTCGAGGGAGAGCACGGCCACAGTCCCTTTGGTGACCCCGGCGTTGGATATCTCGGCGAAGGAGGAGCCGCCCAGCAGGGTTCCCTCCCCCGTTTCCGCGGAGAGCGCCTTATGGACGCGTTTTTGATCGAGGTAGATGGAGCCGAAGGCGAGCGTCAGGTCCGGACGCCGCACCGTGCGCCGGGCCCCGGCCAGGGCTTCTCGCGCGGCGCGCTCCGCGTCGGGTCCGGAGCCCAACCCTATGCCGAAGCGCATCCGTGTCCCAGCAGGGGTCTTACCATAAGACCAGGGTACCAAAAAATACCGCGATAGCGGTCCGGGTTCTATCCTCAGACCAGATCCTGGGGGCTCACTCGGCCGAGGAGTCGTGGCATCCGGCCTCGACGCCGGGCGGTTTCAAGTGATAGGATGACATTGTAACCTCGATGCGGATTAATATCGGAAGGCTCTCCCGTTCTCTGAACTCCCTCGGAGCCGCCCTATCCCTCGTGGCTCTCCTCCTTTCATACGCGTCGGCCGCTAAAAACGCTCCCTCCGCCTTAGGCAGCCTGCTTGAACTGGCCGCTTGGGAGCCCCTCCCCGCCCCGCCCGTCTCCCGGAAGGTCGCCGCCATGGAATCGTCTCCCTTGGATTTCTCCTGCCTCTTCGATGGACGCACGGGTTCCCCCGTGTCCTCGCGCGCGGCCATGGAGCGCATCCTGGCCTCCCAGGTGGTGCATGTCGGAGAGAAGCATGACGACAGGCTCCACCACGAGGTCCAGCGCTTCATCCTGGAGGCCGTACACGCGGCAGGGAGCGCCGCGGGCGCCTTCGAGATGCTCCACGCGGCCCATCAGGAGGCCCTGGACCGCTATCTGCGGGGAGGCTCCGAGGGAACCTTCTTGACGGAAGTGGATTGGCCCAAGACCTGGGGATTCCCCTTCGAGCTCTACCGCCCCCTCTTCATGACGCTGCGCGAGAACCGCCTCGAGGGCATCGCGCTCAACGTGCCCAAGGCTATCGTGCACAAGGTGGCCCGGGAGGGGTTTGAGTCCCTCTCCGAGGAGGAGCGGCGCTCGGTCCCCGCGGGCATGAGCCGCACCGCGGACGCGCCGTATCTCGCCATGCTGCGCGAGACCTTTCTTCAGCACGGAGGGGACCCGCAGGATGCCCGGGCCTTCGGCCGCTACTTGGACGCCATGACGCTTTGGAACGAGGGCATGGCCTCCCGCGTCGCCGGCTACGCCGCCTCCCATCCCGGGACCAAGGTCGTGGTATTCGCCGGGATGTTCCACGCCTATGACGCGGGCATCCCGGAAAGCGTGCGAAGGCGCCTGCCCGGCATCGCCCAGACCGGCGTCATCCTGACCGAGGCGGACTCCTGCCCCTCCGCCCTGCCGCCGGGAAGCCTCTCCCTAAGCTCCGACCTCGTCTGGGTCATGACACGGGCGCGGAGATTTTGATATCGTTTCGATGATGGAAGAAGAGTCCGCCCCTCCAGCCGGCAGTCCCAAGGACAAGCTCATCCTCATCGTAGACGACGATGAGGGCTCCCTCTCCCTGCTCAAGAAGACCGTGGAGTTCGAGGGCTTCCGCTTCGAGACCGCCATGAGCGGAGGCGAAGCCCTGCGGGCCGTGGACAAGAACGCTCCGGACCTCATCATCCTCGACCTGATGCTCCCGGGCCAGGGCGGGCTGGAGATCCTCCATGAGCTCCAGGCCGCGGGCGCGGGGAGCATCCCCGTCATCATCGTGACCGCCCGCCAGGCCGAACGGACCATGGTGGAGATGCTCCGGCGCGAGTCCAACGTCATCGAGTTCATGCAGAAGCCCGTAAAACCCGTGGTCCTCGGCAGTTTTCTCCACCGCACCCTCAAGACCCGCCCCGGCTGCTAGTCCTCTCTCGTCCCCTTGGGCCTAGAACGGCTTGGGCCGAAATAAAACCTCCCGCTGGGCCCTCGGTCGCATCCCTCCCCGCTCCCAACCTGCCATACTCTGAGCATGAACAGCTCTTCTCTCTTCGCGCGCCGATACGACAAGCTCATCGCCTCTCTGCTCGCCTCGTCGCTGACGACCACCTCGGTTTTCGCTCCCATCGCCTCCGCGCAGTCGGCCGCCTCGCTTCGCCCGCAGACCCCTTCCGGGACCTCGATCAACGGCGCCGGAGCGCAGACCGGTCCGTCCGGGGCGCAGACCCCGGGCATGAACCTCACCCCGTCCATGTCCCTGAGCCTCCCCTCCGCCCTTCCTTCTATAAAGGCCCAGGAAAGCCGCGCGGCCGCGGCCGTTCAGGCCGGAGCGGTTCGGGCCGAGACCGGGAGTTCCTCTATGGGGCCGGCCGCCGCGCGCGGCGTCGACGCTCCCGCGCCCAAGTCCGCGGCCCAAACCCGCGCCGCGAGCCCCTCTCCCGAAGCCGCCCGCGCCACCTCCCCGGCGATCCGCTCGAACCAGGCTCAAGGGACTTTTTCCCCGAAGACCGGACTCGGCGATGCTATGAAGGAGACCTCCGCAACGCCGTTTGAAGCAGGCGCCTCCCGGCAGCAGGAGGGGGCCTTCTCGAAGATGTCCCGCGCCCTGAGCCGGATGTTCGACGGCTCCCGGACGTCCGCCGCTCCCGCCTCGGACGCGCTCTCCCCCCAGGCGGGCCCGAGCGCTCCCAAAGGCTTCATGGGCAGCAAGCCCGTCGCCGCGCCCGTGGTGACGCGCCAAACCCCTGCCATCCCCCTTCCCACCGTCTCACCCGCGTGGCAAAGATCCCAGGAGCCGGCCTCCAAGGACATGAGCCTCCGCTTCGAGAGCGGCCCCAGCGAGGAACTCGGGAAGGAATCCGAGCTTGGCGCCTCGCAGGACCTTTCCGTCACCGAGGTGAAGGGAGCCCTGGGCACGCTCTCGGCGGCCCAACGCGGCGAGGACAAAGTCTCCCGCGAGGTATTCATCGCCCAGAACGCCCCCAGGAACGCGCAGATGACGGAGAACGGCATCGCGTGGCTGGGCGAGGACGGAGCCGTCTACATCCACAACGCGGACGGCAAGGAATACGCCATACGCCCGGCCCAGGGCCAGGTGCGCGAGTTCGCCCTGAGCCGCAAGAACAACCACATCTATGTGCTGACCGGCGACTCGCTCCAGCGCTGGGACCTCGCCTCCAACAAAGCCACCGTACTATCCGATGAGCGCATCCAAGCCTCCCAGCTCTCCGGGCTGAGCGTGCGCCAGGGCGAGAACGGCGCCGAGATCGCCGAAACCCGCTCCGCCTCCCTTCGGGTGACTCTCAAGGAAGGCGTGCTTTCCCGCCGCCCTGAGAGCGCGCAGACAGTCCATGACGAGTTCGGCGCGGTGTCCTGGCTGAAGGCCTCCGGGGACTCCCTCTACATCCAGAAGCTCGATAACGGCTCCCGGATATGGCGCAGGTCATTCCAGGATTCCGGCGCCTCGGTCTCGGACCTCGGGACTCTCCCCTTCGAGGTCAAGGCTGTCGTCGAGGGGCCGGCCAACGGCATCCTCTTCGCCGCCACCGACGAGGGCCTCGTGGAATGGGACACCCGCGGCGCCCGCACCCGCCTCTTCCAGATTCCCGGGCTCAAGGAAGCCGCGGCCGGCGGCCCCATCCGCCTCGAACTGTCCGCCGACGCCGGGACGGCCCTGCTCTCGGCGGGCTCCAAGTTCTTCCGCCTCGAGCTCTCGGCGGCCCGCTCCTATCTCGACGGCGACGAGGCCCGCGTGCGGCTCTGGGCGCAGGAGAACCCCATGTCCATCAGCGGGGGCATGCTCCGCATCGGCGCATTCACCTTCCCCATCCGGACCAAGGAGCCGGTGAAACTCCCCTGGCACGCGCGCGCCTGGTCCGCGCTCAAGCGCGCCCTGGGTTTTGGCGGCGCCCCGGCCGAGGCCGAGGCCGCCGGCTTCTCCGAGAAGGAGTGGAAAGCGGTCAATCTCCCCAGCAACAAGTGGGTCATCTATCAGACGCTCAAGGCCTTCACCCTGCGCCAGCATGTTCTCTACATCGGCGAGACCGGCGGAGGGAAGACCTGGGTCTCCGAGATGCTGGCCAAGCTCACGGGCAACGACCTCTGGATGGCCTCGCTCAACGAATACACCAAGAATCAGGACCTCATCGCCCGAGAGACCTTCGGCGAGGAGGGCAAGAACAAGACCGGCCTGACCCCCTCGGTGGTGCTCCAGTGGATGATGAACGGCGGCATCCTCCTCCTCGATGAGATGCACAAGCCCCTGGAAGGCATCGCCGTGCTCAACAACATCCTCCAGAACGGTGAGTACCGCATGGCGGATGGCCGCGTCATCCGCTACGACAAGTCCAAGTCCTTCGTCATCGGCACCATGAACCCGGTCAAGCCGCCCTACCGCGGCGAGCCCCCCTCCGGCGAGCTCTCCAGCCGCTTCGGCATGACGCTCGAGGTCAAATACCTCCCCGCGGAGGAGGAAGCGGCCCTGCTCTCCATCTTCCACGACAAGGTGCCCAAGGCCCTGCTCGAGAAGCTCGTGGCCATCGCCAACGACCTGCGCAAGGTCTACCCGGAGACGCTCCCCCTCCCCATCGCCCCGCGCACCCTCATGCACATCGCCCAGCACATGTCCCTCTTCCCCAACGACGACCCGGCCGACATCTTCACCGCCACCTACAACCCGGCCAGCATCGTGGAGGACCCCGCCATCCAGAAGGCCATTCGCAAGGCCTTGGAAGCGCACGGCTTCGGCCGGCAAGCCGAAAAAAAAAGCCCGGTGACGCCAAAAGCCTAGCCGGACTGCCCAAGATCGCGGTCAAGCTCACCTCCGAGATCCCTCCCGCGCCGAAAGCCGCCTCGGACCCGCCCCGGATCATCGATAAAGTCGCCCTCCGCCACGGCTGGAGAGACGACCCGCCCTTCTCCAGCATCCTAGGCCGCCGGGGGCCGCATCTGCCCCCGGCCTTCTCCAGCCCCGCTGCCCCGCGCTACGACTCCCGCTATACTCCTCCCCACACGCGGCCCAACGCATCTACCCATGGGCCGCGGTACGGGGGCGGGACCCCGCCCCCCCGGGCCGTTTACCCCCCCGGGGGAC
>CAYHRV010000179.1:0-6784 GCA_964359165.1 uncultured Elusimicrobia bacterium
GTTGATCGCAGGACTCGAGTCGGCGAAGTTGACGCCGGTGAAGGTCGAGACGAAAGTCCCGCCTAGGAAGTGGATGGCCGTGCCGCTGGAGGCGAGGGCGTGGAATGTCACCGATGAAATGGAAAGCGTCGCGCCCGAGGCCTGGGCGTCTATGCTCAGGCCCCGGGCCGCCCCCTGCACCGTAGTGGATGCGATGCTCAGGAGCCCCATATTATTGGCGTCCAAGAGCAGGCCTTCCCCGGTCGGCCCTCCCTTAAGGGTGCTGGAGGAGAGCGAGAGGCCCACGCTGTAGCCGGTCAGGTACAGGGCTTTCCCCGCAGGCTTGGTGGCGATAAGCACACTGGCTCGGATGTCAGTCCCCGTCGACCCGGAGATGTAGAGCGCGTCCGAGCCCTGGACGTAGGAGTTCATGACGGTCTGCGAGGAAGCCCCGGCTATGACGAGCGCGCCTATGAGGCTGTTGCCCGTCACCGTGCTCTGCGAGAGCAGGTTGTTGACGCCATAGTCGAACCAAGCCCCGTAGCCGATGGGACTGCTCATCCAGCTCCGCGATATCACGTTGTTATCGCCCCCGGTGAGATTCAAAGCCTTGGTGTTAGAACCGCCGCTCGACATCGTACTCCGGTCCACGGTGTTGTAATGCGAGTAGAAGCCGATGGTCAAGGCGCTTCCCGCCGGATTGCCGATATAGCTGCGCGATAGGGTGTTATAGGTCGCGCTGTCCAGGTAGAGCGCGGAACTGCCCGAGTTCGTCGTGATGGTGCTCTGGTCGATCGTCCCGTATTTCGCGAAGGCCGCCAGGAAGGCCGCGTAGCCGGCAGGGTTGGAGACCATGCTCCCGGAGAGGACACTGCCGGAGGCCCCCTTCACGAAATACGCGTACCCGGCGTTGTAGTTCACCGCCAGAGTACTCTGGCTGATGGCATTGAAGTGGGCGCCGTTCTCAATGCGAACCGCATCACCAGAGGAGGAATGCCCCATATAGCTCCCGGTGACGGTGTTCGATGACGACGCCGATATGTGGAGGGCGCGGTAATTGACCCCGGAGCTGGTGAGCGTGCTCTGGCTGATGGTGTTATATGTTGCGCCCTGCAAACTTACCGCATCACCGCCCCCATTGCGGAAAAACGCCAAGGTGACAAGGTTCCCGGACGAGTCGCTGATGGTCAGCGCGGCCAGCGAGGAATTGTTGGCCACCGTGCTGCGGTCGATGACGTTGGAGCCGGCGTTTGAACTCGCCAGCACCCCGCGGCCTGCCGCGTTATAGAGGTAGCTTCTCCTGATCGTATTCGAGGAGGCTGATTGCAGCAACAACGCCGCGACTCCCGGGGACAGAGCCGTCATCGTACTCTCGTCTATCGTGTTGTAGTTGGCTCCCCAATTGAGCAGAGCTCCACAGCCGGAGTCGCTCGTCATGCGGCTCTGTCTGATCTCGTTGAAATTGGAGCCGCTGACGAATAGGCCGCACGCCGACGAATAGGTGCTCATCGTGCTGCGGCTGATCGTGTTCCAATTGGAGCCCACGCCCAGCCAAGCCGCATAGCCGTAACGATTGAAGATATGGCACTGTGTAAAAACATTTGAGGACGCGCCGCTCAGATAAGCGGCATGGGAACCCGCTATGTCGCTGGTTATCGTACTGTAGGACACGGAATTCCAGGACCCGTCCATATAGAGCCCATGGGCGGAGGGCGCCGACACAATGGAGGCCGTTATCGTGGCGCCGCTGGTGACAGCGACCCCTGCCACCCAGACGCCGGTTCCCCCGTTCAGGGTCATGCTGGCAATGACCACGGACGGGGAAGATGCCTGTATGCCGTAAGGCGTAGAGCTGACCGATACGATGTTGATACCGGAGACTGTCACGCTGGCGTTCTTAATGAGGATAGCCGCGGTCGAAAGCGCGGGCGGGCTGATGACCGGAGCCGAGCTCACGAAGCTCGGGTCGGCCATGATCTTGATGCGGTAGCCGTTGTTCGTGAACCCCTGCACCGTCACCTGCTCCGTGTAGGTCTGCGTATCCCGGATGACTACGCAGGCGTCGCCCGAAAGGTTCGCGGCGAGGGCGCCGAGCGCCGCCTGTATCGTCGAATGATCCCCGGAGCCGTCCTTCTTGACGTTTCTTGTCACCGCGCAGAAAGGCGGGTCGGCCGGCGGGTTTTCAACGGGCGAGGTCGCGGTCTTGAGCGCGAAGTTGTTGGCGGCCACGCCGACCAAGCTGTCCGTGGAGGGGA
The DNA here is from genome assembly GCA_964359165.1 of uncultured Elusimicrobia bacterium. Lineage (GTDB taxonomy): Bacteria > Elusimicrobiota > Elusimicrobia > UBA1565 > UBA1565 > CAYHRV01. The sequence goes on from CAYHRV010000179.1 coordinate 2,235, forward strand.
CCACATAGGAAGGCGACGGGATCGAAAGCCCCAGGCTGGAGGGAAGCTCTCCCTCGGTGAATCCCGATGAGGATATGCGCGCGGTGATGAAATAGTTCCGCGTTCCAGAGGAGATCCGGGTCCTGGAGGCGTCGACGAGATCGAGGCGGGTCAGATAGTAGGGAGGGTCGGGGACGCCGAACACCCAATTCCCCCCGCCGCCATCCCAGGCCGCGGTTCCCAGCAGGACATCGGCGAGCGGATCGAAGGCCCCGTTGGTGTCCTCATCATGATAAAGACCCAACTCGGGAACACGCGCGGCGTCAAGGAGGCCGGTCTTCCCCACCCGGAGGGACGATAGACCTGAGACGACCGATGTCGAACCGGACACCGCTAAGGAGAGCCTCAGCATGGCGACGGGGTTCGGCAAGAGGAGCGTCGTCCCGTCGCCCTGGCGCAACGCCGTCCTCGTGATCCCCAGGGCTTGCTTGGCGACCGGGACTTGGCCGGTGTTCGGGTCCCTCTCGGGCGCGAGATCGGTAGGCGTCACGACGACGCCCGCGGTGAATATGTTGGGGTCCGAGAGCCGGGAGGGTGTATATAGGGGGTCGTTGAAGGAACGGCCCAAATCGTTGGTGCGGCCCCAGATGGAAGCGTTCGCCTGGGCCGTCGCGAAGACCTGGAGCTCCTCAGCTCGAATATCCTGCACCTGAAGCCCATTGAATACTCCGGGCGTGGGATCGGAGTCTCCCCTGAACCAGACCGCGTTGGGAACGTCGGTGCTGAAGGAGGTGTCCATGATCGTCACGGCGCTGGTCGAACCCGATGTCAAGAAGAGAACCAAGCCGTCGAAGTATTGTTTGTTGACCGGATGCCCGGAGGCGATATTGCCGAACTTGTCGCGTAAAGTCACTCCCAATTGCTCGCCGTTCACGTCCCGGGACAGGATGCCGGGGGTTCCCACCCCGAGGGGGCTCGACGCGCCGAAGGGATGGTTAAGGGTGATATAGTCGGCCGGGCCGGGGGTGATCTCTTGGGCCTGCGTCACCGCGGCCATCGTGAACCCATCCTGCCGCACGCCCGTGGCCTGGAGCGTAGTCACCCCCGCTTTGGTGTCCCAGAAATATACCCGAGCCGTCGTCTGGCCTTGCGGAATATTGACGGCCAATGGGCTTCCCGACGTTATGATGGACCAGAATCCGCTGTCTTGGACGGTCTTGGTCGGATCGATGCCTCCCCGGGTGCTAGGAGAGTCTGATGAGGCGAAGTTGGCGACATGCGACGCCCAAGTCGAGGCGGTTATGTCGCCGAACTGGTCTACTAGGGCCACATCCACGAAAGCCGGTATCTGCTGGCCAGGGGTCGCCGACAACTGGACGGTGGTTCCCGCGATCAGGGACCTCGGCGGGGAGATGAACGCCATCGATACCGGCGGACCAGTCAGGAACCCGGACCAAGCCACATAGCGCGAGGGGTCGTTCTCGTAGGCAGGCCCGTTCTTGGTCCCGGTGGAATTGGACATGAAGATCCTCGACCCTTCGGCCAGCGCCGCGGCGCTCACATTGATCGCGCTATCGACGAAGTTGACCGCGTTGAAGGTCGAGACGAAGGTCCCGCCCAGGAACTGGATGGCCGTGGCCCCTGACGCCAGGCCCGAGAAGGTCACGGAGGAAATGGCCAGCTCGCAGGCCGTGTCCTGCGCGTATATCTTCAGCCCGTAGCGCGAACCCCTGAACACGGCCGAGGAGATGTTCAGATACCCCTTATTCCCGCTGTCCAGCCATATCCCGGAGCCGGAGCTTCCGGTGATGAGGGTGCTCGAAGAAAGGGTCAGGCCCGTGCTGACTCCCTTGAGCGTCAGGCCGGTCCCTCCGGGCGCGGTGGCGACAAGGACGCTGTTGAGGATGGTCGGACCGGTCGAGTCGTTGACGGAAAAGGCCTCAACACCACCCTGGATGTAGGAATCTACCACCGTGTTCGTGGAACCCTTGAATATCTGCATCGCGAACACGGAGCCGGAATAGCTGGTAACGGTGCTCTGGCTGATGGTGGTATATTCGGAGCGGTCGAGGTCCAGCGCGATGCCCGCGGGGTTGCTGATAAAGCTCTGCGTCACCGTATTATAGGAGGATAGATACGAATAGAGGGCGTACTGCGACCCATTGGTGTTTATCCGGCTTGCGCTGACGGTATTATAAGCCGCCCTAAGGTTGGTATTGGATGGGTCGTAGGTGAACGCGACGCCGACGCCGGGCGGGTTGGAGAAGTAGCACTGCGTAACGGTCGAGGAGGACGCGCCCCCGAGCTCGAGCGCGGCATAGGTCGCCGCGTTGGCTATCGCCGTGCTGTATGAGACCGAGCTCCCCGTGCCCAACACCCTCAAGCCGTCGGCGGACTGCACCGTTATGCTCGAATTCGCCACGACGCTCCAACTGGTGACCACCACGCCGGCGTTCGAGATCCTTCCTCCGCTGTCCACGCTCATGCCGCTGAGCGTCGCGTACGCCGAGGAGGCCTGAACTCCGTATGGAACCCCGCTCGCCGGCCTCACCGTGATGCCCTGGATCGTCACGCTCGCGTTCATGATCCGGAACGCCGCGGTGGAGAGCGCGGGCGGGCTGACGACGGGGGCCGAGCTCACGAAGCTGGGGTCCGCCATGATCTTGAGGCGGTAGCCGTTATTGGTGAAGCCCTGCACCGTCACCTGTTCCGTGTAGGTCTGCGTGTCCCGGATAACCACGCAGGCGTCGACGCTCAGGTTCTTGGGGACGGCATTCAAAGCGGCCTGTATCGTCGGATAACCGGCCGCCCCATCCAGACTGACGTTGCGGGTCAAGCCGCAGCCCGCAGGGGAGCCATAAGAGGTGCCGTATTTTCGGACCCACATATTCGCGCCCTGTCCAAGATCCGAGCGGATCCCATATCCCGCGACTAATACATTGTCGGACCCATCCACGGCGATGCCGTACCCGTAATCTCCGGTGTTTGCGGGGTTATTATAGGTCGTCGTCCACTGCAGCAGGCCGCCGGCATCCAGCTTCCGGACGAAGATGTTCGACCCCTGGCCCAGGTCGGAACGGAGCTCGTCTCCGACGACATACACCGAGCCCGAAGCGTCGATCGCTACGCCGCGCCCATAGTCCGAGGAATTAGCCGGGCTGTTGAACGCGGTGGTCCACTGGACCAACCCATTCGCATCCAATTTACGGACCCACACATTCTCGTTCTGGCTGAGATCGGGACGGGTCTCATATCCGGTGATGACCACATTGCCGGAGGCATCCACCGCCACCGCTTGCCCGACATCCGAGCCATCGAGCGGGCTGTTATAGGTGGTGGTCCATTGGACGAGCCCGGCGGAGTTGTATTTCCGAAGCCAGACATTGTCGCTTTGGCCCAGGTCCGAACGAGACTCGTATCCGATGACGAACACGCTGCCGGAAGCGTCCGACGCCACGCCGAAGCCCTTATCCGTGGAATTTGAAACGTTATCATAGGAGGTCGACCATGAACTGAGGCTGTTGGAAAGGAATTTCCTGGTCCAGACATCAAAACTCAGGTCTGGCAATTGGCTCTGCCCGGCCGTGACGGCATCGCCCGAAGGATCGACGGCGACGCCGCGGGCGAGCTCGTTTCGGCCGGCGCTCATATAGGTCGTCGTCCACTGGAGGAGCCCGTTCGTGTCATATTTTCTCAGCAGCATTTGATGCAACGAACCCCGGAACATGCCCCCGGCAAGATAGACGTTGCCGGAGGCGTCGGCCGCGACCCCGTAGCCCCAATCATCGGAGTTCTCCGGACTGCTGTTGTACGACGTGGTCCATTGAATGAGCCCGTTCGTGTCGTACTTCCGCAAGAATACATTGTACGACTCCCCCAGGTCCGGGCGGCTGGAGGTGCCTACCACATACGCGTTCCCCGCCCCGTCCACCGCGATACCGAAACCCCAGTCCTCGGAATTAGCAGGGCTATCATAGGTGTCGGTCCAAACGACTTGCGGGACCTGGGCAGGAATCTGCCCGGCCAATCCAAGGCAGAGCATGGATGAAGATAGCAACAACGTCCCGAATCGCGGAAAATACGGCCGCATTTTCCGCGATTCGGGGCTAGAAATCATAGCCCACCCCGAAGAGGTAGTTCGCGGCCGAGTAGCCGTACTTGTAGAAGGTCTCGTAGCGCTGGTTCGAGTACGCGGCGCCATATTGGAAATTGAAGAGCACCCTCACCCGGGGCGCGATGGGGCGGCTCACCGAGGCCGAGAGCAGCCAGCTCGTGGAGTTCAAGGTCGCGGACTGATACGCCCCGGCCGTGTCCTGCGTCTTGCGCGCGGCGTAATCCCTGACCCAGAACATCATGCCCAGGCCCATGGTCACGGGCCTGTCGGGGTTGCCCATGAGCAGTCTGGCGCCGGGGCTCACGCGGAACTCGGAATAGTCGTAATAGCCTTCCTGGAACTGGGCGCGCAGGGCGTCGTAGCTATTCTGATTCGAGGTGCTCCTCGTGTAGCCGAGGTCGAAGGAGGCCAAGAGCCGCGCCCGGGGCGCGACCTCGAAGGGCAGCTTGGCGCCCAA
>CAYHRV010000180.1:0-6761 GCA_964359165.1 uncultured Elusimicrobia bacterium
GTCCACTATAAGTGGTGGATCATCACGCTCTCGGGCGTGCTCACCTTCTTCGTGCTCTCCTATTTCTATTACACGCAGTTGGGCTGGTACGCCGACCAGCGCCACCTGCCCCCGAGCTCGGACTGGCTCCTCAACCGCCTGCCGCAGGTCAACCTCATGCCCGTGCTCTCCTGGGGGTGGCTCGGCCTGCATCTCTACGCCGCGGCCGTGGCCGTGCTCTATTATCCCCGCAAACTGCCGCTCATCCTGCTGACCCTCGGGCTCTTCATGTTCATCCGCTCCACCTTCATCTTCCTCTCGCCCATCGGGGCGCCGCACGGCATCATGGACATGAGCAAGCTCGATTACTTCTTCAACCGCGTCATGGGGGTGCTGACCTTCAACAACGAGTTCGTATTCTCCGGGCACACCTCCTTCCCTTTCCTCTTTTATCTCCTCTTCGAGACCCGTGCCCAGAAGGCGCTCTTCCTGGGAGGCTCCATGGTCATGGCCGTGAGCGTCCTGCTCACTCGCAACCATTACACCGTGGACGTGCTGGGAGCCTATTTCATCTCCTATTCCATCTATCGCCTCAGCCTCCGGCTCTATGCCGGCTATGTCCGTCCCCTTTTCCTGCTCCAGCCGGCGCTGGCTCCCCTGACGCCCTCGGTTCCCAAGAAGGACTGAGAGGCGTTCGTTGACAGGGTTCGCCCAATACCATAAAATCCGTACATTGAGGTCGGAAATCCGCTCACGCCGGATACGGAAGGAGCGGCCCGGAGTCACCGATGAAACTGGCGCAATTCGTCAAGTTCCGAGAAGAAAAATTCGGGGGCGTGCTCTTCGAGACGCGCTCCGAGAAGGTCTTCACCTTGAGCCCCACCGGCGCGGCCGTGGTGCGGGAGATCGAGGCGGGGGGCGGCGAGGACGAGTTGATCGCCCGCCTGAAAGCCCGCTTCGACGACAAGGACGGGACGATGGAGAAGGACGCGCGCGAGTTCATCGCCTCGCTCAAGGCCCAAGGCCTGGTCGCGGATTGACTCCCCCAGCGCGCGCCCCCGAGGCCCCGGCGGCGGGTCCTCTCTCGCAAGCCTCCTCCTCCGACTTGGCCGCCCCTCTCTACGTGGCCTGGCAGATCACCAACGAGTGCAATCTCGCCTGCCTGCATTGCATCGAGGAGAGCGGGCCGGGCAAGGCTTTCCGCGACGAGCTCGACCGCGGCGAGGCGCTCGGGGTCCTGCGCCAGCTCGTAGAGGCGGAGGTCCCCTACATCTCCTTCTCCGGCGGGGAGCCCATGCTCCATCCGCACTTCTGGGACATGGTCGCTTTCGCGACCGGCAACGGGGTCAACCTCAAGATCGAGACCAACGGCCACTATCTAGACCCTGAAGCCTGCCGGAGGCTTAAAACCTTATCGGTGAAAGCCGTGCAGGTGAGCCTCGACGGCGCCGGCCCGGCCTCTTTCAACAAGCTGCGCGTGCATGGCCGCTTCGAGACGGCGGTGTCGGGCATCCGCAACCTCCGCGCCGCCGGGGTCCCCGTCGAGATCAACTTCTCCCCCACCAAGTTCAACATCGCCGAGGCGGGTGCGGTGGTGGACCTGTGCTTCGAACTGGGCGCCTTCAGCTTCTACACCGGCAAGACCATGTTCACGGGGAACGCCGTGCGCACCTGGCATCTCATCGAGCCCTCTCTCGAGCAATATGACGGGTTCTTCAAGACTCTCAAGGCCAAGGCGGTCGAGTACGAAGGCCGCATGCGCGTCTATTACCACGAGATGGGCATCCTGGAAGAACTCAAGTACCGCCTCGAGAACCCGGCGGCTCTCTTCATCATACTCCCCAACGGCCGGGTGAAGCTCATCAACGCCCTGCCTTTCGTGTGCGGGGACTTGCGCCGCAAGCCCCTGCTCTCCGTCTGGGCCTCATTCCTCAAGGCCTGGGAGCATCCTAAAGTGAAAAGTTTTGTCGTGGAGCTGGAGAAGGACCCCAAGCTCCTGGCCGGCCTGCACGATTGGATCGAGGTGGAATGACGAACATCCTTGCGATGATCCGCTACCGTTTCTTCCTGTATGCGGGCCTGCTTCCCTATCTATTGGGCGCGGCGTGGGCCCGGGGCATGGAAGGGGTCTTCGACGCGCGCATCTTCTGGACAGGATTCGCCGGGATATTCCTGGCCGTGATCGGGGTGGAATCCTTCAACGAGTATTTCGACGCGCGCATGGGGACGGACCGGGTGTTCAACCCCGACGACGAGGCGGAGATCCCGGAGTGGATGTTCTACCTCGGGGTGCTGGCTTTCGCGGCCGCGGCCTCGATAGGCCTTTATCTGGCCAAGGAGGGCGGTTGGCCCATCCTGCTCTATACGCTCCTGGGGGGGCTGGCCGCGGTGTTCTATGTGGGGCCGCCCATCCGGTGGGTCTATCGCGGCTTAGGGGAGGCGGTGATCGCGCTCTCCTATGGCCCCTGGATGACGCTGGGCTCCCTCCATCTGCACACGCACCGCTTCTCGTGGGGCGCCCTCCTGGCGTCCCTGGTCCCAGCCTGCCTCATCGCGGCCTTGGCCGTGGTCAACGAGATCCCGGATTACCACCAGGACCGTTTGGTGGGCAAGCGCAACCTGGTCGTGCGGTTGGGACGCAAGAACGGAGTCTTCCTCTATAGCGCTCTGGCCGCGCTCGGCCTGGCCGTGCCCGCGGTCGGCGCCGCGTTGGGCATCTTCCCTCGGACCGCCTTGCTGGCCCTGGCGGCTTTGCCCCTGCTGTTCTTGAGTTTTAAAGAAGCGTCCAAGACCTACGATGAGCCGCGCCGTTTCGTCCCGGCCGTGCGCTACATCGTCCTGGCCTACGTGGTAGGGACGGGATGTTTTACGGTGTCTCTCTTGGTGTAAAATGATGGACATGAACGGCCTTTCCTCGCCGCTTTTCGTCTCCTGGCAGTTGACCCGGGACTGCGACCTCGCCTGCCTGCACTGCTGCACCGAGTCGGCTCCGGGGAAAGCCCTTCCCGATGAGCTGAGCCGGGAGGAGGCCCTCCGGCTCGCCGGAGACATCGTCGCCTGCAGGGTGCCCTATGTGATGCTCTGCGGCGGGGAACCCACGCTCGCCCCCCATTTCTTCGAGACGGCCGAGTTGCTGGGGCAGGGAGGAGTACAGCTCAAGATAGAGACGAACGGGCAGAGATTCGGGCCGGCCCAGGCGAGACGCCTGAGCCGCCTGCCCATTCGGTCCGTCCAGGTGAGCCTGGACGGAGCGACACAGGCCGTCTACTCGGGCATGAGACCCGGCGCCTCGCTCAACGCGGCCCTCCAGGCTTGCCGCGCGGTGCGGGAGGCGGGTCTGCCCCTGGAGATCACTTTCGCTCCGACGCGCCTGAACATCGGACAGGCCGACCGGGTCTTGGACCTCGCGTTGGAGTTGGGCGCCTTCCGCTTCAACACCGGACGGCTCATGCGCGTGGGCACCGCGGCCAGGCTCTGGGACCGCCTGGAGCCCTCGGCCTCGGAATACGCCGCTTTCTTCTCCCTGCTCGAGGCCAAGGAATGGGAGTTCAGCGAACGCATGGAGCTCTGTTTTCGGCCCTCCTCCCTCGAGGAGGCCTTGCGGGAGACGGCGGCCCAGCCTCCGGCCGCCCTGTTGGTGCTGCCCAACGGGAAGATCAAGGCGAGCGCGGCTCTCCCTTTTCTTTGCGGAGACCTAAGGACGATGAGCTTGAAGGAAGCCTGGGGAGCCTACCAGGCGGCGTGGAAGGATGAGCGAGTCTTGAGCGCGGCTTCGGCCCTTCTTAAGGACCCCTCCCGGACCGCGCTCTCCAATCGCTGGATCGATTTGGCTGCGGCCAAGGGGCCGCGGTCCCCGGAGCGAGGACGTTCACCTCTCGCGAAGGGGGCGGCGCCTCAGGCGGCATGTCAAGCCCGGCCGCCCGCAGGCTCACGGGCGACGGTCAAGGAGACACGATGAACGAGCACAAGACGGGAACCGAGACGGCGGCCGAGAAGCCGGCGTGGGAGAAGCCGTGCATGGAAGAAGTCTCCCAGCGGGTGATGGCCCAGCCGTACATCCGGTTCACGTGACGCACCAGAGGGGGGCCTCGGTAGGAGACTACCAGGCCCCCCTCTTCCTCGCCTGGCAGCTCACCAACCGTTGTTCCTGCCGCTGTCTTCATTGCTGCGAGGAGTCCGGGCCGGACAAGGCCTGGAGATCCGAGCTATCGCAAGGCGAGGCCCTGGGACTTGCCGCGCAGATCATAGAGGCCGGTATTCCTTATGCCGCGTTCGGAGGCGGCGAGCCGCTGGCCGTCCCCCATGTCTGGGAGGTCTTCGAGGTCCTCTCGCGCGGGGGCACGGCCCTCAAAATCGAGACCGACGGCCTGCGCATCGACGCCGCGGCCGCCGACCGTCTCGCGGGTCTCGACACCGAATGCGTGCAGATCTCGGTCGACGGCGCGGATGCCCGCACCCATGAGAGCATCCGCCCCGGAGGCGATTTCAAGAAGGCGTTGGCTTCCATCGAAAGGCTGGTCCAGCGCGGCCTCCCCGTGGAGTTCGTCTTCGTCCCGCTCAAGCCGAATCTGGGGCAGATCGTGGAGGCCTATGACCTCGCCTGCGGCCTCGGCGCCCGGGCCTTCATCACCGGCCCGGCCATGCGTCTGGGGCGCGCCGCCGCGGATTGGGAGGCCCTGGCTCCCTCGCCTACGGAGTGGGAGCGCGCGTCGGGTCTGCTGGCGGAGCATGCCCGCGAGCGCGGATTTCCGGCGCGGCTCTCGGTCTACCCTTGGGACATCCTGACCGAGATGGAGACCCGGCTTGAAAGCCCCCAGGCCATGGTGCTCGTGGTCCCGGATGGGAAGGTCAAACTCCTCAACGCTTTGCCCTTCGCGCCCGCGGACCTCAGGCGTCACACCCTGCCGGAGGCCTGGGCGCTCTACCGGGAGGCATGGGCGGGGGCGGAAGTCCGCGATTTCATCCGCGCCTGCAGGAAAGACCCCGGGCTCCTGCGCCATGCCAACGAGACCTGGCCTATGGCCCAGTGGTCCGCGCGCCGCGGACCCGTGGAGATCCGTACCGGAGGATGAAATGAGATTGCGGACCGTCATCCTTGCCTTCCTCACGATAACGACCCTTCACGGACACCCAGGGGCCGCCCCCAGCGGGAACCCCCCCGCGGGGGGGGTTCCGTTCGGGGAATTCGACAAGATCGTGCTCCCGCGCGGGCCGCTCTGGCCTCTTGATGATGGCCGCTCGGGCCTCCTGGCCGCGGCTCTGCCCGGTGATCCCTATCCCAGGCTCTATGAGCTCCGCTTCGAATCCAAGGAGTTCCGCCTCCGCCTGGACCCCGGCAAGCCGGTCAAGGATCTTTGGCGCGACCGCAAGGGCGAGGGGTGGTACTTCCTCCTTGATGAGGGCGGAGACGAGAACTACGCGATACACGCTTTCGACCTGGCCAAGAGCACTCAGCGCTTCGTCTACGGGCATGCGGGCTTTCGCGCGACGGTTATCGACTCCTCCCCCGATGGAAAAAGTCTTTTCGTGCTCTCCAACCACGAGGACAAAGGGGTGTTCCGCGTCTACCGCGTGGACCCCGCGACCGGGAAGGAGGAGGCGCTCACCGGGCCGGAGCAGAGCTTCGACGGGGGGGTGCTGGATTTTGCCGGAGAGAGGCTCGCCCTGGCCCAGGCCGCCGGAAACAACGAGGTAAGCCTCTGGCTCCTCGACCTGCGCGGGGGGGCTGCGTCGAGTCCGGAGGACCGCGGTGCCGCGCCTGATAGGGGAGTGCGTTCAGGCGGCGGCGCGCTCAAGAAGCTCTTTTCCAGGAAGGACACGGTCTATGAGCCCGCCTTCTTCCATCCCAAGAGGCCCGAGCTCTATCTGCTTTCCGACGAGGGGCGGGACAGGGTCGGCTGCGCGAAGGTCAACCTCATGCTCGAGCCGCGCCTGGAGTTCGTTTTCGCGGAGGAGGGCAAGGATGTGAACTGCTCCTACTCGCCCGCCGACGACCTCTCCATGGTCCAGTGGTCTTATGAGGGGCGCAAGGACGCGAAGGTATTCCTCGGCGCGCTGGAGAGTGAGGTCCGCCCGGCCCTCCCCGAGAAATCCATATTGGCCGGACTCTTCCGCGTCCGGGGCAAGGACAAAGCCATCCTCCAGCTTCGCTCGGCGGACAATCCCGGCGAGTATTACGAAACAGGGCTGAAGGCTCCGGGAAAGCTCAGGGCCGTCTCCAAGCTCAATCGCTCTTCCATCGAGCCCAAGCGCTTCGCCAAGTCCTGGGACCTCTACTACCCGAGCTTCGACGGCCTGCAGATCCAGGGCATCGTCTACGCCCCCGAGGCCTGGGTCAAGGGGACCAAGCGCTATCCGGCGATCGTATGGCCGCACGGCGGCCCGGATTGGAGCGAATCGCACGATTTTCGCGCGGCGTTCCAGTTCTGGGCGCTCAATGGCTTCGTGGTCTTCGCGCCCAATTTCCGCGGCTCCCTGGGCTACGGCAAGGCCTTCGAGACGCTCAACGACGGGGACTGGGGCGGGGGGCACATCAAGGACCTCGTCTGGGGCAAACGCGCCCTGGAGAAGCTTCCCTATGTCGACCCGGACCGGATATTCATCGCCGGAGGGAGCTTCGGCGGCTATTCGGTGCTCTCGGCCATCACCCAGTTCCCGCGCGAGTTCAAGGCCGCGGCGGCGTATGTCGCGCTCGCCAACCTATTCACCTTCCTCAAATCCATCCCGCCCGATCCGGCCTGGCAGACGGAATTCCTCAAGGAAGTCGGGGATCCGGTCAAGGA
>CAYHRV010000181.1:0-6757 GCA_964359165.1 uncultured Elusimicrobia bacterium
GCGGCGCCCTTGGTCAGGGCCTCCGCGGCCGCTTCCTGGTGGCCCGTGATGACGAGGACCGGGAAGCGCTTCTCCGCGGGCATGATCTGCATGCGCGAGATGACCTCGAGGCCGCTGATCCCGGGCAGGAGGAGGTCCAGGAGCATCAGGTCGTAGCGGCTGCGGTTCATGAGGTCGATGGCTTCCTCGCCTTCCTGGGTCACGGAGATGACGAGGTTCTCGGAGAACCCCGCCAGGAAGAGGCGGAGTATCTCGACCATCTCGGGGTTGTTTTCGACGATCAGGACGCGCTTCTTGTCGATCTTGCGCTGCTGCTCGACGATCACTTGGGGGGTGTCCTGCTGGGCGACCGGCAGGGCCACGATCGAGCAGGTCCCCTTCTCGATCCCCTCGGACTCCAGCCAGATGCGTCCGCCGTGAAGCTCCACGACCTGGCGGGAGAGGGCCAGGCCGATGCCGAGCCCGAGGACGTCTCGGGTCATCTCCCGCTGGGCGTGGACGAAGCCCTCGAAGAGCTTGGGGAGCACCTCGGGGGAGATCCCCCGGCCCTGGTCCTGCACGCGCACCCAGGCTTCCCGCGCGTTGCGCAGCTCCAGGCTCACCACCACCCGGGAGCCGGGCCGGCTGAACTTGCAGGCGTTGGAAAGGAGGTTCTGGAGCACCTCGCCGAAGGCTTCGGGGTCGGCCAGCACCCACGCGGGGCCCGGGTCGATGCGCCGTTCGATGAGCATCCCCTGGGGCGCCTGGGCCCAGTGCGAGTCCAGGTATTCCCCGATGAAGGAGGAGAGGTCGACGGGCCTCAGGAAGACGTGCTGGGTGCCCAAGGACGATTCCTTGAAGGCCAGGAGCTTGTTGACCATCTGAAGGAGCTGTTCGCCGCGCGCGCGGATGGAGGTGATGGCGGTCTTCTGGGCCTCGTTGAGCGGGCCAAAATCCTGGTCCTCGAGCGTCCGGGCGTAGCCCAGGATGACGGCCAGGGGCGTGCGCAGGTCGTGGCTGACGCTGGAGATGAACTCATCCTTCATCCGGTTGACCTGGCGCAGCTCGAGCGTCTCGGTCTGCAGGTTCTGGGTCTCCAGGGCCTGCTTGAGCAGGAGGCCCAGGTCCGCCTCGCGCAGGGCCCCGTGCGGGAAATAATCCATGGCCCCGCGGCGCATCGCCTCCACGGCGATCCGCTCGTCTCCCGCGGCCGAGACCATGATCACCACGGTCTTGGGGTGGAGTTGGCGGATCTGGGCGAGCAGGCTCAGGCCGTCCTGGTCCGGCAACCGGTAGTCGAGGAAGACGAGGTCGAAGGACTTCTCGCGCATGATCGAGAACGCCTCGTGCGCGGTCTCGGCGGCCTCGGTCTCGATCGTCCAACCCGCGCAGGCGGCCAGGCGGTCGGAGATGATGCGCCGGTGGTCCGGCTCATCATCGACGACGAGCACCCTCAGCTTGAGCGGGGCTGCCATAAGAGGGGAATTCTACCACATTTCGCCCCCCGTGACTCCGGTCACAGCCGCCGCTGTCACAGCCGCCGCCTGCCCGGGCGTGTTGATTGGGTGCGCGGATATTAGATATCCTTGGAGTTCGGCGTTTGGAACCCGCTTCCTTAATTAGACAGGGAAAACAGCCGACCCCGGATGACCCAGACGACGCCGCCGCACCCCGACATCGAGCGGGTCCTCATCAGCGAGGAGGACCTGCGCCGCCGCATCGCCCAGATGGGGGCCGAGATCGCACGGGATTACGCGGGCAAGCCGCTCATGCTCGTGGGCATCCTCAAAGGCTGCCTGCTCTTCCTCTCCGACCTCATGCGGGCCACCCCGCTCGACTGCGAGGTCGACTTCATGAGCCTGGCCTCCTACTCGGGCGACAGCTCGACCGGAGTCGTCCGCCAGCTCCTCGACTTGCGCGAAAGTCCACAGGGGCGGGACCTGCTCATCGTCGAGGACATCGTGGACACGGGGCTGACGCTGAGCTATCTCGTGCAGAACCTCAAGACCCGCGGTCCCCGTTCCCTGGAGATATGCGCCCTGCTCGACAAGCCCGACTGCCGCAAGGTGGGCATCCGGCCTAAATACGCCGGCTTCAAGATCCCGCCCGAGTTCGTGGTGGGCTATGGGCTCGATTTCAACGAGCGCTATCGCAACCTCCCCTACATCGGGGTGCTGAAGAAGTCCGCGGCCGAGGCCGCGACGAGGAGCTGACCCTTGTACCCGGCCAAGAAAAACATCAAGCAGCTGCTGGTCTGGATGGCGGCTTTCTTCCTCCTGCTCGTCCTCTTCCAGAACCTGAAGGTGGTCAACGAGGAGGCCGAGCTCCCCTATTCGGCGTTCAAGACGAAGCTGCGATCCGGGGTCATCGGCGCCTTGACCGTCCGCCCGGACCTCATCCATGGGGAATATAAGGAAGAGGGCAAGACCCATAAGTTCCGGACCTATCCCCTCAACGATCCCGATCTCGTCAAGGACCTGGAGGCCGCCAAGATCTCGGAGTTCAAGGGCGAGCCGGACAAGACCTGGGTGACGGCGGTCCTGGTGAACGTCGGCTGGCTGCTCCTCTTCGTCCTGCTCTGGTGGGTCTTCGTCGTGCGGCAGGTCCAGCTCGGAGGCAAGCAGGCCCTCTCCTTCGGCCGCTCGCGGGCCAAACTCCAGGACAATGAGAACAAGAAGAAGACCACCTTCGCCGAGGTGGCGGGCTGCGACGAGGCCAAGGAAGAGCTCCAGGAGATCGTGGACTTCCTCAAAGACCCCGCCAAATTCCAGAAGCTGGGCGGCAAGATCCCCAAGGGCGTGCTCCTCTACGGGATGCCCGGCACCGGCAAGACCCTGCTCGCCCGCGCCGTGGCCGGCGAGGCGGGGGTCCCCTTCTTCTCCGCCTCCGGCTCGGAGTTCGTGGAGATGTTCGTGGGCGTGGGCGCCGCGCGCGTGCGGGACCTCTTCGACCAGGCCAAGAAGACCGCGCCGGCCGTCATCTTCGTCGACGAGCTCGACGCCGTGGGCCGGCACCGCTTCGCGGGCATCGGCGGGGGACATGATGAGCGAGAACAGACCCTCAACCAGATCCTCATCGAGCTCGACGGCTTCGAGAGCTCGGGCGGGGTCATCCTCATCGCCGCCACCAACCGTCCCGACGTGCTCGACCCGGCCCTGCTCAGGCCCGGCCGCTTCGACCGCCACGTCAACGTGCCCAGTCCCGACAAGCGCGGCCGGGAAGCCATCCTCAAGGTCCACTCCAAGGGCGTGAAGCTGGCCGAGGGGGTGGACCTGGGGACGCTGGCCAAGCGCACGCCGGGCTTCGTGGGCGCGGACCTGGCCAACCTGGTCAACGAGGCGGCCCTCCTGGCCGCCCGGCGCGACAAGACCCAAGTCGAGATGAGCGAGCTCGAAGAGGCCATCGACCGCGTCCTGGCCGGGCCCCAGCGCAAGAGCCGGATGATCTCCGATAAGGAGAAGCGCGTAGTCGCCTATCACGAATCCGGGCACACGCTCATCGCCAAGCTCCTTCCCGGGACGGATCCCGTGCATAAGGTCTCGATCATCCCGCGCGGGCCTGCGCTGGGCTACACCCTCCAGCTCCCCGTCGAGGACCGCTATCTGACCACCCGCACCGAGATCATGAACCGCCTCTGCGTGCTTCTGGGCGGCCGCTGCGCCGAGGAACTGGTCTTCTCGGAGATCACGACCGGGGCCGGCGACGACCTCTCCAAGGCCACGGCCTTCGTCCAGCGCATGGTCATGGAGTTCGGCATGAGCGAGAGCATCGGCCCCATCGCCTTCTCCAAGCAGTCGGAAGTGTTCCTGGGCCGCGACATCTCGCGGGGGCCCGGCTATTCCGAATCCACCGCCGAGCTCATCGATAAGGAGATCAAGCGCATCCTCCAGGAATGCCAGCAGAAGGTCCGGGACTTATTGTCCAAGAACAAGAAGATCCTCGATTCTCTGGCCGAGAAGCTCATCGAGAAAGAAGTCCTGGAGGCCGAGGAAGTGGACGCCATCCTGCAGGCGGGCGCCGCATGACGCCCGCCCCATCCGTTCTCAACCCTCCGCCGTCGCGGCTCTCCCGCTTTGGCCGTCCCCGTGTGATGGGCATCCTCAACATCACCTCCGATTCCTTCTACGAGCACAGCCGCGTCCCTTCCGCCGAGGCGGCCGTGCGCAGGGGCCTGCGGATGGAGGCCGAGGGAGCGGACATCCTCGATGTCGGAGGGGAGTCCACGCGCCCCGGCTCCGACCCCGTCTCGGTGGAGGAGGAGTGCCGGAGGGTGCTCCCGGTCGTGGAAGCCCTCGCCAAGAAGGTCAAGATCCCGGTCTCCATCGACACGAGCAAGGCCGAGGTCGCCGAGCGCGCCTTCGACCACGGCGCGTCCATCCTCAACGACGTCACCGCGCTCAGGGGGGACCCGCGCATGGGCGAAGCCGCCCTACGCTACCCCGTCGTTCTCCTCATGCACATGCTCGGGACCCCGAAGATGATGCAGGAGGATCCCCGCTACTCGGACGTGGTCGCGGAGGTGGCGGCGTTCTTCCGGGAGAGGCTTTCCGCTTTCTCGGCCCGGGGCGGCGACGCGGGCAAGGTCTGGCTCGATCCAGGCATCGGGTTCGGCAAGACCCTGGAGCACAATCTCGAGATACTCTCCCGGCTGGAGGAGCTGAGGGCGCTGGGCAGGCCCCTGGTCCTGGGAGCGTCGCGCAAATCCTTCATCGGAGGAGTCCTCGGAGAGCCCGGGCGCCCGCTGCCGGCCCAGGAACGGCTCCCCGGCTCCCTGGCCGCGGCGTGCCGGGCGGCCGAGGCTGGAGCATACGCGGTCCGCGTTCATGACGTGAAGGAAACGCGGGAGGCTTTGGATGTGTATGCGAGGATGAGGCCATGAGACGCAAGAGGATCGGCTGATGACACGGCAGGAGCCCTCAACAACGGGCAAGCCTCCGCGGGAGGCTCGCCGGAGCGCCCCGCCGGGGGTTCGTCTGTTTGGCACCGACGGGGTGCGGGGGATCCCGGGCAGGACCCCGTTGACCCGAGGCGAGGTCCGTTCCCTGGGATACGCCGCGGCCCGAGCCTTTCTCTCCCGGCGTACGCCCTCCAACGGTCATGCTCCCATCGCGGTCCTGGGCCGGGACACCCGGGGCTCGGGGACTTGGCTCTGCCGGGCCCTCATCGAGGGCTTCGCCGACGCGGGCTGCGCGACCCTCGACGCGGGAGTGATCCCGACGCCGGCGGTCTCCTATCTCACCCCGCGCCGGGGAGCGATCCTGGGGGCGGTGGTGTCCGCCAGCCACAACCCGCCCGAGTTCAACGGCATCAAGTTCTTCGACGCCGCGGGCCTGAAGGCCTCGCCGGAGGTGGAGGAAGAAGTGGAGCGCGGCTTCCTGTCCCGCGCGCGGAGCTCGTCGAGGAGGCGGTCTGCCGCGCCCGCCTCGCGCCTGGCCGACCCTTCCTCCGCGGAGGACTACCTCGATTTCCTGCGCAGCACTTTTCCCGCGACCCGCGACCTGCGGGGCCTGCGCCTGGTCGTCGACGGCGCCCACGGCGCGGCCTCGCGCCTGGCCCCGGGATTTTTCCGCTCCCTCGGAGCGGAGGTCTTCGCCCTCGGCTGTTCTCCCGACGGGTCGAACATCAACCGCGGCTGCGGAGCCCTGGAAACGGGAGCCATGCGCGAGGCGGTGGTCCGCCGGCGGGCTCACGCGGGGATCTCCCTGGACGGGGACGCGGACCGGGCCATCCTGGCCGACGAGCACGGACGCCTATTCGACGGGGACGCCCTCATCGCCATGTCGGCCCTCGCCATGCATGAGAAGGGCATGCTCTGGAAGGACAAGGTGGTCCTCACCGTCATGTCGAATCTCGGGCTCATCCGCCACCTGGAGGGGAAGGGCATCGGAGCCGTGCTGGTCCCGGTCGGGGACCGCAACGTGACCGAGGCGCTCAACGAGGGCGGCTACGCCCTGGGGGGAGAGAACTCGGGCCACATCGTCTTCCGCC
The DNA here is from genome assembly GCA_964359165.1 of uncultured Elusimicrobia bacterium. Classification (GTDB taxonomy): domain Bacteria; phylum Elusimicrobiota; class Elusimicrobia; order UBA1565; family UBA1565; genus CAYHRV01. The sequence continues at coordinate 5,968 of CAYHRV010000181.1, forward strand.
GCCTGGCGCCCACGGGAGACGGGATGCTCACGAGCTTGCAGGCCCTGGCCGTATTGGTGGAGGAAGGCGGACCCATGAGCCGCTTCCGCCATCCCTACCGGAGCTATCCCCAGATACTGCGCAACATCCACGTCGAGGAGCGCGTTCCGTTGGAGAAGCTCCACGGATTTTGCCGCGTCCTGGCCCGGGCCGAATCGGCCCTCAAGGGGCGGGGACGGGTGTTCGTCCGCTATTCCGGGACGGAGCCGCTTTTGCGCATCCTGGTGGAAGGCCCGGAGCACGACGAGGTGAGCCGGCTCTGCGGCGCTTTGGAAGAGGAGTATCGGAAGGAGACAAGATCATGCCCATAAAGCTCGGAGTGAACATCGATCATATCGCCACCCTGCGCCAGGCGCGGCGCGAGGTGGACCCCGATCCCGTGGTGGCGGCGCGCGTCTGCCGCACCAACGGAGCGGACATCATCGTGGCGCATCTGCGCCAGGACAAGCGCCATATCCAGGAGAGCGACCTTCTCGAGATCCGCAAGCTCTTCAAGACCGGGCTCCACATGGAGCTGGCCGCCACCCCGGAGATGATCGCCGCCGGCCTGCGCGTCCAGCCGGATTCAGTCTGCCTGGTGCCCGAGACCCCGCAAGAAGTCACGACGCAGGGCGGACTCAACATCAAGGCCGCCGACCAGGCGGAGCTGGGCCGGGCCGTGGAGAAGCTCAAGAAGGCCGGCATCGAGGTGGGCTTCTTCGTCGATCCGGACGCGGAGAGCGTGCGCGCCGCCCACAAGCTGGGCGCCGAC
>CAYHRV010000182.1:0-6746 GCA_964359165.1 uncultured Elusimicrobia bacterium
CCGCTCGGAGCCTTGCCTGACTTCCGCAACGGGACACCCTGACTATCTTTTTATGAAGGGATAGCGGGGGTGCCCCGAACCGCACTATCCACGTGGATAGCCGGGCCCGTGAGGGTCTTGCGTGTGGCGGCGCCGAGCCCCCCTTTGACAGGCGGCCTGCCCAAAGACCCGGCGCGCCAGCAATAGATTGTGCGCTCTGCAAAGCAGCCGAAGGTTTTCCATGTCATCGGAGCGCCCGCCTAAGGCATAGGGGATGATGTGGTCTATCTCCAACCAGCGGGTCTCGGGACATCGCGCCCCCTCCGGGCTCAGGAAGGTGCAGCGACCCGCGTCGCGCGCCCAAAGCGCGTCACGCAGGGCGGCGGGAATGGCGCGCGTGGCGGACCCGCTCCCCGACCGTGTCTTCCCTTGGCGCCTCCGGCGAGGGCGCAGGGGGTCCAGACGGTCGAGCAGCGCTTGAAGAGACCGCTCGAAGACGGCCTCCATCGTGCCGCTGGTCGTCCTTAGGCGCAGCAGATCGCGAGCCCTATGATACTTCTCACGCAGGTTTTTCCCCGCGGTGAAGCGAAAGAGGAATCGCTCGGCCGAGAGGGCGTCCAGCAGGTCTTTTGGGGAGGAAGGCGCGGCAGCGGGAGGGAGCTGGGCGGCGATGAGGGGGGGCCCGGCCAGCACCGGCGGCTCACTGGAGGGGAGCGCCGTTGCTAGGGCTGCCGGCGGCGGGAGCACCGGCATGGCCGGCCGGGGCAGGGCACGCAGGCTGTCCGCCGCATCCGCCCGTGGCGAGAGGCCGGCCGCCACTCTCTCCAGCTCCCGGATCGACTTGCCGCGAGCCGCATCCAGGAGGCCGAGGGCGTTGTCCGGCTTTAGATGCGGGGCCAATACCACGACGGCGGCGAGGTGGATACCCCCGGAGGCGAGGCGCTCGAGCAGCACGGGATGCTCTCGCGCGGCCCGCGCGGCCTGGATGCGCTTGTAGGCGCCCTGCTCCGAGTAGCCCAGGATATTGAGGCAGTATGCGAACAGGGAGGGCTGCCCGCGGTCGGCGTAGAGACGGCGGGAGTCGAACTCGCCGAGGTGGACGAGCAGGGCGACAAGTGCCCTTCGCTCCACCCATGCCAGGCGCTGAAGGCGCGCCTCAAGGCATGCGTCCGTCATGGCGCCTACGGCGTGGAAGAGGCCTGCCGGGGAGGCCGCTGGGTGCATGTTCTGGGAGTCCATGCATGCAAGTACGGATGAGGGATGAAAAAGTTCCCCGCGACTATCCACGTGGATAGCCGGAGTAGCTCTCCATCGGAGAGGCTGGCGATTGGGGAGGCTCCGCGCGAGTCAGGAGACGAGGTTCCAGGACGTTTTCGCGGCTAATTATGGACTCCGTTGTCCATAATTCGCTATCCTCCCCGCTGGCAATAAATGAAGAGGAAACTCCCAATGAAGCGGCGCCTCATCCCCGAGATGAGCGTCCCCCCACGGGGGGGCCGCTGACATGGACCGCAGGAGATTCCTGAGCCTGGCCGTCTTCTCCGGGGCGCTCGGCTCGCTCTCGGCGGTCCTCTATCCGGTCCTGCGCTATCTCATCCCTCCCGAGGACGCGGAGCCCGAGCCGGACTCGCTGAAGGCGGGCAAGGCCGCGGACTTCCCCGCCGGAACGGGGAAGATACTCAAGTTCGGACGCAAGCCCGTCCTCCTTGTCCGGGACGGGAAGGGCGCCTTCCACGCCCTCTCGGCCACCTGCACGCATCTGGACTGCCTGGTCCAGTACCGGAGCGAGACTGACCTCCTCTGGTGCGCCTGCCACAACGGCAAGTACGACCTGAGCGGCAAGAACATCTCCGGCCCCCCTCCCCGGCCCTTGGACAAGTACGAGGTCAAGCTCATCGGCGAGGAAGTCCTCATCCTGCGATCGACATGACCGCGGTCCTCGACTGGCTCGACGAGCGCCTCCAGGTCCGCGCCCTCCTCTCGTTCGCTTCCCATAAACGGGTCCCCGTCCACCGCTGGAGCGTCTTCTACTACGCGGGAGGCGTCTGCGTCTTCCTGTTCCTGGTCCAGGTCGCGACCGGCATACTCCTGCTGATGTACTACCGCGTCGGGACCGAGGCGTCCTATGAGAGCGTGCGGATCATCTCCTCCAAGGTGGCGTTCGGCTGGCTGATGCGCTCCGTGCACTCCTGGGCCGCGAACCTCCTGGTCTTCTTCATCTTCGTGCATATGTTCAGCGTATTCTTCATGAAGGCCTTCCGAAAACCCCGGGAGCTCACCTGGGTGAGCGGCTGCGCCTTGCTCGCCCTGGCCATGGCCTTCGGCTTCAGCGGCTATCTCCTGCCCTGGAACGAGCTGGCCTTCTTCGCCACCAAGGTGGGCACCGACATCATCGGCCAGGTCCCGCTGGCTGGGGGCTGGCTGCTCAAGCTCGTGCGGGGCGGAGAGGAGGTAAGCGGCGCCACGCTTTCGCGCTTCTTCGGCCTCCACGTGGCCGTCCTCCCCGCCCTATTCACCCTCGGCATCGGCGCCCACCTGCTCTTCGTGCAGGTGCAGGGCATGGCGCACGAGGAGGAGGCCAAGTCCACGATGCCCTTCTTCCCCGGCTTCTTCGTGCGGGACCTCATCCTATGGCTCTTGGTCCTCGATCTGGTGTGCATGCTCGCCGTGTTCTTCCCCTGGGAATTGGGCCGGAAAGCCGATTCCCTGAGCCCGGCGCCGGCGGGGATAAAACCCGAGTGGTATTTCCTGGCCCAATACCAGCTCCTCAAGGTGCTTCCCGCGCGCATACTGCTCATCCCGGGCGAGTTCTGGGGCATCGGCGCCATAAGCGCCGCGGGGGCCTTCTGGACCCTGGTCCCTTTCTGGGACGCCGCCCTCCCCGCCGAGACGCGGGACAGGGCGGTCCGCTATGTTGGAACGGTGGTCATGGCCGCTCTGGCGGCCATGACGTTATGGGGGCACCTCTCGTGAACGGACGGAATCCCGCGGATTCCCGTTCCATCCGCCGTTTCATGCAGAGGGATTTCTCTCCTGTCCTTGTTTTTTCGCTTGCCCTGCTCCTGCATGGCCTTCTCATCGCGCCCGCTCGCGCCGGGAGCGGCTGCGTGTCCTGCCACGCGACCCTGGGGGAAAAGCACAAGGCCATCGTGACCGCCTTCGACCGGGACATCCACAAGGAGAAGGGCCTCTCCTGCCATTCCTGCCACGGCGGCAACCCGGACAAGGAGGACATCGGCGAGGCCAAGGACGCGAGCTTCAAGGGCGCTCCGTCCAAGGCGGACATGCCGCGCTTCTGCGGCTCTTGCCACTCCGACCCGGGCTTCATGAAAAAGCACGCCCCCTCGCTCCCGGTGGATCAGGAAGCCAAGTTTTTCACGAGCGCGCACGGCGCGAAGGTGAGGGCCGGCGACCTGAAAGCGGCCTCCTGCGCGGATTGCCACCCGGCGCACTCCATCCGCCCCGCCAAGGACCCGACCTCCTCGGTATACTCCAAGAACATCCCGCAGACCTGCGCGAAATGCCATGCCGGCCAACTGGGGAAATACCTCAAGAGCGTCCACGGCAAGGCCTTGCTGGAGAAGGGAGACAGCGCGGCCCCGGCCTGCAACACCTGCCATGGAAATCACGGCGCCGCGCCGCCCGGCGCGGCGGACATAGGCCATGTCTGCGGCATGTGCCATGCCGGAAACGAGGCCTCCTTCAACTCGAGCCCCATGGCAAAGCCCTGGAAGAAGCGCGCTCTCCATATGTGCGCCACCTGCCACGGCCACCATGACATCCAAAGGCCCGGAGTGGAGCTCCTCTCTGCTCAGACCGGGCTTTGCCGCAATTGCCATCGGCCGGATTCATCCGCCATGGGAGCGGCCGCCTCGATGAAGGCCGGGCTGGAGGCCTTGGCCTCATCCTATCATTCGGCCGAATCCTCCATCGCCCAGGCGGAGGAGAAAGGCATGGATATGGCCGAGGCCCGGGACGCCCTGGACGCCGCGCGCATGGCCCTCTACCAGTCCAAGACCGCCGTGCACACCTTCCAGCCGGAAAAGGTGGCCCAAGCCGCCGGCGGCGGCATGGCCGCCTCGGCAAAAGCGAGGAAATCCGCCCTCGACGCCATCTTGGATTTCAAACACCGACGCATCGGCCTGGGCGTCGCCACCCTCCTTCTCGCCTTCCTGGCCGCCGCCCTCTACCTCAAGCTCCGCGACCTCGAATCCGGGGACTGAGCCCAAACCGGCGGAAATGTTGCAGTTCTTAATTGCATGGCGAAGCCGTTCTTAAATCTCTTCTTGATCGCGTCGGCGACCGTATGCCCGGCGCTCGCGGAGGCGGAGCAGACCCTCCCGATCAAGGGCTCCGCCATCGACGCCGTCGCGGCCTACGAGCTCCTCGGCGCCCTGGACCTGCTCGACATCCGGCCTCGGGAGGGCCTGCGCGTGGGAGGCCCCGCGGACCGGCCGGACGGTTCGCGCGTGCTTCGCCTCACCCTCGACGCCGAGCCCCCTGCCGAGATGTTCGCCGCACGCGGCCTGGAGATACTCCAGGTGGAGCTGGCCAACACCCGGCTCATCCGCCTTCATAGCTTCGACCTCCTCTATGCCGGAGGGGATAGGCTCATCGCCGTGTTCCCGGTGTTTCCAGAGACCCCTCTGCCGCGGAGCCGGGAGGATTGGGAGGCCATCCGGCCCAAGTTCTTCGACATCAGCCCCTACCACTTCGAGGTCCCCGGCGACTCGGACACGGCCCGGACCGCGAAATGGCGGGCCTTCGCCGAAGTCTACCGAGAGGACCAGGCCCTCATCGGCGCGTTCTTGAAGGAGCGTTTCCAGGCTCTCGGAGAGGCCTATCCCGAATTCCTGCATCCGCCCTTTCCCTACCGCCTCCATGAGCTCGATGCCGAGAGCGGGGCCTGGGACACCAACGATTTCTCTCCCCTGGCCTTCGCGAAAGACCCGCCCAAGGACAGGATACTCGGCAGTCTCGAGACCGGAGCTTTCCTGCGGCTCTTCGAAGAGCCGGCGCCGGGCAAGCATCGCGTCGTAATCCCCACCTTTCCCACGGTCTACGCCCTGGCCAACCTGACCCCCGATGAGCTCGCCTATCTCCAGGGGGTCTACAAGGAGTTCGACCTCTCCCCGGAGGCGGACATCCTGGTCATCGGGCCCGGCACCGGGGTGGACACATGGATCGCCTCCCTGCGGACCCGCCGGCCCATCCATGTGATCGGCATCAATCCCCTCGAGGTCGCGAACACCCGGGCCACCGCGAAGATCGCCGGCTTCGCGGTGCGCGCCCTGGTCGGCGACAACGCGGCCGACGAGGAGAACCGGCCTCGTTTCCCCGAAGAGCGTTTCGACGCCGTTTTCTGGAGCATGCCCGCCGTCTGGGACTCCCCCCCTCCCGGGCCGTCCCGCCCGTCTTTTACCGGGTTCTGGGACGGGGACATCGGCGGGGGGGTGCTCAAACGCCTCGCCAAGGCCCTGCCCGTACTCCTCAAACCGGAGGGCCGGTCCTTGTTATGGAACTACGCCCCCCTCGTCGAGGGCCGCAACATCGTCGCCGCGGCGCTGGAGTCCGCGGGCACGGACGGAAAGGTGTTCGATCTCCGGGTGGAACGCTTCCTGAAGCGTTCGCGGCCCCCCCAGGAATGGTATCGGGGGGCCCTCTACACGGTCACTCCGATGAAGGGACAGCCGCCGGACTCCTCCCGATAATCCACCTCCGAGAGGAGGCGGATTCGTTGCATTTTCCCATGGCAGGAATGTTTCCCGGTGATTTTATTGATCCAATTCTGTACAGCCATGTCCTGAATCGGAGGAGTCTCGAATGAACATCCTGCTTCCGCTAGTCTTGCTCATTCCTACGGCCCGGTCCCACGGCGCACCGACGCGGCCTCCAGCGGAGGCCGCGTGCTTCGCCTGCCACACGGAGATCGAAGTCTTAAAAAAGGGCGGGGCGCACGCCAAGCTTTCCTGCGCCGTCTGCCACGCGGGGACGGCGGAGCATCTTGACGACCCCTCCAAGCGGCCCGAAACGCGCATGGGGCCCGAGACCTGCGGGGGCTGCCACAAGGACCAACTCGACAGCTTCGGGACGCTCAACCTCAAGAAGGCGGCCCGCATCGAGAAATCCCAGCTCATCGAACGCTCGCCCAACCCCTTTTGGGACAAGCTCATGATGGGACACGGGTTCACCAAGGAGCACAACTCCCCGCGCAGCCACAATGCCATGCTCATCGACCACTTGGTCGTCGACAGGGCCTACGGCGGCCGTTTCCAGCCCAAGAAAGGCTGGCGATATGTGGTCGGGAAAGGACCTCAAAAGGCTTGGGATGTGCTGGAGGACAAGCATCCCGAGAACAGCGAACACAAACCCTTCCTCAAGGAGAGCGCAGCCGCGGCCAATCCCACCTGCCTGCAATGCAAGACCCAGGACCACATCCTGCGCTGGAAGTTCATGGGGGACCCGGACCCCCAGGCCAAGTGGGACAGGACCTCCAACGTCGTGGAGTTGGCCCGCACCCTCCAGAACGGCCTCAACTGTTTCTACTGCCATGACCCGCACGGAGCCAAGCCCCGCATCGTCCGGGACGGGCTCATCGCGGCGCTCTCGCGCCCGGAGAAGGACACCCTCTGGCACAAGGACCCCAAGGCCACCCCCATCGAGGTGCTCGAGTTCCGCGGCGGATTCCGCAAGATCGCGCTCCTGAAGAAATACGACACCAAGCTCCAGTGCGGGCAGTGCCACGTCGAATACAACTGCAACCCGGG
>CAYHRV010000183.1:0-6694 GCA_964359165.1 uncultured Elusimicrobia bacterium
AGTTCCTGGACCTCATCGAGGAAGGCAACCTCGGCCTCATGCACGCCATCGACAAGTTCGACCCGTCGAAGGGCTACCGCTTCTCGACCTACGCCTCCTATTGGATCGAGCAGTCCATCCGCCGCGCCGTCGAGGAGCAGTCGAAGACCATCCGCATCCCGCCCCACGCCTGGGAGGCCCTGCGCAAGTGGCTGAAGCAATGGGAGCTCATGCACGCCCAGCTCGGCCGGGACCCGACGTTGGCCGAGATGGCCAAGAAGATGCACTGGACGGCCCGGCAGGTGCGCGGCGTCCTCGACGCCGCCGAGGCGGCCAAGGGCATCGGCTCCTTGGAGAACCCGATCGACTCGGACGACGAGGGCATCACGATGGAGGACATGATCTCGGAGTCCTCCGCCCAGAGCCCCGAGAACCTGATCTCAGTCCTCAAGCTCCACGACGAGCTCCAGCAGGCCCTGCAGGAGATCGGCGACCGCGAGCGCGTCATCCTCGAGCTCCGGCACGGCCTGACCGGCCAGTCGCCGATGACCCTGGAGGAGGTCGGCAAGCGCCTCAAGCTCTCGCGCGAGCGCATCCGGCAGATCGAGGAGCGCGCGCTCCTGCGCCTTCGGCGCGTGGCCAACCGCATGGGGCTCATCGAGCTCAACGAGCCCCGGGGCGTCGGCAGCCCGAACCTCCAGCCGGGCTGGCACATCCCCAAGCCGCGCACCGACATCCTCGGGCAGATCATCCCGGAGGGGCGCGTCACCGCGGACCATCCGACGCCCCTGCGCAAGAACGGCAGGAAGGGCAAGCCCAGACGGCGATGACGACCGCGGCCCCGAACCTCAAGAGTCTCATCCTCGATGTCCCCGACTTCCCCAAGAAAGGGATCGTCTTCAAGGACATCACGCCCCTGCTCGCCGACGCGGACGCCTTCCGCTCCTTAGTCGACGCCCTGGCCGCCCCCTTCGAGGGAGCGGGCATACGCCTGGTCGCGGGCATCGAATCCCGGGGTTTCCTCCTGGCCTCGGCCCTCGCGCGCAAGCTGGACGCGGGCTTGGTCCCCATCCGCAAGAAAGGGAAGCTCCCCCGCAAGACGCTCTCGGCCTCCTACGCCCTGGAGTACGGCTCCGATTCCATCGAAGTCCACGCGGACGCCGCGCCCAAGGGCGCCCCGGTGCTCCTCGTAGACGACGTGCTCGCCACGGGCGGGACGGCGCGCGCCGCCTGCGAGCTCCTCGACGCCCTGGGGGCCGACATCCGGGGGCTCTGCTTCCTCATCGAGCTCGACTTCCTCAAGGGCCGCGACAAGCTCCCGGGCCGCCGCATCCACACGCTCATCCACTACTAGTGATACACTCCCCGCCGTTGCAGGACACGGAACGGATGCTCCCCAAGCCCTTGACCGCCCTCTGCGGGCTCGCCCTCTTATTCTCCTCTCCCCAGCTGGCGGCGCTCGCCCACGCCGCCGGCCACTCCGTCCTCGGGGCCCACGCCCACCTCCATGACGGCTCGGCGCACTCTCACGGGCATGATGGCGACGCGCATCACCACGAGGTCGCGCGGGCGGGCGAGTTCCTCGCTCCTCCGACCGCTCCTCCCTCCCTCCTCCGTCCGCCCGGCGGCGCGGCCGCCGACATCCTCTCTCCCGCCCCGAACGGGGCGGGTCCCGTCCCGCCCGTCCGCGAAGCCCTCTTCGACACCGGGCCCCCCAAGCCGCCCGGCCCGCTTCTTTCCCTCAAGCCCGCCGATCGGGCTCCTCCCGCCTAAGGCGGCGCGTTTTTCCCGCCGCCCCCATCCGTCGTCTTTTTCCTAGGGGTCGTAAAGAAATAATATGAGCAATTGGGAGGCCCAAGATTTGGAGTCAGTGCTAGAAGCGAGGAGGGCGCAGTGCCGCAGCGCACTGTAACCGACGAGCGACGACGCAATGGCCCAAAGATGGGCCTCCCCCGTCGGGGGCCAGGGCGCTATCGGGCTGCGACTGCGTTGCTCCTCACTCACATACCGCAGCGGGTATGCTCATTCGTCGCGCCTTGTCTCGCTCCAATATCGCCCTGGTCAATTGCTCATATTATTTCTTTATGACCCCTAAATCGTCGTTCCATTTTCCATCGCGGTCTAAACAGGAGGCTTCATGTTCGGTTTTGCACGCCGTATCCGGTTGTGGAGAGCCGCTCTTTCCTTTCCCGCCCTCCTGTGCGCCCATCAAGCGCTGGGACAACCCGCGTTTCCACCTTCAGAGGAAAAATATACTCTGGGGAAGCTCGTAGACCTTGCGATTCAAAACACGCAGCTCCTCAGCTCACTGGACGCCCGCATCGAGGAAAAACGCCTCTTGGCCGCGCAAGCCCGCGTTTGGCAGGGGTCCTCGCTTGACTTCCTGGCAGGACGCAGGCGAGAAGCCGCGCTCGGCGGCCCGCGCTACGAGCTGGCCCTGGCGCAACCGCTGCCGCTTCTGGGCAAACCGGGCCTGAGGGGCGGACTCCTCGACCTCGAAGCCGAGTCCTGGCGCGTCTCGCGTCACGCATCCCGGCTATCGATCACGCTGAACGTCGCCCAACTGGCCTACGAGTACTCCGCCGACCGCCGCAAGGCCGCCTTCGTGGAGAATCGTCAGAAGCGGTTCGACCTCATCCGGACTTACCTGGCGGGACGCGCGTTCCCGACGCCCCAGCGCAAGGCCGAGAGCCGCATCGTTGAGAACCGGCTCAAGAGCCTCGCTTCCGACGCGATCCAAAGCCAGGCGGGCTTCAAGGCCTCGCTCGAAAAACTGAAGGCGTACGTGCCGCTTGAGTCCGGGAAATATCCGGACATCGAAGCCCCCTGGTTTGCGGGAACAAGAAGCCTTGACGAGAAAGAGTGGCTGGCCCGGGCCTTGGAGAACAACCCCGATCTGCGAATTCAACGGCTCGTGGTCAAGAGCGCCGGGCTGGAAAGGACTTTGGCCTCCAGGGAGGGTCTGCCGGACCCATCCCTCGTCGCGTCCTACGAGGAAGGCAGGATCGCCGAGACGGAGAAGAATTACGGCCTGGGCCTGAGCTTGGCGCTTCCCTCCTGGAACCGCAACCGATCCGCGATCAGGAGCGCTGAACAGAGGCGGCTGGCCGAGGAGAGTTTGCTGGGGTTTACGGAGCAGAAGCTCAAGGCCGAACTTCTCCGCGCTCTCGTGGAATATGAGGCGGCTCGCCAGATCATCGTCAAGTACCCGCAAAGCCTCCTGGCCGAGCTGGAAATACAGCTCGAGGAGGCCGAGGAGGGCTTTCGCAAAGGGCAGGTGGACCTTTTGACCTTTCTGGAGCTCGACGGCTCGGCAGCAGAGACCTATGTCCGCGTGCTCGACGCGCAACTGGGTCTGGCGGCCAAGGCCGCCGAGCTTCTCACCGCCGCCGGCGAGGTTGACTCGCTGGCGCGGCTCGGCTCGTTTTAGGGGAACCGACATGACACGAATACTGGAGTGGGCGTTCAAGAACAGGGTCACGGTCGTCCTTTTCTTCGCTCTTGGCGCGGGTCTTGGGCTTTACGCCGTTTCCGGCATGTCCGTGGACGCGGTGCCGGACATCACCCCCGTGCAGGTGATGGTCAACACCGACACCAAGGCCCTGGACCCGGAGCAGATCGAGAAGACCGTCACCTTTCCCATCGAGACCGAGATGAGCGGCATCGCCCGCGTCAAGGAGGTGCGCTCCCTTTCGAAATACGGCCTCTCCCAGGTGGTCATCAATTTCGAGGACGGGACCGACATCTACTGGGCGCGCCAGCAGGTCGCTGAGAGGCTCCAGAGCGTCCGAGGCGAACTCCCGGCGGGTCTTTCCCCGGAGCTTGCGCCCATCACGACGGGCTTGGGCGAAGTGGCCATGTACGTGGTCTTGCCTAAGCCCGGAAGCCCCCTGGCTTTGAAGCCGGAGAAGGAGCGTCTGCTCACCCTGCGGACGCTCCACGACTTCGTCATCGTGCCCTATCTCAAGCGGTCGGTTCGCAACGCGGCGGGAGTGGACTCCATCGGAGGCTACAAGAAAGAGATCCACATCGACGTGCATCCCGAAAAACTGGACCGCTACGGCCTCACCATCGAGCAGATCGCGGAGCGTCTTGAAGCCCTGGGGGAAAACTTCGGGGGAGGCTACATCCAGCCCAAAGGCGAGCAGGTGATCGTCCGAACCTCCGGCCGCGTGGAAAACCTCGATGAGATCCGCGGCATTCCGATAAAGCTGGACGTGCGCGGCAAGCCCGTGGCCTTGTCCGAGGTGGCTGACGTCCGCGAGGGCCACGCCCAGCGGGTGGGCGGAGCGACCTACAACGGCGAGCAGACGGTGTTGGGATTCGTCTTGATGCTCGCCGGGGCCAACTCCCGGCAGGTTGCGATGGACGCGGAGCAAGCCCTTAAGGACGCCCCCTTGCCGCCCGACGTGCAGGTCAAGCTCGTCTACAGCCGGAGCACTCTCGTCAACGCCACCTTAAAGACCGTGGCGAAAAACCTCGCCGAAGGGGCGGCCCTCATCGTGGTCGTCCTCCTTGTGATCCTGGGCAACATCCGGGCGGCGCTGCTTGTCTCCTTGGCCATCCCTCTCTCCATGCTGTTCGGAGCCATCGGGATGCGCTGGCTGGGGCTTTCCGCGAACCTCATGAGCCTGGGAGCCATCGACTTCGGACTGCTCGTGGATGGGGCCGTGGTGATGATCGAGAACGCCTTAAGACGCCTGGAGGAGCACCGGGGCGACCTCTCCCCGGAGCGTCGGGTATCCTTGATCCTCGACTCCGCCGCGGAGGTCGTCAAGCCGGTCTCCCTCGGCCTTTTGATCATCATGCTGGTCTACGTGCCGATCCTGTCCTTGGAGGGGATCGAGGGCAAGCTCTATCATCCCATGGCCGTCACCGTTCTCATGGCCTTGGGAGCCTCGCTTCTCGTCGCCGTTCTCTTGATTCCCGTCCTGGGCTGCGTCTTCCTGCGCGCCCCGAAGGGCGGCGCGGGGGGAGAGACCCGGGCATTCGCGATGCTGCGCAGGCTCTACGAACCGGTCTTGGACATAAGCCTGCGCCATCGCCTCCTCGCCTTGGCTCCGGCTATCGTCCTGCTCATCGCCGCCCTGCTCCTCTATCGCCGCATGGGCGCGGACTTCATGCCGCCCTTGGACGAGGGGGACATCGTCATCAACCTGACCCGGTCATCGAAGATCGGCGTGGACGCTTCCATCCAGATGCAGATGAAGAGCGACCTCGTGATCGCGAAGTTCCCGGAAGTGGAAACGGTCTTTTCCCGCGTCGGGACGGCCGAAGCCGCCATGGACGCGATGGGGGTCCACCTGTCCGACACTTTCGTGATCCTGAAAAGGGATATTTCCCAGTGGCCCGCCGCGGCCGGCGGCAGGCGGCGGACCAAGAAAGAGCTCTATGGGGCCATCAAAGAGGCCCTTGAACGCGAGGCGCCGGGACAGGAGGTCAGCGAGAATCAGCCCATCGAGATGCGCGTCGGCGAGATCCTCGAAGGAAGCCGCGCCGACGTGACCCTGCGCATCTACGGCAAGGATCTGCCGGTGCTTACCGAACTCATCGAGAAGGCCATCGCGATCCTGGAGAAGGTCCCCGGAGCCGAGGCGGTGGAGATGGACGCCTTGACCGCGCTGCGCAAGAGCCCGGTCCTGAGCGCCCGGCTCGATTACCCGGCCATCGCCCGCTACGGCTTGAACATCCATCAGGTCAACGATCTCCTGGAGGCCGCCATGGCCGGCAAGGAAGTGGGCAGTTTCTACGAGCAGCAATGGCGCTTCCCGATCGTGCTGAAAGTGGCGGAGAAGCAGCGCGAGGACATAGACACGATCAAGTCCCTGCCGGTAGGCATAGACGGGGGAAGCATACCCCTGCACAAGGTCGCCGGCTTTCAGATAAAGGACGAGGTCACGACCATCTCGCACGACTTCTCCCAGCGCTACGCGGCCGTGGCCGTTTTTCTCTCCGGCCGCGATATCGCCGGCTTCGTCTCGGACGCGCGGCGCGCCATCGACTTGAACCTGAAAGTTCCGCAGGGCTACACCCTCAATTGGGGCGGCCAGTTCAAGAACCTGGAGCGGGCCCGCAAGCGCCTGGCCCTGATCGTGCCCCTCATCCTGTTGGCGATCCTTGTCATTCTCTGGCAGGCGTTCGGAAGCTTCCGGCAGGCCTTGCTGGTTTATGTCACCATCCCCCTGGCGATGACGGGCGGCGTATTCTCCCTCGCCCTTCGGGGCATCCCGCTGAGCGTCTCGGCCGCGGTGGGATTCATCGCTCTTATGGGCATCGCGATCCTAAACGGCATGGTCCTTGTGACGTTCTTCAATCAACTGCGGGCCAAGGGAGCCTCGCCGCTTCAGGCCGCGCGGGAAGGGGCCATGGTCCGGCTGCGTCCGGTGGCCATGACCGCGCTTGTCGCCAGCCTGGGGTTCGTGCCCATGGCCCTCAATACCGGGATCGGGGCCGAGGTCCAGAGGCCGCTTGCCACGGTCGTCATTGGAGGCATCCTGACCTCCACTTTGCTGACCCTTGTCGTGCTTCCCGTCATTTATCAATGGGCGGTGGGACGCCGGAAAAAAGAGGAGGAGTTGGAGCCCTGAAAGACACGGCCAATCTGCTACAATTCCTGCGGCGGACCGCGCCCCGATAGCTCAATGGATAGAGCTACTCCGTCCTAAGGAGAGGATGGGGGTTCGATTCCCTCTCGGGGCAAAGCTAGCGGGTATCG
>CAYHRV010000184.1:0-6635 GCA_964359165.1 uncultured Elusimicrobia bacterium
CTTCCTTTCGACCAACAACGGCAACACATCACATAACAGAACTGACCACATAATGGCCCAGAAGTTCTTGAATGGTCCGGATGTCGTAGCCATCCTCCAAGAGATGCGTGGCGAAGCTGTGGCGCAGGGTGTGGCAGCTTGCCGGTTTCGCGATGCCCGCTTTGAGCCGTGCCTCCCGGAAAGCCTTCTGTAGGACGGATTCGTGGAGGTGGTGGCGGCGCCGCCGCCCCGTATCCCTATCGACGTAGTGGCTCGTGGCGGGAAAAACCCACTGCCAGCCCCACTCTTTCGGGGCGTTCGGATACTTCCGGTCGAGCGCGCCCGGAAGCGCGACGCTCCCAAGGCCTATCCGAAGATCTTCCTGGTGCGTCCGCCGGACCGCTTCCAAATGCCGCGTGAGAGGCTCGCGGATCATCGTTGGAAGAGCGGTGCGGCGGTCCTTGTTCCCCTTGCCGGCCCGGACGATGACCTGGTTCTGGGAGAAGTCGATGTCTTTGACCCTCAGTTGACAGCATTCAAGCAGACGGAGTCCCGCGCCGTAAAGGAGCATGGCCATCAGACGCGTGGGCCCGCTCATGAGCCCCAGGACCGCTCGCACCTCGTCACGGCTGAGCACCACGGGGATCCTGACCGGCTCTTTTGCGCGGACTACGCCCTCGATCCGGCGGATTTCTTTTCCGAGGACCTCTTGGTACAGAAAGAGCAGGGCGTGCAATGCTTGGTTCTGGGTTGAAGCGCTGACATGGCCGTCCTGTGCCAGGCTGGAGAGGAACCGCCCGATCTCCTCTTCTCCGAACTGAGCTATTTTAGGGCCGGTCCGTTGGATGAAGCGCCGTGCCCAGCCCATGTAAGCCTCTTCGGTGCGAGGGCTCAAATGCCGCGCTCGAGCGGCACGGCGGATACTGTCCAGCAGTTCCTTGGGCGGAGCCGGCCAGGGGGCCGGCTCCGGTGGAAAAATCAGCGGCTCTCCGGCGAAGAGGGTCCGCATTTCGGCGAGCACCTCCTCGGTATCGGGTATCGACCAATACTTCTCGACGGGATGCCAGCGGCGGCCCGGGACTGTCTTGATCTTTTCGACGCCTTCGCGGGAATAAGGGAAGCGGACGATCAGCCTTCCCGGCTCGCCGGGTTCGACATGGATCGCATCGTCGGTTCTGGGTTGGTCCATGGGGGCCTCTATCATCATGTACGGATGAGGGGCGAAAAAGTTCCATTGACAGATATTTCTCGAGGTTATCAGCGTCAGGGTCTAAATCCAATCTGGCGGCTGGATTCGGGCAAGACATCCTCTCTGATTGCATCGATGAGTCCGCCGATGTCGGCATCGTGGCGGTTGACTCGTTTTTCGAGGTCCTGAAGTTTTTTGAGGATTTCGCAGTTTTGCGCGCTGAGTTCGCGCACTTTCACGAAGGCGCGCATGATGGAAATGTTGGCACGGATCGCCTTCTTGCTTCTGAGGACGCTCGAGAGCATTGCGACACCTTGTTCGGTGAATGCAAAGGGAGGGTATTTCGCGTAAGTGCCCCAACCAAGGCGGGCGCCCGCATCTTTTAATTCCCGCGCCTCGGCGAAATCGAGACGAAATAGAAAGTCAGCGGGGAATCGATCGCGGTTGCGCTTCACGGCTTGGACGAGAGCTTTGGGCGCGACGCCGTAAAGTCCGGCCAAGTCGAAGCTGAGCATGACGCGTCGTCCCCGGATACGATGGATCAGCTGTGACAGGGAGGTTGATTCGTTCATGATACATGTACGATTGAGGACCCCATTCAGTTCCTAAGGTCACAATTTGTGACCTTGGGATCAGGGAGTCGCGGCGAGGGTTTTGAGGATGCTTTTGGCGAAGGCGCTGAGGCTCGGGTCCCGGGCGCCCATGACGAGGATCAGGTCGCCGGGGCGGGCCTCTTGGGCGATCGCCCGGGCGATCGCGTCGCGCTCGGGCAGAAAGAAGGCCTTCTTCCCGTTGGCGGCGACGGGGTCCGCGATGTCCCGAGATGAGATGTCCTTGACCGCGGTGCCGCCCGCGTAATAGATCTCCGCCAGCCAGAGCCTGTCCTCGGCGCGAAGGGACTCGGAGAAGGCCGCGATGAGGTCGTCTTTGAGGAATCGCGTGGGTCCGTAGCCGTGGGGCTGATAAACGGCGAGCACTCGGCCGGACCTGAGCTGGGCGGCGGCGAGGGCGGCGCGAACCTTGTCCGGGTTATGCGCGTAATCGTCGATGACGCTCACGCCTCGGCTCTCGCCTGCGAGCTCGAAGCGCCTCGACACGCCCCGGTAGGAGGCCAGCGCCTTCGCCGACTCCTCCAGGGAGATTCCCGCTTCCAGGCAGGCCGCGGCCGCGGCGAGAGCGTTCTCCGCGTTATGCTTGCCGTCGAGGGGCAGGGAGAAGGGGACTCCCCGGACGCTGAAGCGGACCAGACCGGGCGCAAGGAGGAGGCCTTCGCCTTGGAGGGTGCAGAAGGAGGAAAAGCCGAAGGTCTCGGGCGGGCGTCCCTCCCGGGCCTCGCGGAACTCGGCCATGTTCGCGGCGTCGCCGTTGACCACGAAGCGGGAGCATTGGGAGCGGAAAGTCCTGAATATCTCGCGCAGCTGCGAAAGCTCCTTGTGGTCCTTGCCGAGGTTGAGGAGCACGCCCAGCCAGGGCCGGTAGCGCACGAGGCTCCCGTCGCTCTCATCGGCTTCCACGACCAGCAGGTCGGACTTCCCGCGCAGCGCGTTTCCGAGCAGGCCGCGGTCCTTGAGGGTGAGCAGGTCCCCTCCGGTGATCACCGAGGGCGAGCGGCCGGAGCGCTCGAGTATCTCGAAGACCATGGCCGTGACCGTCGACTTCCCGCTGGTGCCCGAGACGGCGATGGTCCCCATGGCGTGGACGTGCCGGGCGAGCAGGTCGGAGCGGTGGAGTATGGGCAAGCCCAGGGCCTTTGCCCTGGCCAAGTCCGGGTTGGACTCCTCGATGGCCGAGGAGACCGCGACCTCGGAGATCGCCGGGGAGACGCCGGTCCCGTCCTGCGGGAAAAGGCGCACGCCCAAGGCGGCCAGCGCGGCCCGAGCCGGGGCGCTCTCGCCGCGGTCGAGATAGCGGTCCGAGCCCGAGGCTTCCCCCCCGCCCATGGCGTGGAACTGGGCCAAGGCGCTCATGCCGCTGCCGCAGACCCCGACGAAATGGAGGGCGCCCTCCCGTTTTTCCACGCGAGACTCTAACTTATTTTCTAGCGGAGTTCGACGAGCAGGCCGTAGTGGTCGCTGAGCGTCGTCACCCGCCTGCTCAGGAGCCGCGCCGGCTCGCGCAGGGCATAGCGCGCCTTGGCCTTGGAGGGCCAGCCCGCTTCTCCGGGCTTGAAGAGTACGTAATCGAGCCTCTTGCACGGGGTGGGGTCGAAGGGGACGCGGTAGAATGGGCGCCCGATCATGCTGGCGGAGCGCCGGCCCGCCATGGAATCCCGCAGGCCGGTCCGGGCCATAAGATCCAAGAGGAGAGGCGAGTCGGGGAGCAGGTTCAAGTCTCCGCAGACGAGCAGGGGCGCTTGGGCGTCGAGGCCGAGGATGCGGCCGGCCAGCTCGCTCATCTGGCCGGCTTGGAAGCGGGAGTAGGGGTCGGCGCGCCGGTCGGCGGCATGCCTTCCGGGCCGCCGGTAGTCGGCCACCAGATGGGTCAGAAGCAGTTGGATCGCCCGATGTCGGGGCCCCTCGATGAGCAGCGTCATGGCGCCTTTCTTGCTCAGCCTGGCTAGAGCTGAGAACCTCAGCCAGGAGCCCTGCTCGCGGAAGGGGGCGAAGGCCGCCGATAGGATGGGAAAACGCGAGAAGACGGCCAGGCCTCCGCAAAAACGCATCACCGAACGGCGGCCCGAGAAGCGGTGCGGCCAATCGCTCAGGTGGGAGGAGAGGAGCCTCAGATGCCTCCTTAGGAAGACCTCTTGGAGCAGGATGAGGTCCGGCTTCATCGCGACGATCGCGGCGCAGGCCCGCCGCAAGCGCTCCCCGATGTCCCCGCTCAGGCCGGGGAGCGCGCAGGTGTTGTAGCAGAGCACTCTCATCGGTACGGCGCGATGGCCCTATCGTAATCCTTGCGCCAGGACAGGATGGTGTCGGTGTAGTTGTTGGCCGGGACGCGCCCGATCTTGGCCCCGTAAACCCCCACATTGTAGGCCGCGACGGATTTCCAGGCGTTGTTGGGGAACGCGTTCATGTCGCCGCGGATGATCTGGGCGCCGATGCGGTAGTTGTTGGCCAGGTTGTTGGCGTCCGCGTCGTTGTCTATGCCCCGGGATAGGAAGTTGGAGCGCAGGACCTGCATGGGACCGACGGAGCCGTCGAAGTATTTCTGCGCGGGCTTGCCCGGGGCCTCCTTCCAGAGCACGGATTTCAGATGGGGCTCGGCCCGGTAGGCGCCGTAGCGGAAATTCGATTCCCGGGCCGCGGTGGCCGCGATGAGCGCCGGGTCCACGCCGGTCTGTTGGGCCGCTTTCAGGATGTAGGGCAGATGGGCGGAGGGCAGGGCCGGGGCCTTGCCCGCCGGGATCTTCGGCCCGGGAGGCTCCTTGCCCTTGGAGGCGCCCAGCCCCTTGGCCGAGAGGTCGAAGTTCTCGGGAGTGACCACGCTGTTCTTCTCCATGGACATCTGGCCCTGGCCGGTGCGGCCTCCGGCCGCGGCGACCCGGTTGGGATCGAAGAGCAAGCCTCCTTTCCCTCCGCGAAGGGCGCTTTGAAGGAAGGGCGAGCTCCCGCCCGGGCCCTGGAGTATGCCCGCGCCCGCCAGAATCCTGCCGATATGGGCGATAGCCGCCTCATTCTCCCCGGCCCCCGCGTCGCGGGCCGCTGGGGAAGGCGACCCGTGCCGGATCGGGCTCAGCGTGCGCCCACTCCCCGCGCCCGACGCGGGGTCTTTCCCGGCGGCCGCGCCCTCCTGGCGGCCGCCTGAGCGCTCCGCGCCGCCGGCCGGGCTTCCCATGCCGGCTCCGGACCCCGGAAGGCCGGGTAGGCCTCCTCCGGCGCCGCCCAGCGCTGGGGAGGCGGCAGGAACATCGTCTTCGGTCTCGGCGCCCAGGAGCGCATCGGCCGGAGCCGGTTCCGCGCTGGGTGAGCCGGGGGTCTCGGCCGCCTCGGCCGGGGCCTCATCGGAGCCCGCGAGCTCCGTATCTCCCGCACTCGGGGTCCCGAGCGCCGCGGACTGTGCCGCCTTATCGGGCTCGAGGCGGGCTTCGACCATCGGAAAGTACCCATCCGGACGGAAAGCGAAATAAGCCGCGGCCGCGGCCAACAAGGCCGCCGCTAAGACGCCGATGATCCATTCCCGCCGCGAAGGTCCGCTCATGGAGGGTTAGAGCCTATCCCGATACCCGCTTTCAAGGCGAAACCTTGGATTTTGAGCCGAGTCGAAGTGATGCGAGGCGAGCAGGCCTGAAGGCCTGTAAGCCGAGCAGCGCGAAGACGCAGGCCAAAAGCCGAGGTTGCAGTCGAAATGGGGCATCGGGATAGGCTCTTAGTATGCCACGGCCCTAAATCCATCGTCAAGTCTCTTGCGCCCGCGCGCATCGGCGGAACGCCGCCTCTTCGAGGAGGACGGCCGCCAGGATCGCTCCGGCGCCGAGCCAATAAGGGGCACGGAGGTCGCTCAGAGCGTCGGCCAGCAGGCCCCCGCCCAGGGCGAGGACGAAGTTTCCCATCCCCACCACCGCCTCATGGATGCCCGAGAATTTCCCATGGTCGTAGGGCCCATGCAGGCTGTAATAGATGCTGGAGGCGTAGGCGAAGCCGAAGCCCGCGCCCAGGGGCAGGGCGAGGACGAGCGTGAGCCCCGGGTCCCGGGTGAGGGTCAGGGTGAAGCAGGCCGCTCCGGCCAGGAGCTGTGAGCCGTAGAGCAGGTCTCGCCTGTATGTCCAGCGGGCGTGGGGCAGGAGCGCCCAGAATAGGAGGGTCTGCGCGCCGAAGACGACGCCGAGGAAGAGGCCGAAGAAAGCCTTGGGCGAAGTCCCTCCCGGAACTGCCGCGCTCAGGTACTTGAAGTAATGCGTGGCCAGCACGGCGCCGACGCCGTGCAGGAAGAAGTTCGCGATGTAGCCCATGGTCCGGTACGCGGACAGCTCGGCGCGCGCCGGTTCCCTGTCCTCATGAGACCGCGAGGGTCCCGCGTTCGGGTAGAAGAGCGCGACGGCCGCGGCCGAGGCCGCCGCGGCGTACATGGCGTACGCGGCTCCCAGAGCCTGCATCATCCACCCGGCGAGGAAGAAGCCGAGGCTCTTGCCCGCGGACCAGAGCACGTTGAAGAGGCCGACGGCCTTCTCCAGTCCCTTAGGGCCGCTCTCCGAGCCCAGGGCGCTCTCGACGCTCGGCCAGAATAAACTATTGGCCAAGCCGAGCACCGGGACGATGAGGAAGAGGAGTCCAAGGGAATCGGCCCGGGAGAGGGCTAGGCAGGCGAGGGCGGCCAGGACGCAGCCGGAGCGGGCGAGCAGGCTCTTCGAGGCCCGGTCGGCCATGCGGCCTACCCAGAGACAGTTGAGCGCGTAGACCAGGGTGGAGGCGGTCTGGAGCAGGCCGAGCTGGGTGGAGGAGGCCCCGAGCCCCGTGGCCGTTACCGGAATGACCACCCAGGCCGCGTAGACGAGCCAATCGAACACCAGCCCCGCGAAGCAGTA
>CAYHRV010000185.1:0-6627 GCA_964359165.1 uncultured Elusimicrobia bacterium
GATTGGCTCGCCCAAGCGGAGCGGGCCTGGGCGGCGCGGCCCCCGCGCCCCGGCGCGCAGGACGGCCGCGCCGCGCGGCCTGGCGGCCCCGGATGGGGCGCGGTGCCGCGTCCGCTTACTGGACCGGCGCGGCCGGGGGGCTGGATCGAGGCGGGATTCCCCCCCAACATCCACCTCGACCGCGCCGGCGCCGCCCGGTCCGGCCTGGGCCGGGACGCTTTCTTGCGCGAAGCGGCCGCGGCCCTGGCGGGGCTCGACAGCGTGGCGAAAGTCTTCACCTCGGACCGGCTGGAGGGCTTCGCTACGGACTCCTCCTCGTACGCGGCCGTTTTCCAGCGGGCCTATTGCCCGGGCAGGTCCGGGGACCTGATGGTGCTCCTCAAGCCCTTCGTGTTCATAGCGGACGGTCCGGAGGGTACGGGCCACGGCCTTCCCTACGACTACGACGCGCGCGTCCCCCTGCTCTTCGCCGGGCCGGGCATATCGCCCGGGCGCCACGACCTGCCCGCGTCCCTGGAGGACATCGCCCCGACCGCCGCCCGCCTCATCGAGGTCCCCTTCCCTCCCGTCCCGGGCGCCCGAGTCCTGGAGGAGATATTCCAACAGACAGCCGGAAGGCATTGACGGGGGCTTTCGGGGAGCCTATACTACTGTCATGATGGAACGGCGGCTCGCCCCTGGGACGAGCATCCTCCCGCGGGGAGGATGCTGACATGAAGCGAATCATCCTGGTAGTTGATGACGATGTCTCGGTCCTCGACCTCGTCTCCGAGGTGCTCTCCGAGGACGGCTTCGAGCCCAGGACGGCCAAGACCGCGGCCGCGGCCCGGGACCTGCTCAAGAAAGCCAAGCCCATCCTGGTGGTGCTCGACCGCAGGCTCCCGGACGCGGACGGCATCGAGCTCTGCCAGGAGATACGCCAAGACCCCCATTTCTCCTCGCTTCCCATCCTCTTCCTCACGGCCAAGAGCACCGTGGCCGACAAGGTCGCCGGCCTGCGCCTGGGAGGGGACGATTATCTCCCCAAGCCCTTCAGCACCAAGGAGCTTTCCGCCCGGGTGGCCTCGCTCCTGCGCCGCGCGGCGCCGGAAGGGTCGGCGCTGGAGGCCGACGGCTTGAGGATGGACCTCGATAGCCGCAAGGTGTCCCTCGGCTCGCGCGAGGTCGCGCTCTCCATGAAGGAGTTCGAGCTCCTCCATCTGCTCCTCTCCCACCGCAACAAAGCCCTCAGCCGCCAGTTCATCCTCCAGGAGGTCTGGGGCTATGGGGCGGGCATCGACGTGGCCAGCCGCGTCGTGGACGTGACGCTCGGCCATCTGCGCGACAAGCTGGGGGCCTGGGGGAAGAAGGTCTCCTCGGTGCGCGGCCTCGGCTACCGCCTCGATCTATTATCCTAGAGTAGGCCCCTGCAACGAGCATCCTCCCGCGGGGAGGATGCTAATTATAGGAGGAGAGGACTTTCCGAAAAAAAACGGAGGCGGCCTTGAGCAGGCGCAAGAGTTCTTCCTCCGAGAAGGCCGCGGTGGAGACGACGCGGATCGACTTCTCCAGGGAATGCACGAATATCTCCCTGTCCTCGGTGCGCAGGGAGTAGAGTTCCGCGACCGCGGAGACCCCCCGCAGGTCCAGCACCCGGAAGGCGTATTCGTCCGGGAACGCGCGCGCCTCGATCTCGAAGGGAAGGCCGTCGATCCCGGTGATCGGATTTTGGCTCGAGAGCCGGCTGCGCAGTTCCCCCTGCGAATCCCGATGATGCAGGACCAACTCCCCGGGCAGGTGCTTGGGCGCCTCGGTCCAGAGCACCACCTCATACTCATCGTCCTTTTCCCCGATGAAATCCAGGGCTATGATCAGGGGGGCCTGGGCAAGGCCCCCCTCCTCCCCTATAGCTTTCTCCGTTGGAAATAGGCCTTTTTCTCTAGGAGCTTCCTCCCCCGGCACGGACATCCATACCGCCACATGTTTCCCGGAGGGGTCCGGGATGCGCTTGAGCGTCAAACCCTCCTCGGGCAGTTCCACCCGAGGCAAGCGCCGCGCCGCTTTATCGAGCCTCGAGCGCACGGTGCGGTGGAAGACGAAGGGCGTGATGAGGAAGCCGCCGATCACCGCCCAATCCGGCAGGTCGTAGGCGTAGCCGACCCCTCCGAAGAGGAGCGCCCCGGTCACGGGCACGGCCCAGGACCGGTACTCCTTTCCGCCGTAGGCGTGGATCAACGCCCCCACGGCCGCGGCCACGAGGACGGTTAGGACCAGGGAGGCGACGGGGAATGTCATGTCAGCATCCTCCCCGCGGGAGGATGCTCGTCCCAGGGGCGCGTTGCCGTTTCATCAAGAGCTTCCTTTTCATTTCTTACTACCCCGCGGGAGGGAAGCCCCGGATACGACGGGGCGCCGCCCCCCCCCCCCCCCCCCGTAGGGCACCACCCCCCCCGCCGGCCCCCCCCAGCGGCACCCCCCTCACCCCCGGGGGGGCGCCCCCCCGGCCCCCGCCTGGTGGGCCCCGCCCGCCGCGGCGGCCGCGCGCACGCCCCCGGCCGCCTCCGCGTCCTTGAGGGAATCGGCGTTGATGCGCACGTTCTCGAGCGCGCAAAGCGCGGCCGCGCGCAGAAGGTGCGCGGCGCAGTTGAGGTCCGAGGCCACGGTGCCGATGGCCAGCGGGGCGGCCTCGCGCACCTTGCCCAGGGCGACGACCGCGGCTTGGGCAGTCTCGAGAGGGACTTCGCCGGCGCGCACGAGCGCGTCCCTCATCCGCGCGGCCCGCGCGGGATCGTCCTTGGGGAGTTTGAAGGTATCCATGAAGGCGTCGAAGGCGGCCGCGTCTTCGGAGGTGAGCCCGTGAAGGCGGGCGCGCGCGGCCGAGAAACCCGCGGCGGCCGAACCTAGGGCGGCGCGGCGGGCCTCGTCCACCTTCTTGCCTCCCATGCTCACGCCGCAGGACATCTCCCCCAGGGCGCAGGCGATCGCTCCGGCGATCCCGGCGGCCGAACCTCCCCCGGGCGTGGGGTCGGTGCTCGCGAATGCGTCGGCGACGCTCACCGCCGAGGCCTCCCAACCGCGTTCGAGGGACTCCAGCCTGTCCTCGATCACCTGCACCGCGGGATCGAAGCCTTTGACGCGCAGGCGGTCGGCGGCGAAGTCCAGCAAGGCCTTTCGGGGAAGCAATCCCACGATCTCCGTGCCGACGATCTCGCCGCCCGCGGCCTGGACCTCGGAGCGCACCGCGTCGAGGACCGCGGCCAGGGAGGTGACGCGGTAGTCGGTGAGCACGGTGGATATCTGCGCCAGGCCTTGAGCGGCCAGGCCGATCTCCTTGGCCCGCAGGTTGGGCAGCCCTCCGCCGGAGGTCCGGATCTTCTTGGCGATGCCCTTGGCCGCCTCCATCGACACGCCCTTGAGATTGAGGTTGAAGTTGATGATCTGCTCGCGCGCGCCCACGGCCACGGCCCCGGCCGTGGGATGGATGCGCCGGGGGCCGAAATCCGGGTCGCGGTCCGGGTTCTTCCCCAACTCCTCGCGCAGACCCTCGAACTGACCTTTGCGCACCTTGGCCAGGTCCGCGCGCTCGGGCCTGCGGGCCGCCCGGTCGTAGAGGTAGACGGGCACGCCCAGCTCGGAGCCGATGCGCGCGCCGAGCTCCGCGGCCAGGGCGGAGCAGTCGGCGATCGTGGTCCCGGCCACGGGGATGAAGGGGATGACGTCCACGGCGCCCATGCGCGGATGCTCCCCCTTATGGAGGTTCAGGTCGATGAGCTCGACGGCGCGCTTGGCCCCGCGGAAGGCGGCCTCGACGGCGGCCTCGACCGGGGCCACGAAGGAGAGCACGCAGCGGTTATGATCGGGGTCCGTCTCCACGTCGAGGACACGCACCCCGGGCGCCGAACGCGCCGCGGCCACGATGGCCTCGACCTTCGCCTTGTCCCGTCCCTCGGAGAAATTGGGGACGCACTCGACGAGCCTCACATCGACCTCCTGAGCACCAGGGTGCGAGGCTCGGTGAATTCCTCCATGGCCGCGCGGATCCCCTCCCGCCCGACCCCGGATTCCTTGACCCCGCCGTAGGGCATGGCCTCGGAGCGATAGGAGGGGATGTCGTTGACGATGATGCCCCCGACCTCGAGTTCGTCCCAGGCCGCGAGGATGGAATCCATGTCCCTGGTGAATACCCCGGCTTGCAGGCCGTAGCGACCGGAGCCGATGCGGCGGAAAGCCTCGTCGACGGAAGGGACCTTCTCCAGCGTCGCCACCGGCCCGAAGACCTCCTCGCAACAGAGAGCGCAGCCTTGAGGCGGGTCCTCCACCACGGTCGGATGGATGAGGTTCCCCTCCCGCGTGCCTCCGGCGAGCAGCCGCCCCCCCTTCGAGACCGCCTCCTTGATCCACGCCTCCACCCGGTCCGCGGCCTTGGCGTCGATGAGCGGTCCGATGTCCACGGAGTCGTCCTTCGGGTCCCCGGCCTTGAGTTCGGCCACGTTCTTGAGGAAATAGTCCTTGAAGCGGTCGTAGACGGGCTCCTCCACGAATATCCTCTGCACCGAGATGCAGACCTGGCCCATGTAATAGAACGCGCCCCAGGCGCAGCGCGCCGCGGCCCAGGGGAGCTCCGCGTCCGATGCCACCACGGCCCCGGCGTTGCCCCCGAGCTCCAGCACCACGTGCTTGCGGGGGGAGAGGGCCTTGAGCTTCCAGCCCACGCCCGCGCTTCCCGTGAAGGAGAGCACCGCGAACCGGTCGTCGCGCGCCAGCCGTTCGGCCGCCTCGTTGGAGCAGGGGAGGACGGCGAAGGCGTCCTCTGGCCAACCCGAGGCCTTGAGCACCGCCGAGAACTTCTCCGCGGTCTTGGGCGCCTGCGGCGCGGGCTTGAGCAGGAAGGGGGCGCCCACGGCCATGGCCGGGGCGACCTTATGGGCCGCGAGATTGAGCGGGAAATTGAAGGGCGTGATGAAGAGGCAGGGGCCCCGGGGCACGCGGCGTATCATGGCCAGGCGGCCTTCGCCTCCCGCGTCCAGGTCCAAGGGGACGATCTCGCCGACGGCCCTGAGCGCCTCTCCCGCGGCCCAACGGAAGGTGAACGCGGCCCGGTCGACCTCGCGCCTCGCTTCCTTGAGGGGCTTTCCCACTTCCTCGCAGATGAGCCGCGCGAAGGCCTCCCGCTCGGTGCGGATGCCCTCGGAGACGGCCTCGAGGGCCTTGGCCCGCGCGTGGGCCGGGAGCCGGCGGGTCTTGCGCGCCGAGGCGGCCAGGCGCGCGACGACCGCGTCTATCATGTCCGCTTCATCCGTCCCTTGGACCGCGCCGCCGTCTTTTTTTTCAACCCCAGCCAATCGAGCCATTGTGAGATCCTCCTGAAATCCTTCGCCAGATGGTCCGGCTTCGAGGCCGCCAGCTCGCTCCAGCCGGCGAACCCCGTCCCCACGCCCACGGTCCTGAAGCCGGCCTCACGGCCGGCCCTCACATCCAGAGGAGTGTCGCCTATGACGAATACCCTGTCGGCGCGCACCGCGCGCCCGTGGCCGTTGAGCAATTTGCGGGCTCGTTGGACGGCCTTCTTGAGCAGGATGTGTCTATGGAACGAGTCCGATCCGAACCCCCCGAAGGAGAAGTACTTGTTGAACCCCGAGGGCTCCAGCTTGATGCGCGCCCCTTCCTCGACGTTGCCGGTGCCCAGGCCGAGGAGCACGCCCTCCTCCCTGCTCAAGCGCCGCAAAAGCGGCGCCACCCCGGCGCAGAGGCGGTAGCGGCCCTCGCGCACCGCCCGGCTCACCTGGGAGGGGAGGATGCGCAGGTACTCGCGGTGCAGGCGGTCGATCTCCCGGCGGCCGGCGACGCGGCCGGTGGCCGCGGACACGGCCTCCGAGAAATTACGCAGGTCGGTCTTGCCCGCCAGGTCCAGTTCCCGGCAGGTCCCGCGCTTGCCGTAGAGCCGGAACACCGCGCGGTCGAGCGCTTTTCGCCCGGCTCCGCCGGCGCGCACCAGGGTCCCGTCCACGTCAAAAAGCAATACCCTCATAAACACCGAACGCGGCCCCCGAAAGCCCCCGCCGCGCCGATAGGATCGACGTCTCGGCGCGTGTGTCGCGGGGGTCTCCTTCATAGCGTTCCGTGGACCAGCCTGCCCTTCTTCCACACCGCCTTGACGAGGTTCGCGCCGAACCAGTAGGCGAGCTCGCGGTAGTCCGCGCAGTCGAAGAGGACGAGGTCCGCTTGGCGTCCCTGTTCCAGGGTGCCGTGGGTCTTGCCCAGGCCCAGCGCGTAGGCTCCATTGACGGTCGCGGCCGTGAGCGCTTCCTCGGCCGTCATCTTCATGCGATAGACCGCGATCGAGACGATCTCCTGCATGTTCCAGCAGGGACAGGTCCCGGGATTGAAGTCGGTGGCCAGCGCGAGGGGAACCCCCGCGTCGATGATGCGCCGCGCGTCGGGGAACTTCTCCAGCCCGAGGAAATGATTGGAACCCGGCGCCAGCACCGCCATGGTCCCGGCCTCGCGCAGGGCGAGAAGGTCCGCCTTCTCCACGAAATCCAGATGGTCGGCGGACTCGGCCTTCAGCCGCGCGGCGAGCAGGGCGCCCCCGCTGCGGCTGAGCTGTTCGGCGTGCACGCGCACGCAGAGCCCGGCCTTGCGCCCGGC
>CAYHRV010000186.1:0-6596 GCA_964359165.1 uncultured Elusimicrobia bacterium
GACGGTGGCTGGATTTGCTCCGAGACGGTGGCTGGATTTGGTCCGAAAAACGCACGCGCCAAGGAGCGGGGCGTGCGCGTGCGCCTCGTCTTCGATAGGGCCCAGTTCGGCCAGCTCGAGGAGATGCGTTGGTTCGTCGAGCAGGGCTTCGACCTGCGCCTCTCCAACGGGCTGGACGGAGAGCGCGGAGTCCAGCACAACAAATTCGCGGTGTTCGACGGGCTCCTGCTGG
The DNA here is from genome assembly GCA_964359165.1 of uncultured Elusimicrobia bacterium. Taxonomy (GTDB): domain Bacteria; phylum Elusimicrobiota; class Elusimicrobia; order UBA1565; family UBA1565; genus CAYHRV01. Next base: position 233 of record CAYHRV010000186.1, read on the forward strand.
AGACGGGGTCCTATAACTGGACTCAGAACGCGCGGGAGAATAATTTCGAGAATCTGCAGTTCTTCAACGAAGCGGCCCGGGTCGCGGCGTACGCCGCGTATTTCGAGCGCATCCGCTCCCAGGCTTCCCTGCCCATGAGCGCGGACCTTTAGTCCGCCCCTTCCGGATCGTAGTGTATGAGGACCTCCGAATCGGGGACGCTTTCCTGGATGCGGAGCGTGAGCGACTCGGCGATGTCGTGCGCCTGGCGGAAATCCGTGACGCCGGCGATCTCCACATGGAGCTCGATGTAGCGGCGGCTGCCCGCGCGGCGGGCGCGGAACTGGTGGAATCCCACGATCGCGGGGTGGTGGCTTTGGATGAGCCGCTCGATCTCCAGGCGCACCGGCTGGGCAAGGCCCTCGTCCATGAGCTCGGACACCGAGGAGAGCAGGATGGGGATCGAGGCCTTCAGGACATAGCCGGCGACGAGCACCGTGACGGCGAGATCCCAAAGAGGGCCTCCGCCGTATTGGGACAGGAGCAGGGCCGCGGCCACGCCCAGGTTGGAGGCGACGTCGACGGCGTAGTGGGCGCCCTCGGCGGCCATGACCGTCGATCCGCTCTCACGGGCCGCGCGGCGCAGGCGCGCGCCGTGGAAGGCGCTCAAGAGCGTCGAGACGAGCATCACCGCGGCGCCCCAGGCGCCGTGCTCCAAGGAAGCCCCTGAGAAGAACCTGCGCAAGGCCTCGGCGAGCAGTCCCAGGCCTCCGATCGCGATGAAGGCGCCCTGGAAAAGCCCCGCCAGGGGCTCCGCCTTGCCGTGCCCGTAGGGATGCTCGGCGTCGGCCGGGGCGAGGGCGATCTTGAGGGAGACGAAGTTGACCGCGGAGGAGCAGAGGTCCATGCAGGAGTCGAGCGCGCTGGCGAGCACTCCCAGGGAGCCCGTGGCCAGGCCGGTCAGGGCCTTGAGCAGGCAGAGGCCGGAGGCGATGAGCATCGAACGGCGGATGAGGCGGAAGCTATCCCTGCGGGCGTCCACGGCGATAGCATAGCTCGGCGCGGGAGCGCCCGCAAGGACCATTGACATTTTTTTCCGGGGGCTCTACACTCAGGAGTATGGCCCCTGTCCCGAGCCCTCGCCTCTCTCTGCTCCCTTTGAGCCTGCTCTTGGTCTGGCCCGCGAGCGGCGGCGACAACGACGATCCCCTCGATGGAAAGGAGCAGAATACCATCGAGTCGGTGAGCAAGGCCCAGCAAACGGTCGCCGATGTCGTCGATGGGGCCCAGGATGTGCTGGATGGCACGCATGGGAAGAACGGTCCCAATAAGAACGAGGAAGAGCGCTATCCTTCATTCGTCCCGCTCGATCCCGAGGCGCCGTGGGTGACGCCCTCTAAAAAACCGAACGCGGTCCCGACTCTGCATCCCCATCCGAAAGGGATCTGGAAGGACGACGGTTATTGGCGGTCGGTCTTCCCGGGGATGTATCAAAACGACGTCTCGAATCAAAAGAAGGCGCAGGGCCTGCAAGATCGCGTCCATGACCGCCTCTCGAGGCAACCGGAGGAAGCTCCCGTCCTTTATCAAAAGCTGGATGTTCTGCGTCCGGACCTCGTCGACTCTCCGACCCCGGCGCAGTATCCGATTCCCGCATCTAAGGTCGCGGAGATACAGAGGGATGCCGCGCGCGTCTGGGTCGACAACGATCCCAATGACACTGGCGCGCGTTTCGCCTATGGGGACTCGTCCTTGCGGGGAGGGGATTATCCGGAGGCGGAGAAGCATCTGCGCTTCGCGCTGGAGAACGGCAAGGCCGACTCGCGCACCCTCACCGCCTACGGAGGCGCGGCCTATGGGATGAAGGATTTCAAGACCGCGGCGCTCTCGGCGAGGCTGGCGCTCCAGCTCGACCCTTCCGATCGGCGGGCGGGCGCCCTCCTCAAACTCTCCGAAGGCCGCGTCTCCCAGGTCCGGCTTCCTCCCATCGGCGAGGCGTTCCAAGGCGCGGAGGGGGAGAGGGACGAGCGCGGCGCTCCGGTGGCCGAGGGAGGGCCGGGTCTCGGAGCTGCGTCCGCGCGCGAGATCGCCCGGAGGGAATCCGGCCGGGGGCTTCCCGGGGCCCAGGAGCGGTCGGCGGAGCTTGCCAAGGCGGCCGTGTCCAAGCTGGCGGTTAGTGATTTCGCGGGGAGCAAGGAGGCCGCTTCGCGCGCGCTGGAGGAGGACCCGCGCAACACACAAGCCTTCGCTCTGCGGGCCATGGCCAACAACAGGCTCGGCCTCTATGAGGAAGCGCGGCGGGACGCGGACGAGGCCCTGCTCCTCTCCCCCAAGGACACGCCTTCTCTGCTCAGCCGTTCCCTCGCCTTCAACCGCCTCAAGAAGCATTCCCCGGCCCTCGAGGATTCCGAGAGCGTGCTCGAGCGCGAACGGCGCAACGTCTTCGCCTACTTGATGAAGGCGTACGCCCATGAGGGCCTGCATAGCCGGGAGTGGATGCTTTCCTCCCTGCGCGCCGCCTCCTCCTTGAGCGCGGCCTATGAGCCCCTGTACAAGAAGGCGCTCCAGATCCCGACCAACCAGGACGCTCTCTTCCTCTTCGAGCGCGATCTCCTCCCCGCTTCCCCTCCCGCCGCCCCCAAGGGCCGCTGGCCGCTCTATTCCTTGGCCGCGGCCGCGGCGGCGGGCTTGGCTCTCATCGCCTATCTAGCCGGTGCCGCCTCGACGCGGGAAGTGCAGATAACGCCTCCGGCTGCGGAGGGGGTCCAGGGCATCGGTTCCCGCTACGAGGTTCTGGGCAAGATCGGCTCCGGAGGGATGGGGGAGGTGTTCGAGGGCCGGGACCTGGCGCTCGATAGGCGCGTGGCCATCAAGAAGCTGCGCGAGGGCCCCGCGCGGGACCCCTCCGAAAGGGCGCGATTCCTCTCCGAGGCGCGCATCGTGGCCAAGCTCAAGCACCCGTGCATCGTGGAGATATACGCCGTGCTCGAGGAGGAGGACGACGCCTACCTCGTCTTCGAGTTCGTGGAGGGGAAGACGCTCTCCGAGCTCCTGCGCGAGCGGGGACCCGTCCCCGTCGATATCGCGCGGGCCTGGCTGGGCGCGGCGTGCGAGGCCGTCGAGCACGCGCACTCCCAGGGCGTCGTGCATAGGGACATCAAGCCCTCCAATATCATGGTTTCCGGAGAGCGGGTCAAGGTGATGGATTTCGGCCTTTCGCGCCAGGTCCAGGACGCGCTCTCGCGGGTCTCCGCCCTCACGGTCGCGGGGACTCCGGCCTACATGGCGCCGGAGCAGGAGCAGGGCTCCGTGCGCAAAGAGTCGGACGTCTTCGCCTTGGCCGTCTGCTTCTACGAACTGCTGACCGGCGAACTGCCCTTCGAGGGCGTCGGGGCCGGGATGCTGGTCAACAAGCTGGGGGGGAAGCTTGTTCCCCTCTCGCGGCGCCTGGGCGCCGTTCCCCCGGGGCTGGAGGAGGCGGTGGCGAAGGCCCTCGCCGCGGACCCGGAGCGGCGCACCCGCTCCCCGTCGGAGTTCTCCGCCGCCCTGGACGCCCTCAAGTTACTATAATCGGGAAAGGATGGAGAAGGATTGGAAAGCGTCCCTGGCCCGCGCCTTCCCGCAGGCGCGCTTTGATGAGCCGTTGTCGAGGCACACGACTTTCCGCATCGGGGGGCCGGCCGACGCCTTCGTGGCGGCGCGGGACGCGGGCGAAGTCACCCGCCTCTACCGGCTCGCGCGGCGCATGGGGAAGGCGGTATTCGTCATCGGCTGGGGTTCGAACCTCCTCGTCCGGGACGGTGGGATCCGGGGCATCGTGCTGCGCCTGCGGGGCGAGTTCGAGAAGATCCGCTTCCCGGGCGAGCTCCTGGTCCGGGCCGGCGCCGGAGTGCGCCTGCCCGCGCTCGTGACGCGCTGCGCCTCCCGCTCCCTCTCCGGGTCAGAACCGCTCATCGGCGTGCCCGGGACCGTGGGGGGGGCCCTGGCCATGAACGCGGGCACCCGCGACGGGGAGATCGGAGACCTGGTCCGGGAGGTGTCGGTGTTCGATCCGGAAGGGCTCAAGACCGCGGTCCTCCGCCGTTCGGACATCGAATTCCGCTATCGTTGGAGCAGCCTTCAAGGCCGCCTGGTCCTGGGCGTCCTGCTCGAATTGAAAGCGGGGGACAAAGGTGATATAATGGCGCGCGTACGGGATTTCCAGTCGAGACGGAAGAAGACCCAGCCCATACACGCCTACAACGTGGGATCCATTTTCAAGAACCCTCCAGGACACTTCGCGGCGAAGCTCATAGAAGAAGCGGGATTGAAGGGAAAAACCATCGGCGGGGCCAGGATATCCCCGCTGCACGCGAATTTCATCGAGAACGACAAGGGTGCCTCGGCCGCGGACGTGCTCTCCCTGGTGGAGCTGGCCCGCCGCGAGGTCCGGGAACGCCGGGGCGTGGAGCTGGAGCTGGAGATGAAGGTGGTGGGTGAAGAAGCACCGCGTCCGGCTCAGGCCTAAGACGCGGGAGCGCCGCCGGAGCGTGCTCGGCGCCTGCGCGGCGTTCCTCGTCCTGGCCGCGGCGGGCGCGGGGCTTCTGCGCGCCAAGCCCTGGTCTTCCTGGGGGCCGCGGCTCCCCCTTCAGTCGCTCCTTCCGCGCTGGGTTCGGGTGGACTCGGTCGCCGTTCTGGGCGCTCCGGCCCCGCTGGAGAGGGAGCTCCTCTCGGCGGTCGGCGGGAAAGGGGAGGCGTGGGGGCCTTTCGAGCCCTATCGCGTCGGCGCGGAGCTCGAGAAGAGGTTCTCCTGCCTGCGCAGGGTGCGCGTGAGCCGGTCCTGGAAGCGGCGCAGCGTGGAGATCAGCGTGGAGCTGCGCGAGCCCCGGGCCGCGGTGGCCAAGGGCGGCAAGCGCGCTGGCTACCTGGACGGCAAGGGCGAGGTGTTCGAGGCCGCGGAGGGGACCTATGACAGGGCGTCCCTCCCCGAACTGGACCTGACGCATTGGCCCCAGGGCGGGATGCTCGGCCCGTTGGCCGAGTTCGTGGAGACGCTCCGCGCTCCCGGATCGCTGCCCGCGGCGCTCGAGCGGCTGAGGTTCGAGCCGGAGGACGACGGCTGGACCGCGGCCCTCGCCGACGGGACGGCTCTTTTTTGGGGCGACTTGAGATGGACGCGGCAGAAGCTCGAGAGGCTCAAGGAAGTGCTCGAGGACGCGAAGCCTCGCTTCGGGAAGGTGAACGCCGTGGATCTGAGGTATTTCGAGGACGGCAAGATACTGGTGCGATTGAAATAAATATGAGCAAGCTGGAGACGACGACGGGGCTGGACATCGGGAGCGGGAAGGTGACCTGCGTCATAGGGGCTCCGGACCCCGAGGGCCAGGGGATGCGCGTCCTCGCCGGGGCCAGCGTCCCCTGCAAGGGCGTCAAGGGCGGGGTGGTCCTCGACATCAAGGACACCGCGCGGGCCGTGCGCAAGGCCGTGGAGAAGGCCGAGGAAGAGGCCAAGCAGATGGTGCAGGGGATCGTCCTCGGCGTGCGCGGCAAGCACCTGGAATCCTTCAACAACCGGGGCGTCTGCCAGATCGCCCGCACCGACAAGGAGATCACCCCCGAGGACGTCCGGGCGGTGATCCAGAACGCGCGGGCCATCCCCATCTCCAACGACCGCGAGATCCTGCACGTCATCGCCCAGGGGTTCTCCCTCGACCGGCAAAGAGGGGTGCCCGATCCCGTGGGGATGGAAGGCTCCCTCCTCGAAGTCGAGGTCCACATCGTGACCGCGGCGACCAGCCACCTCAACAACCTCAGCAAGGCGGTCACCGAGGCCGGCTTCGAGGTGCTCGCCCCGGTCTACACCCTCAAGGCCCTGGGCGAGCTCGTGGTGACCCCGGAGGAGCGGGACTTGGGCTGCCTGCTCGTCGACATCGGGGGACAGACCCTATCTATCGCCATCTACTCGGAGGGCTCCATCAAGTTCTCCAAGGAGATACCCCTCGGCTCGGAGTTCATCACGCGCGACCTGGCCGTGGGCCTGCGGACCACCATGCCCGCCGCCGAGAAGATCAAGATCGAGCACGGGGCCGCCGACTCCCGCCTCGCGGACGCGGAAGGGGAGATCTCCTACGTCGGCGTGGACGGCCGGAGCTCCAACAAGGTCAAGTCCGGCACCATGCTGGGCATCATCCAGCCCCGGGTGCAGGAGATCTTCGAGGTGGTGGCCGAGCAGGTCCAGGCCTCGCCCTTCGCCGACACCGAGATCACCGGCGGGGTGGTGCTCTCCGGCGGCGGCTCCCTCCTGCGCGGGACCCCGGAGGCCGCGGCCCAGATACTCAACATGCCCACGCGCCTGGGGCTGGTGCCTCCAGGGTCGGCGGTGGGTCTCGAGGCCCTGCTGGAGCCG
>CAYHRV010000187.1:0-6559 GCA_964359165.1 uncultured Elusimicrobia bacterium
CTTCCTCTTCAACGAGTTCCGCTTGCGGACCGAGGGGGAGGAGGAGCCGTTCTTCCTCGATCTCCGGGCCAGGAACGCGGCGCGCGCGGACGAATCCTACAAGGTGCAGGCCGGGCGCTACGGGTCGTTCAAGGTCGGCGCGGCCTTTGACCGGACGCCGCACAGCTACAGCGAGGGAAAGCTCATCCTCAGCGGGGCCGGGACCGGGAACCTGGGCATCGCCAGCCAGATCCAGACGAATATGGAAGCGCTGGAGCAGACGAGCTGCGAGCGCTACAACGGCTTCAACCCCGGCGACGGCGGCTGTCCCGCCGGAGCCGCCGCGGGGGCGAAGGTGCCGAACCCGACGACGGACTACACCGGCGAGGACGCGGCCCAGCAGGCGGTCATACGCAACCTGCAGTCCATCGCGGACCCCACCGCCTTCCGCGTCGACCGCGAACGCGGCTCGCTTTCCCTGGACTTCAATCTGAACCCCGAGGCGAAGGTCTGGCTGAAGGTCAACGACGAACGCCGCACGGGCGCGCGCCAGATAGGCTCGGGCACCTACGAGCGCTGGTTCCAGGGGGCCTCGGGCCTCACGCACACCTCGGACAAGTTCTTCACCTCCGGCATGGAGCTGGCCGAGCCCATCAACTACCAGACCACCTCCATCGGCGCCGGGGCCGGAATCTATGACAGGAAGTGGTCCGCGGACTTCGACTACACGTTCACCGACTTCCACGACCGCAACACCGCGCTCATCTGGGCCAATCCCTTCCGCGCCACGGACGCGGCCGCCACCAACATGTCCACCTCGACGGCCAACAACGCCTTCAACCGGGGGCGCTTCGCGCACGGCCAGTTGTCCCTTCCGCCCTCGGCCAAATCGCACGACATGACCGCCTCCGGCTCCGTGGAACTGCCCTTCAACAGCCGCCTGACGGGCAGTCTCGGTTTCGGGCTCGTCAACCAACAGGACCTGCTCCTGCCCTATACGCTCAACTCCGCCATCGCGGGCGTGGGCGGGGCGCCGGCCAACGTCACCACCAACGCGGCGCTCCCGGCCGCGCGCTTCAAGGGCGAGGTGCGCACGCTCACGCAGAGCTATGTCCTGAGCAGCAAGCCGACTGACCGGCTTAGCGCCAGGCTCAAATACCGCTACTACGACTACGCCAACCGCTCCGACCAGATCCTCTTCCCCGGCTACGCGGCTTTCGGTGAGTCCTACTGGCGCACGACCAAGAACGACGTGGCCGGCGCCAAGGTCATCAACGACGTCGCCTCCTATAATCGGCAGACGACGGAGCTGGGGGCCGACTACGAGCTCGCCCAGCCGCTCACGCTGAGCCTCGACGCCTTCTCGGATAAATGGGATTACACGGGGATGCGCCTGGACAAGACCAAGGAGCTCGGCGCCGGCGCGGGTTTCGCCTATCATGCGGGGCATTCGGCCCGCCTGCACGGCGGCTACAAGTTCGCGCGGCGCACCGTCACGGACTATCAGCGCGGCGGTCAGATCATCAACCCCGAGGCCAAGGGCTTGGCCAACTACAACTGGGCCGACCGCAAGCGCCACCGCGGCAATCTGGGCTTCGGCTGGACCCCCTCGGACACGCTCTCCTTCGGCGTGGACGGCTCCTACCAGGACGAGGCCTTGGGCGCGGGAGAGCGCTTCGGGCTCAAGAGCCGCAAATCCGCGCAGGCGAGCTTCGACGCCAGCTACGAACCCTCGGAGGCTTTCTCCCTCTCCCTCGATTACTCCCGGGAGCAGGCCAAGAGCCGTATGAACAACGCGGCCAAGGACGACGCCACCGGATTGACCGTCTGGGACGCGGCCGAGTTCCCCGCCGACAACTTCAATCCCCTCAACTACTGGAACACGGACACCATGGAGAACGTGGACACCGTGGGGGTGGAGGCGACGGTGCGGCCCGGTGAGAACTGGGAGTTCAACGGGGGCTATTCTCTCTCCTACAGCCGGATGGCCTTCAGCAGCGTCAATCCCAACGCGGCCGCCGCCGTCGCGGGAGGGATGACCAACGGCGTCGTCAAGCTCGGCAACGCCGCCGCGCAGTCCTGGCCGACGATGGTCAACCGCCTCCACGAGGTTCGCGCCGGGGCGGCGTACAAGGTGATGAAGGACCTGCGCATCGGCCTCAACTATCTCTTCGAGAGGTACACGCTCGATGACTTCGCCAATGCGGGAGCGTATATCGCGGGCGCCTCGGCCAACGAGAACACCACCCGCTACGTGTGGACCGGCGGCGACCGTTTCGACTACACGGCGCACGTGCTGGGCACTTACCTGACCTATAAATTCTGAGCCGCGCGGGAACTCCCAAGCTCGCGAGCCCAGCCGCAAAGCAAGCCCTCCGAAAGGAGGGCTTGCCGTCTTCGTTGCCCCGCGCCGAAGCCCGCTTCGGCACTTACGTTGCAAGACAGAAAGCATGCCCGGAGATTCCCTGGATTCAAAAAAATCATTTATAAATAAAGATAAAAATATTTTGTTTGAAACCGGGACACAGGCCAGGTTGACGATCAGCGCCCGTCTCTTTCTGGCCATGCTGTTGTCTTTCGGCATCATCCTGGGAGTGTATCTTGTCTTGGATATGCAGGAGACGCACAGGGAATACCATCGTCTGGAGAGGAATACTCTAACTGCGTTCATCCCCGGGATCGGGAGACTGGTCGATTCCGCGATGTTGAAGGAAGACCGCAAGCATATCGACGAGGTGTTCGAGAGGATGATGAGGAACGGGCCTTTCAGCTCCGTCGAACTGCTCGATCCCGACCGGAAAGTCGTGAATACCCGTGATTTCCGTCAAGGATCGGCTCCCGGGAAGAGCGCTTCGCTCTCCAAGGTCCCGGAGCACTATACGGAGGTGGAATTCCCGGTCTTGAACCGGCCCGCCTGCGTCCGCTGTCACGGCTCCGGCAAGACGACCTTGGGCACGGTGCGCATCGTGGCGCCCCTGGAGCGGTCCCGGGAGATGCTGGGCCGGCATCTACGCCGGAGGCTGGCCCTAGGAGCCGTCGCGCTGATCCTGGCCGGTCTCTTCGCCGCCGGTTTCCTGCGGGCCACTGTCCAAGCGCCCATGCGGCGCATGCTTCGGGCCATGGAGCGGGTTCGCGGCGGGGATCTGGAGGCCCGCCTGGACCCCGAGCTTCCCGGAGAATTGTCCCTGATGGCCCACCGCTTCAACGCCATGGCGCGCCGCCTGCGCGAGGATCGGGAGGAAATAGACCGGATGTATCGAAGGCAGGTCGCGCACATGGACCGCCTCGCCTCGCTGGGGGAGCTGGCCGCCAACTTCGCCCACGAGGTCCGCAACCCGCTCACCGGCATCGGCTCCGCGATCCAGGTCCTCCAGCAAGGCATGCCCGCGCAGGACGATAGGCGCGGCGTGCTCGCGAAGGTGCTCGGCCAGGTGGACCGGATCAACAAGACTCTGGAGAATTTCCTGCATTTCTCGCGCATGCCGGAGGCCCGCAAGCGCCTCTTCGAGCTGTCCGAGCCCCTGCTGCGGGTGCGCTTCCTGCTGGAATCGCGCGCGCGTTCGCAGGGAGTCTCGCTCGTCTGCGAGGCGGGCTCGGGCTTGCCGACCGTGTTCGGCGATCCCGGACAGATCGAGCAGGTGCTTCTCAACCTCGGGCTCAACGCCTTGCAGGCCATGGGGGGAAAGGGGACTCTCGATATCCAGGCCAGGAGGGACCCCGGCGGGGGGACTCTGATCGCCATCGCCGACAGCGGACCCGGCATCGCGGCCGAATCCCTCGAGAAAGTGTTCGAGCCGTTCTATACCACACGCAAGGACGGCAGCGGCCTCGGCTTATCCATCGCCCGGCGCATCATCGAGGACCACGGGGGGGAGCTCTGGCTCGAAAGCGTGCCGGGGGAAGGCGCCACGGCGTATGTGAGGCTGCCGCCCCCTCCGCGAGGGGAGCACGGCCGCGCTCCGGGGACCGCGCGCCCTGGCGCGCAGCCCCCCGCGCGGGAGTCCCATCCATGAAAGCCCACATCCTGATCGTGGACGACGAGGAGCTCATCCGCTGGTCGCTCTGCGCCGACCTCTCCGCGGCGGGCTTCAAGACGGCCTCGGCCGCGGGCGTGGGCGAGGCGATCGCCATGCTCGAGCGCGTCTCCCCGGACCTGGTGCTCACCGACCTGCGGCTCGGCGAGGAAAGCGGGCTGGACCTTCTGCGCAAGGTCCGCGACTCCCGGCCCGAGGTCCCGGTCCTGCTCATGACCGCCTTCGCGGAAGTCTCCAGCGCCGTGGAGGCCCTACGGGAGGGGGCGGCGGACTACATCCTCAAGCCCCTTCAGCTCGACGCCCTCAAAGTGACGCTCAACCGCGTGCTGGAGACCTCGGTCCTGCGCAGGCGGGCGGCGGAGTCTCACCGGCGCCAGATCGGGCGCTACAGCTTCGGCTCCATCGTCGCCTCGAGCGCGCTCATGCGCAAGGCGGTGGCCGACGCCTGCAAGATGGCCGCGAGCCCCGACTCGAACATCCTCCTCCTGGGGGAGAGCGGCTGCGGCAAGGACCTCATGGCCCGGGCGATCCATTACGAGAGCGCGCGCGGCGTGGAACCCTTCATGGAGATCAGCTGCACGGCCATCCCGGAGAACCTGCTCGAAAGCGAGCTCTTCGGCCACGAGAAAGGGGCCTTCACCGGCGCCGTGGGCCTCAAGAGGGGGCTCTTCGAGATCGCCGCTCCCGGCACCGTGTTCCTCAACGAGATCGGGCATATGCCGCCCGGCCTGCAGGCCAAGCTCCTGCGCGTCATAGAGGACAAGACCTTCAAGCGCGTCGGCGGGCGCGAGGACCTGAGCGTGGACGTGCGCGTCATCGCCGCCACCAATGAGGACCTCGAGAAAGCCGTGACCGAGAAGCGTTTTAGGGCCGACCTCTACTATCGCCTCAACGTCCTCACAGTCCGCCTTCCGCCCCTGCGCGAGCGGCCGGAGGACATCGCCCCCCTCATCGAGAGCCTGCTCGGGCGCTTGAGCCGCGACCTGCGAAAGCCCAAGCCAGTCCTTTCGGAGGAGACCCGCAAGAGTCTGCTCGCCTACGCCTGGCCCGGCAACGTGAGGGAACTGCGCAACGTCCTCGAACGCATGATGATACTCGGAGAAGAATCGGCCGGCCTGCCGGCTTCCCCCGCCGGAGCGCAGGCCGCGCCGCGAGGCTCCGGCGGCTTCCCTCTTCCCGAGGGAGGGGTGGAGCTCGATGGGCTGGAGAAGGACCTCGTGCGCCAGGCGCTGGAGCGCTCCGGCGGCAATCAACAGCAGGCCGGACGCCTCCTGGGCATCAGCCGGGACGCCCTGCGCCGGCGCATCGAGAAATTCGGCCTGAAATAAGCCCGGCGGCCGGCTATCCGAGAGGCCGCGCCTTGGCCATCTGCCCCGAGAGGTCGCGGTCGATGCGCTCGCCGACCCATTGGGCCTCGCCTGCGCGGCGGGCCTCGACTTCCCGATGCACGGCCTCGATGCCTCCCAGCACCGGCCCGAAGCGGGCCCGCGCCTGGTTCGCCTGCGACTCGCTGAAGAGCGAGCCGAAGAGGTTCCAGGTGGCGGGGATGAAGAAGTCGAAGAAGACGCCCCCCGAGCCGGAGGGGATCTTGGTCTTATCGGGCGAGGGAAGGCCCGCGGTCAGATGCTCCTCCTGGAGCACGGCGTCCTTGCGCGCCAGCGGGAGTATCTTGCTCAACGCTTCCACCCCGGCCCGCGCGCTCGCGGCCGAGGCGTGCGCCGCCGAAGCCTCCGAGGCGGCCAGAGCCTTATAGGTGAAGCTATGGTCCTCGTATTCCACATAGGAGTTGCCCTTTTCGTCGGTCTTGGTGACGGGGACGCGCTCGTTCATGGACGCCAGGCCGAGATAGACCAGGCGCTGCCTCTCGTGGCTCGCCATCTCGCCTAAGTCCTTGTCCACCTGGCGGGCCAGGTCCACCGAGGACTTGAGGACTCCCTCCGCGGCCATGGCCAGCTTCTCCAGGCGCTCCCGGTGGGAGAGATACTCCGCGTTCTCCTTGCCGAGGCGGTCGGAGACGCGGCCGCGCATGGCGGAGTTCGCGGTCTCGTGGAGCGCCTTCTCCGGGGCGGCCTCGGAAGTCTTGAACTCCGCCAAGTCTTTTTTCCCTTTCTCGGACATCTCCTTGAGACGGCCCTTGAAGAGCGTCGGGACCTGCTCGTCAAAGGACTTGAGGTCGCCTTCGATGCGGGAGACGGCAGCCTCCTGAGTCTTGAGCTCCGAGGAGAGCTCCTGGAGCCGTAGGGCCAAAGCGCCCTCGAAGCCGCTCTTCTTGGCGGCGGCCTCCTCCCCGGCCACGAGTTCCGTCCAGACCTCGGGCCGCTCCAGGCCGATGCGGCGGGCGGCGTCCTTAGAGAGGGCGTTGGCGTTGAGCTCGGCCCGGGCCGCGGCCAAGCCGTCGAAGGCCTCGTAGGCCGCGGCGACCTTGACCGGGTCCTTGGAGGAGTCGTCCACCGTTTTGGAGCCGCGGCTTCCGGCGTCGGCGATGCGCTCCTTCATGCGGGCCTGCCGGGCGCGGGCATCGACGGCGATCGTATGGAGAGACTCGG